>CAJONZ010000098.1 GCA_905236065.1 uncultured Bacteroidaceae bacterium | reverse complement strand
CGAGCACCCCCGGATATCAGGTGGTAGAGCGACATCGACCCTGAATGGGTCGCCCAATGCTATTGATGGGGCACCCCTCCAGGGTGCGTCCCTCTTTGCATCCCATCCGCAGGTCGTACCGACCTACGGTTACGGAGCGGAGACGCTTTCAGCGTCCTGGTGGTACAATTGAGGATAGTCATCTATTTTTTATAATTTTGAGCGCAGCGACCCAATAATTAAAAAATAAATAACTACATGTCCACAATCATCTATCCCTCCCCCATCTTTGGCCCCGTCCACAGTCGCCGCTTAGGCGTTTCGTTAGGCATCAACCTGCTTCCTGCCGACGGCAAAATGTGTTCCTTCGACTGCATCTACTGTGAATGTGGATTCAACCAGGACTACCGACCCAAACAGAAGCAGCCCACCCGCGAAGAAGTGGCCAAGGCTTTGGAGGCACAACTTTCCAAGATGCAGCAGGAGGGTCTGAAACCCGATGTCCTCACCTTTGCGGGCAATGGCGAGCCCACCCTGCATCCGCATTTCCCCGAAATCATCGACGACACCATCCGCTTGCGCAATCAATATTTCCCCGACGCCAAAATCAGTGTCCTCACCAACGCCACTCAAATCGTGCGTCCTGCCGTGTTCGATGCCCTGCGCCGTGTGGATAACAACATCTGCAAACTCGACACCATTCAGCCCGACTACATCCAACGGGTTGACCGTCCCCATCCGGGCTACGACGTTGAGGCCATCATCGACCGCCTCATCGCTTTCGGCAAGGACTGTGTCATTCAGACCCTGTTTATGCAGGGCGAATACGAGGGCCACTCCGTCAGCAACATCGATGACTCCTACGTGCTTCCCTGGCTCAGCACCCTCCAGCTCATCCAGCCCCGCGAGGTGATGATTTACACCATCGACCGTGAGACGCCCGCCCACAAACTCCAGAAAGCCACCCACGAACAGCTCGACATCATCGCCGACCGGGTTCGTCAGTCCGGCATTCCCTGTAGCGTAGCCTATTAGGATAATCATCTAAACGATTACAGATTAGTGAGTTATTTTTCCTGTTTTCACGCAGAACTCTTTTCGTCAGTAGAGTTCTGCGTGAAATCGAGAAGAGTTCTGCGTCATCTCCGATAGAGTACTGCGTGATATTTTAGAGCGGGCCTCGGAGAGGCCACACTGTGGGTTTTTTATTTTCCATGGAGGAAAGATGGAATTTTAGTTTGTGATGGTCTTTTTTGCCTTCTTCCTGTGTTTAAAACTGTGCTTTTTGTTAATAAACACACAAAATCGCTATAATTTTCTTTAAAAAGCATGATTTTAGGGCGATGAAGCCAAAAAATGTTCGTACTTTTGCCGAATGATTTATATTGCGTCTTTACGTATTCTGATGAAAAAACGATATTTTGAGATACTGACCGTGTGCCTGACGATGCTGGTGCTGGGGTCGTGTGTGAAGGATAAGGATGATGAGAATGTGTCGCCAGCCTGTGCCATCACCTCGTTCTCGGTGGGCAGTATCACGAGCTATGTGACTACGACCGATGCGGCTGGCCAGTCGGTGGTGACGAAGCGGGTGGTAACGGGTACGGATATTTATTTCAGCATTGACCAGAAGGCGGGCACCATTACGAATGTGTATCCGCTGCCGAACTGGATTTCGTTGACGAAGGTGGTGCCGAAGTTCACGAGCCAGGGCGATGTGTATGTGGTGGCTGGTGACGTGCTTTGGGAGATTACTTCGGGAACGGACTCGATTGACGTGTCGTCGCCTGTCACGCTGTGTTGCGTTTCGACCGACGGGAGCTATAGCAAGCGTTATACGCTGACCATCCATAAGAATACGGAGGTTTCGGACACCATCCTGTGGAATCGACTCACGACAGCCGACCTTCAGTTGTCGGGGAGCCACCGGGCCTTGGTTTTGCCAGCAACCTATAAGGACAGGCAAAACGCCGACTCCGTGGTTTACAGGATGTTTGTTTTCTCCAACAATCCGGAAGGCAAGCCTCAGGTGACGAGTACGACCGACCGCAGTCAGGGAACGACGTGGACAGCGCCGGAAGAGCTGACAGGTGCGGCTGGTACGATTGACTATCAGTCAATCGTGATACACAAGGGGCAGCTTTATGCGATTGACGAGAACGGCGGGCTCTACGCTTCGACGGAGCATGAGAAGGGTGTTACGTGGACGAAAGTGACGGATTCGCCTTTCGTAAGGCTGTTGGGCTCCGATGGCCTTTACCTCTATGGCTTTGACGGCACGGACATTCTGGGAACGGTGGATTTCTCGACATGGGAAGTGTCTGGCTCGGAGGATGTTGACAAGCTGCCTTCGAGCAGTCTCTACAGCTATTATTTCACCTCGCATACGAACAGTGAATTGACCATTGCCATGATGGGTGGCATATCCTCCGGCAGTTCCGTGAACGGTGTATCCTGGTACAAGGTTACGTCGGCTGAGGATTATTTTAATGCCCCCTGGAGCTATATACAGGTGACGGCGGACAATGCATACGGCTGTCCGCGCCTGGAAGAGCTGAGTGTGGTGAACTATGGTGGCTATCTCTATGCCATGGGACGCAGGCGTTTTGCGGGCGACGAGTATAAGTTCGAAGGCTTTTATTGTTCTGAGGACAACGGCATCGCCTGGCGTTTGCAGTCGGAGAAGTGGCGTCTGCCAGCCGACCTGGATGCGGCCAACGGTCCGGCCAGCGTCCTGCTGGTGGGCAACCTGCTCTATGTGGTGCAGAGCGGCGGCGGTGTGTGGCGAGGAACCATTAAGTGAAAAATCAGAATAGTTGGCCTGTCGGCCTCAAAAAATAGAAAATTAAAAGGTAAAAATTCCCGCAGAGAACCGCATCATGGAAATCAGGCAAAAGGCAATCGCATTTGCAGTCGTTCTGTCGCTGGGTGCTTCCCTGTCGCTGAAGGCGCAGACGGAGTTGGAGTACAGGATGGAGATTGGCGGCATGGTGGGTGGAAGTGCCTATCTGGGCGATGCCAACTATACGGGCGTGTTCAAGAACCTGAAACCGGGAGGTGGTGCCATTGCCCGCTACAATTTGAATCCGCGCATGGCCCTGAAGTTTGACCTGGCCTACGGCGGTATTTCGGGCGACGCATCGGAGAAGGCCTATCCGGCAACGGTTGACAGGGAGTCGCTGAAGTTCAAGAAGTCGGTAGTCGATGTGGGCTGTCAGTACGAGATGAACTTCTGGGCTTACGGTACGGGGCGAAGCTATAAGAACACGCACAGGCTGGTGCCTTACATACAGGCAGGACTGGGCTTCACGGCCACTTCGGGGGCTTTCACGCTGAACATCCCCGTGGGTTTTGGCGTGAAATACAAGGTGGCCGAGCGAGTGAACGTGGGACTGGACTGGTCGGTGAGGTTCTCGCTGAGCGACAAACTGGACGGCATCCCTGACCCGTATGGCCTGAAGAGCGGTTTCCTGAAGAATAAGGATTCATACTGCTGGACGATGGTGTATGTGTCGTATGACTTCTGGCCGCGCCTGCGCAAGTGTAATAATTGAAAAGGAATGGACCGTTTACGGTTTGAACATAAAAATTAAGAACTCAAAAACTCAAGGACTGATGTATAAGGAACAAATAGATATGACTCGCTTGCCCGAGCACATTGCGTTCATCATGGATGGCAATGGTCGTTGGGCACAGGCTCGTGGACAGGAGCGCAGTTTTGGCCATTCGGCAGGTGCCGACAGAATGCATGATATCATGACGTGCGGCACGAGACTGGGCATCAAGTATATGACGTATTATGCGTTTTCCACGGAAAACTGGAGTCGCCCAGAGGCTGAGGTGAACTATTTGCTTGACCTGATGATTAAGCACCTGGAGGAGGAAATCTTCATGAAGAACAATGTGCGCTTCCGCATCATCGGCGAAATGTCGCGTCTGCCCCAGAAGATGCAGGATGCCTGCAACCACCTGATGGAGCGGACGAAGAATAACGACGCATCGAACATGGTGGTGGCCTTCAGCTATTCCACTCGTTGGGAGATGCAACGTGCCGTGCGGAACATGGTGAAGGATGTGCAGGATGGCAAACTGAATCCAGAGGACATCACCGACAAGACGATCGACAGCTACCAGATGACGAACTTCATGCCGAACCCGGAGTTGCTGGTCCGTACCGGTGGTGAGCAACGCCTGAGCAACTTCCTGTTGTGGCAGGCTGCCTACTCGGAGCTTTACTTCACGGATACTTACTGGCCAGACTTTGACGAGGAGTGTCTGTACAAGGCGATTGTTGATTATCAGCACCGTCAGCGCCGTTTTGGTAAGACGGGCGAGCAGGTTGTGGATGAGGCTAAAAAGGAAAAGTAAAACCCTCTACCCGCGCCTGTCAGGTATAAACTCAAAAACTTACAAAAGCCTCGGCATATTTTTTAGAACTTATCTGAATCTATCGGAATGAAATTGTTGAAATATATTATTCTTTGCGCCAGTGCGTTGCTGCTTGCTCCTGGGGGTGCTATGGCTCAGGACAACGTGCAGGTGAAGCCTGCGGCGGTGTATGGCCAGCCTCGAAAAGTGGAGATTGGCGGCATCACCGTGGAGGGTGTGAAGAATTATGAGGACTATATACTTATAGGGCTGTCAGGATTGGCCATTGGGGAGACGATTTCGTTTCCCGGTGATGAGATTACCGAGGCGGTGAAGAGCTATTGGAAGCATGGCTTGTTCTCGGCAGTGAAGATAGAGGCAGACAGCATTGTAGGCGATAAGATTTACCTGAAAATTACGTTGGCTACCCGTCCGCGTGTGTCAAAGGTGAATGTGTGGGGTGTGAAGAAGAACGAGCAGAAGGACCTGATGGAGAAGATGGGTCTGGTGAAGGGAAATCAGGTTACTCCCAACATGATAGACAAAGCCAAGATTGTGGTCAGGAATTATTTTGAGGCCAAGGGTTTCCGCAATGTGGAGGTAGCCATTCTGCAGCATGACGACCCGAACCATGAGGGGCAGATGATGCTGGATGTGAATGTTGACAAGCATGAGAAGGTGAAGGTTCGCAAGATTTACATTACGGGTAATGACCATATCAAGACCAAGAAGTTCCATGGAAACCTCTTTTCGGGTGGTTTGCTGAAGAAGACAAACGAGAAGGGTTTCAAGAGTATCTTCAAGAAAAAGAAGTTCATCAAGGAGAACTATGCAGAGGACAAGGAGCGTGTGATTGAACGGTATAACGAATTGGGTTACCGTGATGCCAGCATTGTGAAGGACAGCGTGGTGGATAATGGTGACAACACGGTGGATGTGTATCTGGGCGTGGATGAGGGTATGCGCTATTATGTGCGTAACATCAGTTGGACGGGTAATACGGTCTATACCACGGATGTGCTGAACCGTTTGCTGAACATGAAGCGCGGCGATGTGTATAACCAGACGCACATCAAGGACAGGCTGAACACGGACGAGGATGCCGTTGCGAATTATTACTCAAACGAGGGTTATCTGTTTAATCAGGTGGTACCCGTGGAGGTGGATGTGGTAAACGACTCGATAGACTTGGAAGTGCGTATTTATGAAGGTGCGCAGGCTTCCATCAATAAGATTCAAATATATGGTAATACGCGAGTGTATGAGGAAGTGGTGCGTCGTGAGTTGAAGCTGAAGCCAGGCGATTTGTTCTCGATGGATGCTTTCAAAATGACGTACCAGGAGATTGCCCAAATGGGACACTTTGACCCGGAGGCACTTGCGCCCAATGAGTGGATTAAGCCCGACCAGATGAACGGAACCGTTGACCTGAGTATCGGTCTGACCCCGAAAGCCAGTGACCAAATTGAGTTTTCGCTCGGTTGGGGACAGACGGGTGTGATTGGTAAGGTCGGACTGAAGTTCACAAACTTCTCCATTCGCAACCTGTTCTCCCGGAATGGTATTCATCGTGGCATTCTACCTCAGGGCGACGCCCAGTCGTTTGAGTTGACGGGTTCGACAAACGGACGGTATTACCAGTCGTATAGCATTTCGTTCTCAGACTCATGGTTTGGTCGCAAACGCCCGAACTCCTTCTCCGTCAGTGCGTTTTTCTCGCGTCAAACGGATGTGAGCAGTGCCTATTACAATTCAAGCTATTATAATAACTATTATTCAGCCCTGTACGGCTACGGAAACTATAACTCAAGCTATTACAATAACTACTCCAGTTTCTACGACCCGGACAAGTACATCATGCTGTTTGGCCTTTCTATCGGCTGGGGTAAGCGCTTGAACTGGCCGGACAATAATTTCTATTTCCAGTCTTCATTGGGCTATACCCGTTACATGTTGAAGGATTGGGAGTACTTCCTGATTACGGACGGTAGCTGTAACAATGTGAACCTGACGCTTTCCCTCTCACGCAACAATATTGATAACCCGATATTCCCGCGCCGTGGTTCCCAGATTTCGATGTCTGCGACGTTCACCCCACCCTACTCTCTTTGGGACGGTGTGGATTATGAGCATTTGGCCACTTCACAGGCCGATGCCAACTATATGTCGGACATGCAGAAGAAGTACAAGTGGATTGAGTATCACAAATGGGCTTTCAAATCAAGATTCTATACACCACTTTCGAGTGCCAAGAAGTGTTTTGTGCTGATGGCGCGTTTCGATTGTGGTTTCCTGGGTTCCTACAAGAAAAGCAAGCGGTCTCCATTTGAGACCTACTACATGGGTGGTGACGGTATGTCGGGATATTCAACCAGCTACTATACAGAGACTATCGGTCTGCGTGGTTACGAGAACGGTTGCCTCACCCCGTATGGACATCAGGGCTATGCCTATTCGCGTATGACGTTGGAGTTGCGCTATCCGTTGATGCTGAACGGTTCGACCAATATCTATGCCCTTGCCTTTGCGGAGGGTGGCAATGCCTGGAACGAGGTGAAGAAGTTCAATCCGTTTGACATCAAGCGCTCCGCAGGTGTGGGTGTTCGTGTGTTCCTCCCGATGGTAGGTCTGTTGGGTATTGACTGGGCATACGGTTTCGACAAGGTGTTTGGCTCAAAGTCTTATGCCGGCAGCCATTTCCATTTTGTCCTCGGACAGGAGTTTTAACGAGTGGTGTTTTCACTATGTGATATAGTGGTTTTTCCACATAACATTAGGATTTTCCCTATATGCCCAAAGCGAAAAAATAGTCATCTTTGCACCGAACTTTAAAAAAAGACATAGAAGAAATGAAAAAGTTTTTATTGATAATAATGGTAGTCTTTGCGGGAGCAGTGACAGCCAGTGCGCAGAAGTTCGCACTTGTGGATATGGAGTATATCCTGAAGAATATACCGGCATACGAGCGTGCCAACGAGCAACTGAACCAGATTAGCAAGAAATGGGAAGGAGAAATTCAGGCTTTGCTCACGGAGGTAGAGACTTTGTATAAGAAGTATCAATCGGAATCGGTTTTCCTTTCTGACACACAGAAGACCAAGGCTGAGGAGACCATTGTTGCCAAGGAAAAGGAAGCCAGTGAGCTAAAGAAGAAATACTTTGGTGCAGAGGGTGAGCTTTTCAAGAAGCGCCAGAGTTTGATGTCGCCGATTCAAGACGAGATTTACAATGCGGTCAAGGACATTTGCGACAAAAAGGGTTACCAGTTGGTGCTTGACCGGGCTTCGGGTGGAAGTATTATTTACGCATCGCCAAAGATTGACATCAGCGATGAGGTATTGCAGAAGTTAGGCTACAGTTATTAAAAAATAGAGATTAACAGCAATTTGAGAAATCAATAATCACAATAGTAATATATTTAATAGAAAGAAATGAAAAAAATTATTTTAGCCGTACTCTTGGCATTGCCAATGAGTGTGTTTGCACAGAAGTTTGCTCACGTTAATTCAACACAGATTGTACAGGCCATGCCTGAATATACCACTGCCATGACAGATTTGCAGAATCTTCAGAAGCAGTATGAGCAGGAACTCCAGCGTATGCAGGACGAACTGAAGACCAAGGCCGATGATTTCGACAAGAATCAGGCTACATTGCCCGATGCCGTGAAGCAGCGTCGTCAGCAGGAACTTCAGGATCTCTATCAGCGTTTGCAGCAGTATGAGCAGACAGCAGCTCAGGAACTGCAGAAGGCTCAGGCCGAGAAGATGCAGGTGATTACCAAAAAGGTGTCGGATGCCATCAAGGAGATTGGTGCTGCCGGACAGTATGTGTATATCATGGATGTGTCAAGTGGCATTCCATACATCAGTGAGACCCTATCAACAGATGTGACGACGGATGTCAAAACCAAATTGGGTCTTAAATAAAAGCTAATCATTCAATAGATAGATGACTAAGTTTATTGCATTATCTGTAGCGCTCCTCTTTGCTGCCAATGTGTCAGCACAAGAGGCTGCGCTTTCCGACTCTACAAAAGTAGTGGTGGAGAGAGTTGTGGTGCAGCCACAGCACTTTGGTTTTATCAGCTACAACGAAGTGTTGAAGTCTATGCCAGAGTATGAGGTTGCGGTAAAGAATCTGGAAGAGTTGAAGAAGACCTACGACCAGGAATTGTCGCGTGCGGAGCAGGATTTCTCACGCAAGTTCTATGAGTTTGTCGATGGTCAGAAAGATTTTCCAGAAAACATCATGCTCAAGCGTCAGAAAGAGCTTCAGCAACTGATGGACGAGAGCATCAAATTCAAGGATGAGGCCAAGCAGTTGCTTGCCAAGTCGGAGAAGGAGCTTATGGCGCCGCTCCACAGTCGCCTGAAGGATGTGCTTCGTGAGGTCGGCCTTGAGCGTAACTATGCCTATATCCTGAACACGGACAACAATGCTTATCCTTTTGTCAACACCACAGGTGAGGGTGAGGATTGTACGGACATCGTGAAGGAACGGCTTCAGAAATAGTAATCAGAAGAAAGATTCAGAAACGTTTTTCTTTCGTGTAAACGGGTGTCAGCATCAGAAAGGATGTTAAAAGAAATGCAGGCAGATTTTCCTGTACCAAATCTTTCTGGTCCTATAGGTGTATTTGATTCGGGCTTTGGCGGTTTGACCATCCTTGATGGCATCCGCCATAAGATGCCTCAATACGATTACATCTATTTGGGTGATAATGCACGGGCTCCATACGGAACTCGGTCGTTTGATGTTGTCTATGAGTTTACATTACAGGCTGTAAAAAAGCTTTTTTCCCTTGGCTGCCCATTGGTTATTTTGGCCTGTAATACGGCTTCAGCCAAGGCGTTGAGAAGCATTCAACAGCAATATCTGCCCTTTCATGCCCCCGACCGTCGTGTATTAGGCGTCATTCGCCCCACGGCAGAGGTTGTAGGTGTGTTGTCCAAATCGAAGCATATCGGTGTGCTTGCCACGGAAGGAACCATAAAGTCTGAATCCTACAAACTGGAAATAGAGAAACTCTATCCAGGTGCTACCGTCGTGGGGCAAGCCTGCCCTATGTGGGTCCCGCTGGTGGAGAACAATGAGTTTGACAAGCCTGGTGCCGACTATTTTGTCAAAGACGGCATCGACAAATTGCTTGCTCAGGATTCACAGATTGACACCATTATTTTGGGGTGTACTCACTATCCCTTGCTGATGCAGAAGATTGTGAAGTATTGTCCCGGAAACATCCAATTGGTGCCACAAGGTCATTACATTGCAGAAAGCCTTGAAGATTATTTGCGCCGCCATGGGGAAATGGACAGGCGAATAACACGCGGCGGCTCTTGTCAATATTTTACGACAGAGTCACGGACGAAATTCAGAGAGTCTGCAAATGTATTCCTTCATGAGGAGGTTGAGGTGGAACGAACAACGATTTAATTCCGCCGCACACATTAATGATAGATAACAACGATTTGACAGAAAGATAATGGGTATATACTGGGATTTGTTTGCCACATTCAGTAAGATTGGTAGTTTTACCTTGGGTGGAGGCTATGCAATGGTGCCGGTGATGGAAAAAGAGATTGTGGACAAGAAAGGTTGGCTGACTCGTGAAGAGTTTATGGACATCCTTGTTGTGGCGCAATCCACTCCTGGACTCTTCGCTATTGATATGGCTTCCCACATTGGCTATAAATTCAGGGGGACATGGGGAGGCATCATAGGTGCGTTGGGTGTGGCTGGCCCCAGCATTCTTGCCATTTTACTCATTGCCATGTTTTTCCATGCTTTTAAAGGCAACATCTATGTGGAAAAAATATTCATGGGTGTTCGCCCTTGTGTGGTGGCGCTGATTCTTGCGCCTTGCTTCACAATGGCCAAATCGGCAAAAATCCGTAAGCAAACCTTGTGGATTCCTCTTGTTTGCGCCGCACTCATATATATAATGGGAGTCAGCCCGATATGGTGCATTTTGGCAGCAGGCATAGGGGGATTTCTGTATGGCCGCTTTGCAAGTAAATAATAGGGACTTCATTTTACGTTTTCAGACATGATATTTCTTCAATTGTTCATCACGTTCTCCAAGATAGGAATTTTTAATTTCGGCGGCGGCTATGCCATGCTTTCGCTGATACAGGACGAGGTTGTGAACAAGCACCATTGGCTTACGGTCGCAGAATTTACGGATATTGTGGCTGTCAGCCAATCCACGCCCGGACCTATCGGTATCAATGCTGCAACCTATACGGGCTATACGGCTGTGATAAACGCTGGCTATCCGCAGTGGGCTGCTGCATTGTCTGCTGTCATGACTTCGCTCAGCATCATGTGGCTTCCTTTCATCCTGATGATTTCAATCAGTAAGTTCCTTTTGAAGCATAAAGAATCCCAAGACATCAAAAATATCTTCAGTGTATTGCGTCCCACGATTGTCGGCTTGTTGCTGGCTGCTGCATTGATGTTGATGAATGTGGAAAACTTCGGTTCCCCAACTCAATCAACCTTTGTCTTTATCGTCAGCCTCACCATATTCATTTTTGCATTCATAGGAACTCGTTTGTTTAAAATCCATCCCATTTTAATGATTCTGCTTTGCGGTTTGGCAGGCTTGCTTATCTATTAGCTCCAAAGAAACGATAGAATTTGATTCCTTACGTACCGTAACATTCCCTTTTTAATGAAAGAAATCGTCAACACATATACATTTCCGTCGGGTCTCAGGCTCATCCACATCTTGTCCACAGCTCCTGTGGCATATTGTGGCATCAGTATCGACGCTGGTACTCGGGACGAACTTTCCACGGAGCAGGGAATGGCTCATTTTTGTGAGCACATGATGTTTAAGGGTACTGAGAAACGAAAAGCTTGGCACATTATCAATCGAATGGAATCTGTGGGTGGCGACCTGAACGCTTATACCAACAAGGAGGAAACTGTGGTTTACAGTGCCTTCATGAAGGAGAATCTTTCCCGTGCCGTTGAGCTTCTTTTCGACGTGGTGTATAGCTCCACCTATCCACAAGCGGAAATCGATAAAGAACGCGAGGTCATTGTTGACGAAATAGAGTCGTACAATGACTCTCCTGCGGATTTAATTTTCGATCACTTTGAAAATCTTATTTACGAGGGTCATGACTTAGGCCACGACATTTTGGGTCAGGCCGAAAACATCCGGCGTTTTCAGACGACTGATGCCAAAGCCTTTACCCAGCGTCTATATAAACCGGAAAAAATGGTTTTCTTTGTTTTGGGAGACTATGATTTTGCCATTGTCAAGAATACCGTGGAGAAATATGCCCCCAAAATGGCGTTGTCAATCTCAGCCAAGGCTAAGGGCGAAACCATCCGAAAATGGAAAAGCAAGCAGAACGGGCGTTTTATCATTGAAGATCGAGGAACGCATCAGGCCCACGTCATGATAGGCTGTGCCGCATACGGTTCCAAGGACGACCGTCGCATTGCACTCTATTTCCTGAACAACCTGTTGGGCGGTCCGGGGATGAATTCCCGCCTTAACATTGCCCTTCGCGAACGTCGGGGGCTGGTTTATACGGTCGAGTCCTCATTGACAAACTATACCGACACTTCCACTTGGGCCATTTATTTTGGTTGCGACTACGAGGACGTGGACAAATGTTGCCGTTTGGTGCGCAAAGAACTGGACCGCCTGATGTCAGCCCCTCTTTCCAAGGCGCAATTTCTTGCCGCCATGAAACAGATAAAAGGGCAGATAGGCGTTGCCTGTGACAATTCTGAGAATTACATTCTCGATACGGCCAAGGCGTTCCTTCATTACAATCGCTTCGAAGGCATCGAAGACACCTTCCAGCATTTGGACAAACTCACGCCAGAGTTTCTGCAGCAAGTGGCCCAAGACATTTTTAACCCAGAGAAATTAACAACTTTGATATTTAAATAGAGACTATTAACCCAATTTTTTATACAGTGAACCACCTCCAACACATTGCGACAAACGCATACAAGGCGGTTTCCCTTCTTTTTAAAAAATAAGAAATATGGAGAGAAAGATTATTGGCATTGGCGAGACCATTCTTGACATTATATTTAAAAATGAACAGCCTACAGCTGCTGTGCCTGGTGGTTCTGTCTTCAACGGAATCGTCTCTTTGGGCCGACTGGGCTTGAATGTGACTATGATTACCGAAACGGGTAACGACAAGGTAGGAAGTATCATCAAGCGTTTTATGGTGGAAAATGGCGTCGACGACAGCTGCGTCTGCGTCTATGCCGATGGGCGCACAGCCATTTCCTTGGCATATCTAAACGAGCGTAACGATGCCGAATATACTTTCTACAAAGACTACCCCAAGGCGCGGCTCGATGTGCGTTGGCCGGAGATACAGAAGGACGACATTGTCATGATGGGCTCTTACTTTGTACTCAACCCTGTTCTGAGAGAAAAAATCAAGAACTTCCTTGACTATGCCCGCCAGCGTGGTGCCCTCATTTACTACGACATCAACTTCCGTTCCAGCCATGCCTCCGAGGCCATCAAGCTTTATGCCACCATTCTTGAGAATTTTGAGTATGCCGACATCGTGCGTGGTTCCACAGAGGACTTCCAAAACATGTTTGGCATCAGCAATGCAGAAAAAGCCTACCGTCAGGAAGTATCCTTCTATTGCAAAAACATGATTTGTACCGATGCCGATGGGGCTATCAGCCTTTTCTCCCCCACTCTCAACAAGACCTATAAAGTTCAGAAAATAGAGACCGTATCAACGATTGGAGCCGGCGACAATTTCAATGCGGGAGTGATTTTCGGCCTGATGTCGGCAGGAGTGGGGCGCGACGATCTCCCCACCCTTTCCGAGGCACAATGGGACAAAATCATCGCTCACGGATGTGCCCTTGCCGCCCAGGTGTGTCAGAGCTTCAACAATTCCATCAGCCAAGAATTTGCCAATCAATACAAGTTAAGCGTTTAGCCCCTCTGTTAAGCCCGTCAATCCCATTAACTCCATAAAAAAATCCCCCCATCATTTTTATAATTTCCATAAACATTGAAAACATTTGAAGAACTTGGCGTATCAGGAGAAATCCTTCGCGCCATCACCGAAATGGGCTACGAAAGCCCAATGCCTGTTCAGGAAGAAGTCATTCCCTATTTGTTGGGACACAACAACGACATTGTAGCTTTGGCACAAACCGGCACAGGTAAAACGGCAGCTTACGGTCTGCCGGTATTGCAGAAAATAGATACGTCAAGCACCCAGACACAGGCTATCGTCATCGCCCCGACTCGCGAACTTTGCCTTCAAATCACTGACGACTTAAAAGACTACAGCAAGTACATACAGGGATTGCACGTACTGGCTGTCTATGGGGGTGCCAGCATCGAGCAGCAAATCCGTCAATTGCGTCGTGGCGTACAAATCATAGTAGCCACTCCGGGACGTCTGGTTGACCTTATGGAGCGCAAGGTGGCCGACCTCTCCCACGTTCAGAATGTAGTGCTTGATGAGGCCGACGAAATGCTGAACATGGGTTTCTCCGACAGCATCAATGCGATTTTGGCCGGCTGTCCGGCTCCACGCCCCACCGAGAATACCGAGGACTCTGAGAATGCTGATTCCTCCATGAACGCAGGGCGCAACACCTTACTCTTCTCGGCCACCATGTCCAAGGAGATTGAGCGTATTGCAAAAGGTTACCTACATAACCATAAGGAAATCGTCGTCGGCAGCCGTAACGAGGGTGCAGAGCACGTCAACCATATCTATTATTTGGTCTCAGCCCGCGACAAGTACAATGCTTTGAAGCGTGTGGCTGACTATTACCCTGAGATATACGCCATCATCTTTTGCCGCACTCGCATGGAAACGCAGGAGATAGCCGACCGTCTCATTCAGGACGGCTACAACGCAGAGTCACTGCATGGCGAGCTTTCACAGGCACAGCGTGACCTCACGATGCAGAAGTTCCGTCAGCACCGTGTACAGCTGCTGGTGGCCACCGACGTGGCAGCCCGTGGCCTTGATGTCGATGAACTTACCCACGTCATCAATTACGGATTGCCCGACGACATTGAGTCCTACACCCACCGCTCTGGTCGTACCGGTCGGGCTGGTCGCAGTGGTACGAGCATTTCCATCATCCACGTCAAGGAGAAAGGCAAGGTGCGTGCCATTGAAAAGCAGATTCAGAAGAAGTTTGTTCCTGGCATCCTGCCTTCCGGTCAGGAGATTTGTGCCAAACAGCTCTATAAAGTCATTGACGACATTGAGAAAGTCGAGGTTGACGAGGAAGAGATTGCCCCCTACTTGGGCGAGGTTTATCGCAAATTCGACCTGCTGGAGAAAGAGGACATCATCAAGCGCATGGTCAGTATGCAGTTCAACACCTTCCTGAATTACTACAAGAACGCGCCCGAAATCATCCAGCCCAGCGAAAAGGGCGGCTCTAAGGGCGATTCTGCGGGTGGACGTACAGAGCGCGGCAGAAAGCGCGAACGTGGCTCAGAGCGCTCCAGAGAGGCCGAGAAGGGCTACACACGCTTCTTCATCAACCTGGGTCGGAAGGATGGCATTAATCCAAAGGTCTTCATGGGCTTCATCAACCGCGTTTCCGGCAATGCCCACATCGACCTTGGACGCATTGACCTCATGCAGAACTTTTCCTTCTTTGAGGTTCCCGAAAATCAGGCAAAAACCGTTCTGAACGTACTCTCTGGCAGCGAATTCGATGGGCGCAAGGTCAACGTAGAGGTTACGGAGAATTCTGGCAACGCCGAAGCAAAATCTTCTTCAAGTCCCCGCGAACGTGGGGGGAAGCGCGACAACTTCAAGTCTGTTCGCTCACAGGCCAACAAGCCTGCCAGTAGCTCGTCTGAATCTGGCAAACGGAAACCCAGCCGTGCCGAGCGTGGCTATACGGCCGCACGAGGACCGAAGGGCGCTCAGGAATGGGCGAAATACTTTGAAGGTCAGGTTGAGTCGCAACCCTTCTATGCTGAATTTTCTAAAAAGAAGAAAGGAAAGAAGAAATAATGAAGACCCCGAAAGTCCAATGAGAGCTTTCGGGGTTTGTTTTTTATATTGGGATAGGTTGCTGTTCCGGTTTATCCTATCCCAAGCTTTGCAGCATACGTTTCAGCACCACGGTGGCACTGATTTCGCGGTTTGCCGCTTCGGGAATGACAATGCTGGTCGGGGCTTCAATCACGTCGTCGGTCACAATCATGTTACGGCGCACGGGCAGACAATGCATGAAGAAGGCATGGTTGGTCACGGCCATCTGGCGCTCCCCTACCGTCCAGTCCAGATAGTCATGGTAATCACCCAGCACCTTTCCGTAATTTTCTGGCTGGGTCACTCCTGGACACGACCAGTTCTTTGCGTAGATGAAGTCTGCGCCTTCGAACGCCTTCATCTGATCGTATTCCACCGTCGCACCAGCTACAAATTTCGGATCCAGCTCGTAGCCTTTCGGATGGGTGATGACGAAGTCCATGCCGCCCTCAATACCGTTGACGGGTGAGGCGGCGGCTATCATCCATTCTGCAAACGAGTTCGGCACGGCCTGTGGCAGAGCCCTGGGGTGCGGTGCCCAACTCAGCACAACTTTCGGGCGCTTGTTGAGGGTACGCTTCACGGCCTCACCGCCAAACAGCGGGTTAGGCTCTACCAGTGTGCGGTTTTTGTACTCCTCAATCGTTATCAGGTCTGCGAATGCCTGTAGCGGGTGAACCGTGGCACTCTCCATAAAGAAGACGGGACGGCCCGAATACTTGATGAACTGCTGCATGATTTTCTCCTCGTAGTCGTCCGTCCTGTTCTCAAAACGGGCAAACGAGCGCACACCGATGACATCGCAGTAGCTTCCCATCACGGGGATGGCCTCCAGCAGGTGCTCGCTTTTGTCACTCTCCATGATGACACCGCGCTCCGTCTCCAATTTCCATGCGCCTTGGTTCACGTCGAGTACAATGACGTTCATGCCCAGGTTCAGCGCTGCCTTCTGGGTGCTGAGTCTTGTGCGCAGGGAGTTGTTAAAGAAGATGAGCATGGCCGTCTTGTTCTTGCCCAGTTCCTGGTATTTGTAGCGGTCGCTTTTGATTTCAAAAGCCTCGGCGAGAGCCTGTTTCAGGTCGCCAATGTCTGATACGTGCTGAAAAATGTTCATGGATATATAAAATGGTTTACGTTTTTTATGTTTGTTGGTTTGCCTCCCTTTTCGCTTTTCCTTCTTCACTTTTCAGGGTTTCTTTTCCCCCACCCTTTCCACATGGCGTAGCCGGCAATCAGGACGAAAGGAATACTCAGTAGTTGGCCCATGTCGAGCGGCATGTCCTGCTCAAAAGCCACCTGCTCCTTTTTCAGGAATTCCACGAAGAAGCGGAACAGGAAAATGGTGAAGACGCAGTAGCCGAAGTAGAAGCTGGTGCCCACAAGGCTTGTGGTTTTCTGCGTTTTTGCACGGCTTTGTTTTTGCGTTCTGGTCGTGTCCCAATGGTAAATCCACAGGCCGACGAAGAAGATGAGCAGATAGGCGATGGCCTCATACAGCTGGGCGGGATGGCGTGGCACCAGTTGGCCGTCAATCATCGCCTCGCGGGTGTGGAAAAGGAAGGCCCAGGGCACATCGGTCACGTTGCCGATGATTTCCGAGTTCATCAGGTTGCCCAGGCGAATGCAGCAACAGGTGAGCGGAGTCGCTATGGCTACGTTGTCAATGACCGTCCAGAGCCCCATCTTATATTTCCGGGCGTACAGCAACAGGCCGATGAACAGGCCGATGGTGCCGCCGTGGCTCGCCAGTCCTTCGTAGCCCGTGAACTTCCAGCCCTCCACCGTGTGGTGCATGGGCAGGAACATTTCCATCAGGCCGATTTTGCTTGTCAGGTAATAGCCCGGCTCATAGAAGATGCAGTGCCCCAGTCGTGCGCCTATCAGCGTACCAAGAAAGCAATAGAGAAACAGCGGCTCGAATTTCTCGTCCGCTATCCGCTGCTGTTTGTAGAGTCTTTGTACGATGAAGTAGGCAAACAACAAGCCTATCACCCACATCATGGAGTACCAACGCAGTGAGAAAGAGCCGATGCTGAAAAGTTCCAGGTTGGGTTGCCAGTCGATGTATGCTAACATATTAAACGTTGAATCTGAAGTGCATGATGTCGCCGTCCTGAACGACGTATTCCTTTCCCTCTACGCCCATTTTTCCAGCCTCGCGCACCGCAGCCTCACTGCCGTACTTGATGTAGTCCTCATACTTGATGACCTCGGCGCGGATGAAACCCTTCTCAAAGTCGGTGTGGATGACGCCGGCACACTGTGGCGCCTTCCAGCCTTTCTTGTAGGTCCATGCCTTCACCTCCATCTCTCCGGCGGTGATGAACGTCTCCAGGTTGAGCAGGGAGTAGATGGCCTTGATGAGTCGGTTACAGCCGCTCTCCTTCAGTCCCATGTCCTCCAGGAACATCTGCTTCTCCTCATAGGTTTCCAGTTCGGCGATGTCGGCCTCGGTCTGCGCCGAGATAATCATCAGTTGCGCGTCCTCGTCCTTGATGGCTTCACGCACGGCCTCGACGTATGCATTGCCTGTCGCTGCGCTTTGGTCATCCACATTGCACACATACAGTACGGGCTTGGTGGTCAGCAGGAACATGTTCTTCGAGGCGGCAGCCTCCTCGTCGCTCAGGAATTCCACGGTGCGGGCGCTTTTTCCTGCCAACAGGGCATCCTTGTAGCGCAGCAGCAGTTCATACTCCACCTTGGCATCCTTGTCGTGGCCCACCAGTGCCAGCTTCTCGGTCTTTTTCAGACGGGCCTCCACGGTTTCCAAATCTTTCAGTTGCAGCTCCGTGTCAATGATTTCCTTGTCGCGCACGGGATCCACACTGCCATCCACATGGACGATGTTCCCATCATCGAAACACCGCAACACGTGGATAATGGCGTCACACTCACGGATGTTGCCTAAGAACTGGTTACCCAGTCCTTCTCCCTTGCTGGCTCCCTTCACCAGTCCGGCAATATCGACGATGTCGCACACTGCCGGCACGATGCGGCCCGGATGGACCAGTTCGGCCAGTTTCGTCAGTCGCTCGTCGGGTACACTCACCTGCCCCATCTGTGCGTCGATGGTGCAGAACGGGAAATTCGCTGCCTGCGCCTTTGCGCTCGACAGACAATTAAATAAGGTGGATTTGCCAACGTTGGGCAGACCCACAATGCCTGCTTTCAATGCCATAGTCTATTGTAATTTGTGTGCAAAGTTACGATTAAGCCGCCATACTACGAAATAAAAAGGTTTTTATTTTTGTTTTGGTTCCTTCCAGCCCCACCGTTTCGACTTTCCCGCCCCACTCTTTCCGTTGTGAAGAAGAACTCTATTCATGAAAAGAGTTCTGCGTCAAATCGAGAAGAGTACTGCGTCATCTCCGATAGAGTTCTGCGTGATTTTTGCATCTTTTCCGCCCTTTTGTGATTTTTTACACATTTTCAGTCTCTTTCAGTCCAAAAATCAGTATCTTTGTGCCCAGATTCGAATCAAACGAGAATCAATGATGGCAACATTCTCCAGCGAGGAACGCAATATCACCGACTGGTGTAGCGTGGCTGTGTGAACCAACCAGCACGACATAAAAGATGTCATGAACTTTTGCGTTAAACTTTATAAATCGATGACTATGAAGACAATCAGAACATTTTTGCTGCTTTTTGTGGCGATGGTGCAAACATTACCGATTTGCGCACAGGTGATTAATGGTGACCTGAACCAGAACGGACGCTTGGAGGTGAGCGACGTGACCCGCCTGATTAAAGATTATGTGAACGGTACGCCTGAGACGATTCCGACGGCTGTTGACCCATTCATGGTGGATAACAGCCGCATTGCAGGAACATGGAATGTATCGACAGATGAAAATCGTACTTTCAATGTGGACGGTACTACAGACTTTGCTCCAGGATTTACCTACGAGTTCCTGCCCATGCAGGGGTACATCTTGTTTTATAACGGATCAGATGTTCCAATGTATAGCTTGCGAGTAGTGAAAGCAACGTCCAATTATTTGGCGGTTTTGTCAGCGGGTAGCGATGAGCCAATCATTTGGTATGCCGTTAAACCTGTAACTATAACACTTTCGCAAACATCCCTTGAGATGGAGCCAGACGAATACACACGTTTGATTGCCACGGTCGAGCCATCGGATGCAGGTTCTGTGACATGGACTTCCAGCAACGAGAACGTTGCCACCGTTGTGGGTGGATTTGTGGTCGCTGTTGCCGACGGCGTTGCAATGATAACCGCAGAGGTCGCAGGCAAGACGGCCATGTGTATGGTGAGTGTGAATTCCGGCACCTCTCCTTCTGTACCTGTAGGAGAGCAGGCTGTCACTTTCGATGCTGTTATGAGTGGAGTCCGTGCTGCGACACGTGCGGGCATTACAGGGGGTACGAATACGACGGCAGCATTACAAGCAAAAGGTTTTGGTGTGTTTGCCTACAATACAAATTCGTCTCTTTATAGTTCCTCCTTTGCGCCCAATTTCATGTATAACCAAAAGGTGACATATAATGGTGGATGGACTTATTTTCCGTTGAAATATTGGCCAAGCGAGTCCTTGCCTTCCACGCTGGAAGAAAGTAGTAAGTTCTCCTTCTTTGCATACGCCCCTTATACGCCTGGTGTGGCTACTACGAGGAGTATTACGAGCACAGATATGGATATGGGTGATTATGGTATTGTCGGATTCTCCCGAAGCACAGAGGCGGCTGACCCGTTTGTGAAGTACATGGTTTCTTTCGACCTTGCCAAACAGGTGGACTTGCTTTGGGGTGTTGCAGGAGATGCTAATAATGCTGCGCCGTGGTCTTCTTATTATGGGATTCAAACAATGCCAAGGCAACGCCCATGGTTGAATGTCCTGCCTCCATCACCTTATAATGAATACGCGATAAAGTTTTCCTTCAAGCACGCACTGGCCAAACTGAATGTGACGGTCAATATGGATTACGATAATGCTACAGAGCTGTATGCTTCAGGAAGCAGAATTTATATCCGTTCGGTGACATTCGAGGGACTTGCTACCAAAGGTGCACTCAATCTGAACAACACAAAGGCAGGCAGCCCATTGTGGCTTTCTTTCGATGGTTCAACAGGCATTTCGTCGGAGGCAATCACCCTGTACGATGGCCGTCGGGATGGAAAGGAAGGCATCTTTGCAGCAACGAACAACGAGATAGCACTCATCAACCCCGCGCTTACTCAAACCACGGTATGGAATGACGTGAATGCACAGCCTGGTGTCACGACTTCGGCATCGAATCTGTTTATCAATGCATCTTATGAGACAGCTCCTATTTATGTTATTCCGACAGGTGAACCTTTGAAAGTGACCATCACGTATGATGTGATGACACCGGACGCAAATCTTTCGGGCTATTTAAACGACGGAACGACCCATGGGAGTGTGGTACAAAACACGATTACGAAAACAATCACATTGGGTGGTTCTGGAACAAATTCCTTGGAAGCAGGTAAATCATATTCGCTCAATTTGTTTTTAGGTATGACAAGTGTGAAATACGACGTTTTCATCACAGATGGATATGATGACAGTGTGCTCCTCCCTTCTAATGAAGACTGAGGTGTAAGACATAAAAAGAATGCACGAAAACGGTCGCAGCGGGGATGATGCCATGTTAGCGACCGTTTTCGTGCATTTCTTTGTTAGAAAGCTTCTGTAGCTTGTGGTATTATATCTTCGATTCTCTGTTTGCTATGCGGAGTATAACACCTTCCCTACCCTGTTGATATGTTCACCTATCGGTGTATTGGCATTTTTGTTGTAGTCAATCAAATCGACCTTGTATAGGATGCCCATATCGTCAATGAGGCTGAGAATGTGGTTTCGTTGTTTCAGTGTGATGCCTTCGCCAATGAGCGCAAGGTCAATATCAGAGCCTGGCCGATAGTTGCCTTTTGCCCTGGAACCAAAAATCAGTACTTTCCGGATATTCTTTTGGTCACGGAAAAGTCCCTGTAGGTTTGATATTGTTCTTTCGCTGAGTCCGAATGGCATGTTTATGATTATTTATTATAAAAATCTCTTTGGTGTTGTAAATACTCAACCAGTTCTTTCAGTAGGACGCTGTAGGTATCGTAGATTCTTTCTGCCACTTCGGTTGCATCATCTTCATCGTAGGTGTGGGAGGTTGTAATGCGGGCTGCCGCCATATCACGCCATTCTTCCGCTTTATCAATAATTCCCACCTCCAATGCCTGTCTGAGAGTTGCATTAGGTCCAGCCTGAAAGTCGTAGCCAAGGTAACGCAGAAAATCCTGCATGGTTTTCCATGCTAACTCATAGGAATACTCAAACCGCTGTATCAGTCCTTCCCGCTCCAGTTCAGAGAGTTCCATGCAGCTTCTTTCTCCCTCTGTAATTTCAAGAATCTTTGCACAGGCTTTTTCCAGATTGTTCAGCCTTTGTTCCCATCTTACGTCCTGTCCCATATTAAGAATGCGTCTGCTTTTACCGTTGCAAAAGTAGTGGTTTTTCTATGTTTCTGCAAAAATCCTTCAGAATTTTTCGGAAACAAGGGGAAAAATCCTTGTTTTGTTAGTCTGAAATGATGGGAGGCAGCAATCTCTGTCAGACATTCCTTGATATCAAGAGCAATTACCAAATCCATTGTACAAGCTTACTTTGGGATGAACGATGCAAAATGAGCTATACGCCAAATAATAATAGAATTAGTCTGAATTATACTTCTTGATGACTTGTTTGAATTCTTTTGGATAATTGGCTTTCAAATAAGCCATTTGATAGGCCAACCAAGTGTAGCAAACAGCATGAGACTTTTGGAAAGCGTACATACCTTTAGCCTCCATTTCATTCCATACCTTT
>CAJONZ010000097.1 GCA_905236065.1 uncultured Bacteroidaceae bacterium | reverse complement strand
TGGTCACAAAATCCTTGCAAAATTCATCCAAGGCACAAAAAATTTCTGTAATTTTGTCGTTGGTAATCATGAGTGTATTCTTTTGTGGCTTTATAAGTAGCTGGAAATCAAATGTGAAGATACAAAAAAATATCTTGGATTACCAATTTTTTAGAGAACTTTCTTATCTCGAACTGGAGTATTTATAAAACTTTTTGTAATTTTGCACAGGAATTAAAGAAAAAATGAACGCAATATCATTATTCTCTGGCGCAATGGGGTTAGACCTCGGCATAGAAAGGGCGGGGTTCCGAATCCGTGTTTGCGTAGAAATGGATAAATGGGCTGTGAAAACCATCAAGGTAAACACAACTATTCCCGTGATTGACAGAGATATCAACACTGTAACGACAGACGAAATTTTGGCGACAGCAGGACTAAGCCGTGACGAGGTGACATTAGTTGTGGGTGGGCCTCCATGTCAAGCATTCTCAACAGCAGGCAAGCAACGCGGACTGGCAGATTTCCGTGGTAATGTCATCATACAATATCTTCGCGTTGTGTCGGAAATCCGTCCGCCTTATTTTATTTTGGAGAATGTACGCGGGCTGCTGTCAGCAAAGCTCAATTATGTGCCGCTTGATTATCTAGAGTATGATACCATTAAAGGAATTAAGGGAAGCGTCTTGCAGTTCATCACCAATGAATTTAAGAAATTAGGCTACAAAATCAGCTATGCCTTGTTGGATTCTGCCAACTATGGCGTTCCTGAGCGCAGGGAGCGCGTTGTTATCATTGGACACTTGGGAGAGCGCATACCTATTCCCAGTCCCACACATACTAAAGAGGGCGGTTATGGAACTTCACGATGGAACACATTACGCGATGCTATCGGTGACTTGGAACATAGTGATAATCTTCATTACATTCCTTTGCGTCCTAAAAGCCTACCTTATATGCAGATACTCCGTGAGGGACAAAATTGGCGTGACCTTCCGCCAGAAGTGGCTCGCGAGGCGATGGGCAAGGCATACGATTTGACAGGTGGAAAGACTGGGTTTCTACGAAGGCTAAAGTTTGACGAGCCTTCGCCTACGCTGGTAACAAGTCCGACTATGCCAGCCACGCAGTTATGCCATCCTACCCAGTTACGACCGCTCTCAATTGAGGAATACGCACGTATTCAGCAATTTCCCGATGATTGGATATTCCAAGGTCGCATAGAAACGATATACAAGCAGATTGGCAACGCCGTACCTGTAGGTTTGGGCTATGCCGTAGGTCATCAAGTAATGGAACATATTCTCGGACGGCTAAACATGCATGAAGAGGCACGAAACCGAGTGCCATACTCACGTTACAAGAACACGATGGATGACGAATTCTCCCGTGTATTTGAAGAGAGAAGGGTAAGAAGTGATAACAAAAACGACATAAGTATGAGTGAACTAATCAAGAAGGTGGAACAGTACGTGCGCGAGAATATTTCGCAGTTCCACGAGGCAAGAATCAACAAGTTGAAAACCCTAAAACTGGAAGACCTTTTGAAGAAGAAGAATCCGTATATGTACAAGGCGAAGAACATCAATGCTGCCGA
Organism: uncultured Bacteroidaceae bacterium; assembly: GCA_905236065.1. Classification (GTDB taxonomy): domain Bacteria; phylum Bacteroidota; class Bacteroidia; order Bacteroidales; family Bacteroidaceae; genus Minthosoma. The sequence continues at coordinate 2,737 of CAJONZ010000097.1, read as the reverse complement.
CACGCTGGTGCGCAGTCTGGCTTCGGCTTTTATGTCATCAGCAGAAGAGACTATGTTCGGTGACTGGCTCGAAGGTTTGGCCATTTATGTGGCAAGTGAGGTGTATGGAGGCCGTAAGAGTTCCGCCGATGGCATTGACTTGGAAATGGATAAGGATGGATATCACTACGTCATCAGCATTAAGTCTGGGCCCAAGTGGTCAAATTCTACTTCGCTGCGCAAACAGATGGAACACTTTCGCAAGGCTGTCAAGGTCTATCACACAAGCGGAAATAAGATTCCATGCCTCGCCATTGAAGGTTGTTGCTATGGCCGTGAGCATAGTGAGAACGATACGCGCACAAAGATTTGCGGACAGGAATTTTGGCTGTTTATATCAGGCTCTAACACACTCTACACTGACATCATTGAGCCACTGGGCACGGACGCAAAAGCAAAGAACGACGCTTACCAGCAAGAGTACGACGCGATGATTACAAAGTTCATCCTACAATTTGCCGACAAGTATTGCGACGATGATGGAAAAGTCATGTGGAATCGGATTCTGGAGTTCAATTCAGGCATTCATTATCCGAAGGTGAAGAGGGAATAATCTTATTAAAAGAGATTTGCGTGATGACAATGTCATGTTGCTTGACAAGTTGCGGTTGGTGGAAGGTGACTATTTGAAACGGGCCGCGGCATAAGGCTGTGCGCAAAGCCTTTACGAATGCCATTATTCATGCCGATGTGTTCCTATCAGGAGGGGGGTGCAGATAGACAAGTACGACGACCGGCTGGTGCTGAGGAATCCTGGAACACTGCGACTGCCTATTGAGAAGATATATGAAGGTAGAACATCAAAGGCTCGTAACCCGCGCATTCAGAACATGCAGCGCATGATTGGCTATGGCGAGAATCTGGGGTCTGGATTTCCCATGATTCTGAATGCGTGGAGGCTGAGCGGATGGGGTGAGCCTAAACTGGAAAACAGGATTGACATTGACGAGGTGGCTTTGATTCTGCCGGTACAGAAACCTACAGAAACATCTAAGGACGAGACTCATAGAATCAAAGGAGATTTGTCAGATGTCCTACAGAATGTCCAAAAGGAACACTTAGATAAATTGACTGAACGTCAGATTACTATTTTGGAAATAATTTTGACTGACCCCACTATTTCAGCTAAAGTAATGTCGGAAAGGACTCCTGCAAATGTAAGGACAATTGAAAGAGATATTGCCAAACTGAAAAGGTTATGTGTCATAGTGCGCGAAGGCGGTCGAAAAGAGGGTCACTGAGTAATAATCCCTAATGATCCATGAGGCAAAGGTACAACTTTATTCTTGATTAGCCGCACAGCCAATCTGGAAAATCCGCTGACCCCGATTTAGGGAGGGGAGCCTCATCGACTCAAAACATATAACCAATATTGAAGAACGCTCCCAGGCTTTGTGTCACGTTGCTCCAGTTCAGATTCAGCTCGATGGGACCTACGGGGGTTTTGTATCCGCCACCGATGGCAAAGCCCAGCATGTTCTTCGTGTCGAGGAAATCATGGAACGCATTACCCGTAAATCCGAAATTTCCCATGGCGAAGACGTAGGTGTTGTCTGTCAGATACTGACGCACACTGATGCCGCCAATCAGCAGTTCCTGTGAGGCAATCTGTACGAAGTTCACACCCGCAAAGGGCTGTTGCTGTGGCATGTAGTGTCCGTAGGTGTCGATTCCGCCAATGAAATTCTCCAGACAGAGATAGGTGTTGTTGCTTTGTACGAAACGCCCCGATGCGAACGGTGTCAGGATGGTCTTCTTCGACAGTGGCAAGGCAAGGTTCCAGTAGCCTTCCACCGTATTCACACCGTCATTTCTCTTGAAATTGTAGCCGTTGTTGGTGTGGTAGTTGTAGAGTACTCTCCACTTCATGCCTCGCTTGGGCAACACTCTTGAGTCCTGATTGTCGTATTGCATTAGGAAGAAGTAGGACAACAAGCCTTCATTCTCCTGCTCCTGTACAAATTCCGCCCAGTTGGCCCGTGTCAGCAGGTCGTCGTAGTGAACGTAGCAGTAGCGTGGGCCGAAAGAGATGCGCAACTGCCGCCAAGACCTCGACATCGCAATGCAGAGGGCGTGTTTGTGGTAGTTCAGGTCGGCCACGTTCTGGTTCTCGTTATACAGTTTCGTATCGTTTAGCACATAATTATAATATAGGCCCAGTTTCCAGTTCCGCCACGGCATGATACTGCTATAGACGTTGGTTTGCAAACGCTTGCCCAACCGGGCTTCCAATCCGATGAGCAGGTGATTCTTCTTGCTCAGTTCGTATGCTCCACCCACCATCAGCGTGGCCAGTTCCTCGTTGTCGAACCGTGCGCCGATGCCTACAAAGCTGTTCTGCCTCCGTTCGGAATAGATGGTCGGCAGGGGCTCAAAGTTGTCCTCGTCAATCACGAGGTGTTTGGGCTCACGTCGCACCGTTTCAGGGACATAGTCAGCCGGTATGCCAATCCGAGGCTTCAAGGCTTGCAGCTCGTCCCACTTCTCCCTTGCAGCCCGCTCGCCGCGCATCAGCAGCGTATCGATGGCTTGGTTCGTGAAACTGGCCGACGTATAGCCCGTCACATCCACCCGGATGTGCACATCGGTGTTCGCACGGTTTACCTCCAGTTTGTTCGCACAAGCCATGTCCAACACTTGCAGCAACACCGTCGAGGCCGACTTCAGCTTGCCGTATTCCCGTGAAGGGCTGGTAACG
>CAJONZ010000096.1 GCA_905236065.1 uncultured Bacteroidaceae bacterium | reverse complement strand
CTCTCCAGGTAAGGCTTCTAACGCAGGTGGTGTATCTGTATCAGGTCTTGAGATGTCTCAGAACTCAGAGCGTCTGTCTTGGACAGCTGAGGAAGTTGACGCTAAACTCCTTTGGATTATGGAGAACATCCACGAGAACTGCGTGAAGTACGGCACTGAGGCCGACGGCTATGTCAACTACGTGAAGGGTGCCAACGTGGCCGGTTTCATGAAAGTTGCTAAAGCAATGATGGCTCAGGGTATCGTGTAATCTTTTCATATCAAGAATAAAACACGACTTCATAAGATGCGGCGGACTAAGGTTCGCCGCATTTTTTGTACACATTTTCTTTCCGCAGACAATAAGTTTGAAGATTTCTTTGTAACTTTGCCCCCGAAAACAAGAGACGGTACAGACCTCTTCTGAGGAATCGTATAAATAATAAAAACACTATTCAGCCGTGAAGATTTTCATGACAGTCGCAGTTGCACTCTTCTGCGGCTTTTCAATTAATACTGTCGCGCAAAGTAACAGCAAGTTCGCCACAGGAAAGGTTTCCAACATCCATCCGAAGGGGTGGTTGCAAACCCTATTGCAACGCCAACACGACGGGCTGACGGGACACCCCGAAGCATTGTCCTATCCCTACAACTCATGCCTCTGGGCGGGTGAAATATCAAGACCCGACGAGAGCTATGGAGACAATTGGTGGCGCTACGAACAGACGGCATACTATACTGACGGGCTACTGCGGCTGGGCTATGAACTGGGTGCCGAGGAAATGGTTGCCAAGGCCATGGAGGGCATCGAATACACGTTAGCGCACCCCGATGAGAGCGGCAAGCTGGGCAACTCCACGCTCAAGGGTATCACCTGGCCCATGTCCGTTTTCTTCCGTGTGTTACAGGCCAAGTACGAGCACGACGGTGACGAGCGCATCCCCGCCGCACTGGAGCGTCACTACCTGAACTTCACACCAGAAGACCTGGCAGGAGGTATCGTCGGCGGGCGAAACATCATGTCCATCGAGGGTATCCTCTGGACCTACGGCAAGACTGGTAACACCCAGTTACTCCAGCTGGCCGAGGATGCCTGGGCTATCCAGGACAAGTTTGCCGTAGATGAGACGGCCATCACAAGCTCCGAACCATTCTATATGCATGCCGTGACGTTTTCGGAAATGCTGAAACTGCCACTGCTACTCTACGCCTACACCGGCAAGCAGCACTACCTGGACTTGGCAATGACGGCTGTACGCAAGGTGGAACGCGAGTCAATGCTGCCCGACGGTGTACCATCGAGTGCAGAATTCCTTCGGGGAAACCGCATCGAGACAAGCCATGAAACCTGCGTCATCGTCGATTACACGTGGACGCTGAGTCACTTCCTACAGGTGACAGGCGAGGCCGAATGGGCCGACAAAATAGAACAAGCCATCTATAACGCAGGCATGGGTGCCATCACGAAGGATTTTCGCGCCCTACAGTATTTTTCATCGGTCAACCAATTCATTGCCACAGGGACATCGAACCACAACACCTACAAGCACGGCTCTACGTGGATGGCCTACCGACCGACGCATGAAACGGAATGCTGTTCGGGCAACGTGAACCGCATGTTACCCAACTTTGTCAGCCGTATGTGGATGACCGACAGCGAGGGCGGTGCCGTGGCTGCCATCTATGGCCCTAGCACTGCCACGTTCGCCACGGACAAGGGAGAAGTGACCATCACCTGCGAGACCGACTACCCCTTTACCGAAACGCAAACCTTCACCGTAGTCGGAGACGAAGGAGCCAGCCTGCCCCTGACCCTGCGCATCCCGTCGTGGTGTACTTCCGCTTCGGTCGCAGTCAATGGTCTCCCCATGAACCTGTTGCTTCCTTCCGGCACTTTCGTCCGTCTGCCTGAAGCCGTGAAAGACGGAGACATTGTCACGCTGACCCTGCCAATGACAGTCGAGAAGAAGGTGTTGGAAGGTCAAGGCATCTACTTCCAGCGTGGCCCGCTCCTTTTCTCCTATGCAATTCCCCAACAAATGACCGAAGATACTGAGGAATATGCCAACATGCACGGCAAGAAACCCGAAAACCCTGCTTTCAAGTGTTGGAACATCACGCCGACGGGTGCTTTCAACTACGCCTTCACCGACGACGGCCAGCCCATAGTGGCTGGAGAATGGACAGGAAGTCAGGATGCTTCCATTTTTCCCTTCGACCTCAACACTTCCGTCATGAAGGTACGCATTCCCGTGAAGCAGATTGAATGGAATCTTGTGGATGACCGCTATACACCAGCCCTGCCTGAGCAAGGCCACCTGACACTGCTGAACGACGAGACGCAATATCTTGACCTCGTTCCTTACGGCTGCACCGAGTTGCGCCTCACCGTCTTCCCCGACGCCGACGCCAAACCGCTCCCCTCCCCCGAATCTCCCGACTATACCCGTCCTGCCGATGCTCCAACTTGTGTGACAGCCATTGACGGCCATTACTGCGCCTACTTTGAGTTGCCCCGATTTTGCTGGGACGAACCCATCTACTGCAAGGTACGTACCGCCGACAATACCGCAGACCTGCACAGCAATCAGGACGGCGACCTCTGTGAGTTTGTCGGTACCACTGCCACCGGTCGCCACATCTGGCGCTGGACAGGTCCTGCCATCACCGAAAAGACTCCCTTGGAACTCATCTTCACCAACCACGACCTTCTCACCGACATCATGCCTTTCGACAATGGCGGCTACTACAACTACGACCGCCTGCTCTACAAGGCTGAACAAACGACTGATATAAAGAACCTTAAAGTCTCCAATAACCCCAAAGATGCCCATGCCGTCTGGTATGCCCTCAACGGTAGCCGTCTTTCCCAACGACCAACGACCAAAGGGCTCTATATAAATAAAGGTAATCAGCAAACCTTCAAAATCCTTAACCGAAAATGAAAAAATACTTATTGGCTTTCATCATGGCGTACATGGGGGAAAGCTATGCCACGGCACAGGAGTGGATGCGCCTTCACCGTACTTATGAGGGTGTTGACTGGACGATGCCCATAAAAATTGAGGAAAGCACCGAAGTTCAGTTCCAGGCAGCAGGAAGCAAGCTGCATTCTGTCATTGCGAAAGATTCCGAGACGGAAATCTCCGTTCCCTACGACCTTACGCAACTCGACAGCATTGATTTTGCACCGAGTCTGACCGATGCGGAAAAAGGGCACAACCACTACCGTCCCTTTGCCATGTACATTACCACCGAGGAAGAAACACCCATCACGGAACGGGAAACGTGGCTCCGCTGTCATATTTCTATTGACGGTCGGGGCGAATATTCCAACTTCAGCGGCACGGGACAAATCCGGGGCCGTGGTAATTCCAGTTGGGAGTGGTATGACAAAAAACCCTACAAATTCAAGCTCGACACAAAGTCGAAACTACTAGGGCTCGACAAGGCAAAGAACTGGAACCTCTTGGCCAACTACCGCGACGTGACCGACCTGATGAACACTTTTGCCTTCGAAACGGCCCGCTGGATGGGAATGCCCCACACCAACCACACCCGCTATGTGGAGGTTTTCCTGAACCGGCAATACATAGGACTTTACCAACTGACCGAAAAAATCGAGATTAAGCAAAACCGAATCCCTATCTCCGAGACGGAGGGACTGTTGATGAGCTTCGACCAGGACGACGGCCCATCGCTTTCACCCTACGACGGAGACAATTTCTGGTCGAAAGTCTTCAACCTCCCCCTCTGTGTGAAAAGCCCTGAGAATCTGACCCCTGAACAACTGGACAGCATCCGTGAGGACTTTGCCCAATTGGAAACGGCGGTGAAGGCTCACGACTATGCTGCCGTGGATGCCTTGATGGACATTCCTTCCTTCATCGGAATCCTACAACTCCATGAGTTTCTTTACAATGTGGAGATTGATGCCCCGCGCAGCCTCTACATGTTCAAGGAGAAAGGCGGCAAATACACCTTCGGCCCGGTCTGGGACTGGGATGCCGGTTTCGACTTCGACTGGGGAACCATGACCACGGGACACCGATTCTTCACGGACTACCGCGAACTCATCTACGGCAACGACCCGCTGAAAGGCACGGGAGCCGCCTACAACATCAACAAATTCTGGCGGGAAATGTTTGGCAACGCCACGTTCGTGAAACAATACAAAGACACCTGGAACACACTCAGCGACAGCATCTACCTCCGCAACTGGGCCGAGACCATGAAATATGCCGATGCCCTCACCACCGAGGGAGCTTACAGCCGTGACCTCAGACGGTGGCCGATGCGGACAAACAACATCATCCATCAGACGCAGACCGAAATCCAGAAAATGTCCAACTGGCTAAGAGACCGGAAAGATTACCTCGACGACATCATTGCCAATTACCCCGACGGCAATGACGACATCATCGACGGCAACGTCACCGTGGTTGCCACCCTTACAAAGACACAGTCCGTCAACTATGCCACCGGCTACAGCCAGTCGGGAAAAATCTCCCTCAACCGCAACGAGATTTCAGCCATCCTGGGCGGCGCACCCACCGACCTCGTTCCCCTCAATGCCGACGGAACGGAGGGCAACAACACGGCAGCCGGGACATACGGTGCCTGGTTCGACGACGAGGGCAACACCAACGACTGGGGATGGGGACACGTCTATATTGAATCCGACAACCTCTACAGCTGGAGCTATGGTTGCCATCCCTCCAACTGCCGGCGCGGCGACACCCATACCGTCACCCTGCAATACCGCCTGAAGAACAAAGCCGTCAACGTGAGGGTCACCTTCAACGTGCAGTAAAACACACCTCCATCGGAAAATTTGTCAACAAAAAGCGCCATTTTGTCCCCTGAATAGACATTTTGGCACAGAAGGCAAACGTGGCACAGCGTTTGTCTTTTTTGTTGGTCAAACGCTGAAACATACAACGTAAAACTTAAAAACGTAATAACTTAAAAAAACAAAATCAGGAGGTATTGACTATGTTACCAGTAATGTTTAAAAACAGTTGGTTCCCAACAGTATTCGACGACTTTTTGAGCAGCGACTTCCTGCCTCGCACCAACACCACAGCACCAGCCGTCAACGTAAAGGAAGACGATAAGGCATACACCATGGAGGTGGCAGCTCCGGGCATCAAGAAAGAGTTCTGCCGTGTAAACATCAACGACGACGGCAATCTGAGCATCACCATCGAGAACAAGTTGGAGCACAAGGAGGAAGACAAGAAGCAGCACTACCTGCGTCGTGAGTTCTCCTACACCAACTACCAGCAGGCCTACACACTGCCCGACGATGTGGACAAAGACCAGATTTCGGCCAAGGTTGAGCACGGTGTCCTCACCGTCGTCCTTCCAAAGACCAAGAAGGAAGAGGCCAAAGTCACCAGAAGCATTGAAATCGCATAACCCACGGTGGGGTTATCGCATCGCTGACAGCAAGGGGGCAGCATCCGCAACAGAATGCCGCCCCCTCTTTTTTTTATGATGCTACTCCTCGTCTCGGTGGAAGTTCGAGTCGATAATCGTCTCCACAATCTGCGGATTGTCGCCGTGGTCGTTGTAGAAATCCAGGAACACGATGCCAAAGTCGGTGTAGTCCTTCAAGTCGATAAACTCACGCAGGTTGGCGTTCATCGGCTTGCGGATGTTCTTGGCCCTACCGCCCCACGCATAGCTGTACGGATTGTGTCGTCGGGGCGACCAGGCAATGCTGTTGAACGTGATGTACCACTTGTCCGGGTCGTCATTCTCGTAGGCATCACGCAGGTGCCGCTCCACAATCTTCACCTTCTTGTACGTCTTGTGCTCCTTATAGACATCCTCCACGCAGAATCCGTCAAACTCGAAGACGGCGTTGTTGGTAAACTTCAGCAACCGGCCAAACGGGCACCCTTCCTGCCGACGAATCACGAGAATCTTTCCCCGCACACTGTCGAGCGGTGTCCGTGCCGAGAAATGCTCCACAAACCGATGGGGGTATTTCTTCACCAGGCGGCGGAACGCCCTTTGCATGTCCTCGTCCCATTTTCCGCCCTCGTCACTGCCCACCAGGGCCACGAGACACTCCGTCGGGTGTTCCGTCAGGAAGCGGTTCCACTCCACCATCGTCGAGTCGAACCCCTCGCGGCAAGTCAGCACATGCCCATATTTCAAGTCCCGTTTCAGTCGGATGTCAAACGCACGAATGCCGTCGTAGGGCTGGGAAGCCGCCGAGAAATTCTGCGTATGCGCCGCACGGAACAACGCCGCTGGCTGCTCCGGCACCGTTGACGAACCGGCATCGTGCGTTCCCGGCATCGAAATCGACCCCAACCGGCGTTGGCCGTCCAGCCCCGCCATCCAGTTAGCATTCGCAGCATAGAGGCGCGACACATACAGATTCGTCAACCGTCCGCTCCGCTTCTGCTCGATGTAGATGCGGCAGGGCTTCCCGTTGATTTCCACCCTGCCCTCGATGCTGTAGGCCGAGTTCGAGCGGAACGAGCGGATGCCCATCTGGAAGAAGTTCTTCGTCTCCTTGCCGTGGTTGATGCAGACATCCTCCAGCACCAGCTTCACCGGCTTCTTCGTGCCGAACACCCGGCCACGCAGGTACAGCGTCAGCTTGCCACGCAGGGCATAGTGCAACATCTCCGGGTACCAGTGGTTCGGCGTCTGGTCGATGGACAACTGCGACTTCCACCAGTTGCCCGCCCGGAAACTCTTGCGGTGTCCCGCCTCGCAGTGGAAGCGTCCCGTCTTGTCAATCTCCAGCACCTTCCCCACGCTGAGGCGACCCTCCGAGTCCTGACCCTCCGTCACGTAGCCGTCCTCCACCTCAAACCAGCCATAGCGTCCGTCGGGGCCCGCCACCAAGTCACAGCCGAACACGTCGATGTTGAACACGTCCGGGTGGTATTTCCGCGTCTTCCTGCCCTCCTTCGCCGCCTGCTTCCCCTGTGCCGTGGGCACTGCCGGGGCCGCTAGCCCCTTCAGGTTGCTCTTGGGCATCGTGTCCTTCATTTCCTCAATCTGCCGCTTCGTCAGGGCTGCCCGGATGTACTCCTCGCGGTATCGTCCGTTGTAGCGGTAGTCCTTCTGCCGTCCGAAGCAATAGCCCACGTAGGCACAGAAGTTGCCATACGAGTTGTCCAGCGTCGTACCGTTGCGGCGATAGAGAAAACGGTTGTACGTAGCCAGCACACCCGCCCGCCAGCGGTTGTAGTTGAACGTCAGACTGGCCCTCGCCGACAGGTTCAGGCTGAAGCTCGTCCCGTCGTAGCGGTAACGGAAGGCATCGGGCTCGATGTACGTCCCCTCATGCTTCCGGATGATACGGCTCAGGTCGTCCGCCAACTGGCTGGCCACACTCTGCTCGTTATCCACGCGCAGCCGCTTCAGTCCCGGTGAGGCCACTGCCGAGAGGCCTAACAGCAGGCGGCGCGAGATAGCCCAGTTGTAGGCATAGCCCAACTGCAAGTGCCAGTCGTCAATCGTGGTCGTGGTGGGAAAGCGTGTGGTGAGCAGCGAGCGCATGATTCGTGAATCCTCCCCCTCCCCTTGCAGGTAGGGCCACGACAGGTCAAGCATACCGACCACCAGTTGCCGCAGCAGGTCTTCGCTCGCCTCGCTTCCCCCCTCCGCTTCGTCCACCAGCCGCACCAGCTCCTCCGCATCCTCCTCCATGTAACTCTCCGACAGCATCGCATTCACAAACCCGTTCGACAGCGCATAGGTAGATACCAGGCTGCTGATGTCCGACTCCGTCCGCTGCCTCGTGTAGCCCAGGCCCACGATGGGCGAGCCCGAGGAACGCAGCTGGATGGCCCCGTTGCTGAACGCCGCCGGGTTCGAATACTTCTTGTGGTTGGTGAAGACATTCAGGTTGAAACCCGTGATGCTGTTCTTCACCAGGTCGCCCACCTCATACAAATCCGTCAAATCCGTGAAGTCGTGCGTCTGCCCGTTGTCGTCGGCAAACCGCAGGCGGTCGAACACAAAGTCGCCACCCGTCCTGCGCCGAATCAAGTCCAGGTGCAACAGGTTCGAATTAATCGACAGCGTAAACTCATTCTTGTTCTTGCTCTTCGGCTTGCCAATCGTGTTCAGGTCGATGGTGAAGCCATAGAAAATCCATCGATAGCCGAAGTAAGGGCCAAACCGGTTACTCATCCTAGAGCGCATCCTCACGTCAATGCCCGCATCCTGCAGCTCCATCCACTCCATCGACGACGTGTTCTGCACCTGCACCGCCCAATCATAGAACGACGGCACCGAATACCTCGGGTCGTAGGCACTCCAGTTCCTCGCCACCCACTTGAACGGCTGCAACAGGCGCTCCCCGAACGTCCTCCGCTTCTTCGTCACCGTCAAGCTGTCCGTCCCCTCCCCCTCGGGCAAGGCCGTCGAGGCCGACACACACGGAGCCACTACCAGCAGCAACCCCACCCACCAACAAAAGCATCTTTTCCTGTCCATAGTCTTTTTCACAAAAATCGCACAAAGATAAAGCTTTTAGCCCTATCATCCCATAACTATGGAGATTTTTCCACCCCACCCCGCATTTCACACCCAGAATCCCCCATCACGGTTGGGAAAGATACCGCTCAATAAGCAAAGTCAACCGATCCAGCGTAACCCCAGCGTCCGAAGCAAGATACTCCCGAATCTTCCCCATAATCTCCTGAAGAGTCACAGCAACAGGAAGAATGCGAACATTGTCAAAACCAATGATTTTCTCAGAGCCGTTGCTGTTGTGGATGGCAGAAAGGAGAATGGTGGTGGAAGCATGGCCATCGCTCTCAAAAGGAAGGGTTACAGACTGCCAGACTTCCTTGTTGGCCAACGAAGGTGCCACGAGACGGGTGCCGTTCTCAGGCAACACGGCCACCGCAACATCGCCACCCAAGCCGCTTTTCCAAACGTCGGCGGTGAGTTGGTAGGCACCAGCGGGCAAACGGACTTCCTGTCGGAGGGTAAGGGTCGATGTGCCCCAGTTTTGCCGAATCCAGTAGGTCTGGCGGCTGTCGGTCGAAGACTTGGGACGAGAGCCGAAAAATTGGGAAAAGTAGAGGTCGCCGGACTTCAAGGCCGTAAGGTCGTTGACGTTGGGACTACTGTAGTCGATGGTCCATCCCTGCGGCTGGTAGATGGCCCGGTCGCTGCTGACCCCACTACCTTGCATGACGCTGTAGGCCGACTCAAAGTCGCCATTCTGCAACTCGGTGGGGAGTTCGCGCTCCTCGTAAGCCAGTCCCTGTAGGTCGCAAATCTCCTTGCGAGTGAGCATGACATCGTAGAGGCGGAAGTCGCGGAGGGTGCCGACGAAATCGACGTTGTCGGCAGCGTAGGAAGTGTCCCACCACTGGGTGCGACCTATGTAGTTGCGGGCATCGGTGGCCAGCTGGGCCAACTGGTAGGCTTCAATCTGATTGGCCGTACCGCTGGCATCCTCCACGCCGTCAATGTAGATGCGGGTGGTCTTGGTGGCCGCATCGTAGGTGACGGCCAAATGGTAGTCCTTGTTAGTTTGCAAGGTGGTAGCGCTGTGAACCATCGTCGTGGTGCCGCCATTGTACTTCACACCCGCCGAAAGGGGATTGGCCCGGAGGAAGAGGCTGTTGCCGGAGGCTGAGCCGAAGTCGTAAAAACGCGGAGCCCCGGATAGGCTGCGGGCGTTGGCGGTGAGCAGGAAGGTGAAGGAACGCAGTCCGTCGAGCAGGCCAGAGGGTGCCACCTCATAGGTGTTGGTGGAGAAGCCTGTGGCGGTATTTCCTGTCATATCGACGCAGTCTTTCTCATAGAGCAGGTTTTCCGCAATGTTACGTGCCGGGACTTTCACGGCAAAAGGACGGCTTTCGGTGCCGACCGTGGCGGTCAGCGTGACGGTGGCATCGGCAGAGAGTGATGCCAGCACACCGTTGGCGGTGATGACGGCAGGGTTGGAAGTAGCCCACGTGACGGTTTTACCCAGCACAAGCGTAGGCAGCACGAGGTCGGTGCGAGTCTCCAAAGGCAACAGAATGCTTTGCAGGGCAGCACGATCCAAATCAGCCTGAATGTCGGCTTCCGCCTTCCGCGCCATTTCCTGAACAGTCATGGGAGAGCAGCAGGCATAGTAGTCCTGCAAAAGGAGGCAGGTGTGGTTGAAGGGGGTGAACTTATTGTCGCTGCCATAGTCGCCATACGTATTGACCGTGCCACCTTCCAAATTTTCCACCTCAATGACTTGGTCCACTAAGCCGTTGCGGTAGGTGGTCAGTGTATGGCCGTCGTAGGTGACGGTGAGCACCCAGGTAGTGAGCTTCGTAGGATGGTTGTCGCCGCTGGTACCCGTGCTTTGGGTGGCCCAGTCGTCGGAAGTGTAGAGGCGGTTCTGACTCTTGTAAGTCTTGCCGTTAAGGATGATTTCGGGATAGTGGTCGGAGGCATTGAGGCGATAGACGAGTCCCTTGCCCTCCTCATAGGCATCGACGGAGAAGAGGGTGCCTTCGTATTTGTTGGCATTCATGGCAAAAGCCATTTGGACGGTCTTGCCAGCCTCCAAGCAGATGCAATCCACACGCGGATTTTCTTCCTCGCTGGCCTCTGCCGTAAAGGGTTCCTCCCAGGTGTAGTTGCAGAGCAGGCTCGTGGGATAGCCCAGGGGATAGCCTTGCTTCACCATCCAATAGTAGTAGTCGCCGTTCATCCAGCCCAGTCGCAGGGGACAGTTCTTGCTGCCAGGAATGACAAAGGGGCGGACATTGTTTTTGGCGGAGCCTTGGGTGATTTGTTCGGAGCCTGCCACCCTGCCGTCGTCGTCGATGGTGTATTTCCAGATTTCATAGACGCCGTCCTTGTTGAAGGCACCGTCCTTCGTCGGGATACTCAGGTACATGTCATTGATGTTGTCGGGGTCGATGCTCATGCCACCGCTGTAGCATCGTTCGGTGGAGTTCCAGTTCTGATGGAAGGCATGTCCTGCACTGGCCACTTTCACGTTCTTCCACGCCGAGCCGGTCCAGCGGGCATACCAATAGACGTGGGTGATTTTGGCATCGTCGATGTGGGGATAGGCGATGACGGGGTTTTCGTCGTTGTCGATGACGACTTGCCAGAGCCAGTTGCGGATGCCTGCCGTCTTATCGATGAGGGTGGCGGGATGGTTGGTGGCGTAGGTGTCGGTTTTGTTGACGTTGAAGGGGCCGTTGTTGATGTTGCTGAGTTGTTTGCCGTTGAGGTCGCGGAGGATGGGGCCGTTGCCTTGGTTGATGTCGATGACGTTGAAGTAGAGCCAGTCGGGCATTTCGTTGTCGGGGTGGCCGGTGGTGTAGCTGAGGTAGATTTTGTCCCTTCCGTTGCTTTGGTATTTGGCGTAGGGACGTGCGCCGGTGCTTTGTACGATTTGTTTGGGTCCGAAGTCGAAGTGGCAGTTGTCGTCGGTGTCGGGGAGGGTGATGCGGGCGAGGGTGGGATGCCAGTTGATGCCTCGCCAGCAGAGGTAGATGTGTTGTGGGTCGTCGCTGAGGATGAAGGGGGAGGGGTAGGTGGTGTTGTTGGCCGTGGTGAGGTATTTCTCTTCGCCCAGGGCGGTGATGTCGCCGGGCTTCCGGGAGATGCGGTACCATATCTTGGGTTCGTCGGTGTGGCGGGTGTAGAAGAT
>CAJONZ010000095.1 GCA_905236065.1 uncultured Bacteroidaceae bacterium | reverse complement strand
TACATACTGATAAATAGATTTCTCGTAGTTGTTTTTGTCCACTTGGCGATATAATATCATAAAGATTTTATTGAGGGCATTTGTTGGCAAGTCTAAGATAAAACGCCGACAAGTGAAAGTCTGAACAAATTGAAGTACATTTACAAGTGTGGTTTTGCCAATCTCGCCTTTACGATAATCATCAATAATCTGTAACAGGAAAGGATATGAGACATTTATCTCAATATATTTTATGTACTCTATCTCACGCCGTATATCCTTGTCTTCAACCATCTCTGGTAATAACAACAATTGATAGATGGAAGAGTAATTTAGTAATTCTATAAGAACAGGTTCAATAGGCATCTCTTCTATGCGATATTGTTTCTTGAACGTATTATATACATCATCTTTCTTTGGAATATCTCCCCTTTTGATGGTCAAATAGTCACGTATAAAATCTGAGACATGTGAGACACCTTCAACCTTTGTGTTAGATTCTATTTCAGCCCAATAATTCAGGTAAAGTCTGTTCTGCTCAACGGGTTCAAGTCCCATTAAAATATAATTCCTTATTAAGTCAGCTTGTGACAGGTCAAGACCTGTGGAGTTAAGGCTTTCAAATATTTTCTGCGCATTGTCCTTACCACGTTCCAATCTAATTTCTACAAACAGCAAACGTTTGAACCCCTCATATATAGTGCTGTAGTTGCTGGAAGAGATATGATTGCGGAAAAAATTATAGTTATTCTTAATATTTGAGTATTTCCCGTTAGGTATCGGCTTACCCTCTAACAAATAGTGCAGATCACGATCGTTGTTCTCCGTTGCTTTCAGTTTTACCTTAAAAATTTCTTCTGCCCGCTTATTTATTAGGTAGTCCTCCAATATCATTTCGGCAAGACGTTGATCATTATTTTCTTTTGCATAGTGATAAAGTGCCATGAGTAGAAGTGTAATAGTGGTTATACGCTGCTGGCCGTCTATTATCACCAGTTGTTCAATCTCAGCTACGGTATATTCGTCATTGCAAACATATACAATACTGCCTATAAAATGCATGCGAGCTTCATCACGTGGCGTTTTGCCTACTGCTATGATGTCTTCCAATAGTTGCATACAATGTTCCTCATTCCAATCGTAATTACGTTGATAGATTGGAATGACAAATTGAGTATCTTGTTTTTGCAAAAATTTGCTTAATTGTAATGGACTTGCTTTCATATTTAGTTCTTTAGTAATTTTATCTGCATTTTTAATTGTTTTCTATGAAACAACTAAAAGGACGTGAACTTTTGCCTATCTTTACCCAATCCTCGCTAAAGGATTGGTCAATAGGTACACATATCCAGGTTCTTTGTTGCTCATGATGGATTACTGGTTAATTTTTTGAACCTATGTTCTGCATTTTGCTCGTCGAGAACCCGTAACTGTTCTTTTGCAATACGTTGAAGTATATCAAAGCGAAGATTGCGAGGCATATCTTGCTTAATAAGCTCGGCATTGATAGATTCCAAATTGGAGAGAACCACCAATTCATTGATGGATGCCGTATCACGCATGTTCAACTTCTTTGCCAATTCAGGATTGGCTTCTTCCCAATCTTTAGCGGTGTAACCGAATAAGGCAAGGTTGAGCAAATCGGCTTCTGTGGCGTAAATGATGCCTTCCTTCTTCTTGGCAGTAGATATTTTGGGGATGATAATGTTCTTGATGGCATCAGTGTGCAATGTATAATTGGCCTTTGCAAGAAGGCGCTTCACGTCCCAGTGTTGGAGCAGTGGATTGCTTTGTTCTTCCCTAAGTTGTTGGTATTCTTTGACAACATAGAGTTGGAAAGTGGGGCTGAGCCACATACCGAAATTGAAAGCAATGTCTTTATGGGCGTATGTGCCTCCATAGCGTCCAGCTTTGGAATAAATTCCTATGGCATTAGTCCTCTCAGCCCATTCCTTGGGGGTTAGAGAGAAGGCATTCAGACCTGCCTGCTGTCTAAACCCATCGAATTCGATGGGATTAAACTTCGGATTATGCAATTGCTCCCACACACCAAGGTATTCGATAGTGCTACGTGAACGCATCCAGTTTTGGATGATATAGTCAGTTCGTTTTTGGTCTTTGAAGCGAGCCATATCCGTTAAGCAAATATAGTCATTCTCATTGCCTTGAAGCAACACGGAAATCTCAGTGCCATTCACATTTATTTTCTTTGTCGCAGTCATTACGATTGTTACGATTATTTTTTCTTTCTCTGCAAGTACAACTTTCAGACGATTGATTCTTTGCTTTTCATAATTGATTATGGTACAAAGATACATGTTTTTTTTATAAGAAGTGCGAACATAGGATAAATAATGATGAAACCCGTTGAGAAAAATACTTTTATTTCGACTTTTCAACCTTAAGACTTTTCAGCTTTTCGCCCATTTTTTCCACTATTTTTCAAGCACTTGCAACGCTGAACTCTATCGGAGATGACGCAGTACTGTATTCGAGTTGACGCAGTACTCTATTCATGAGAAGAGTTCTGCGTGACGACAGGAAGAATGAAGAAGAGAAAAAGAAGCAACAAAGAGAGGGAGCTGACGGGGAGATTCAGGGGTGCAAATCAGATTGAAACTGTCAATGGATGGGGAATGGGGAGAAAAACATGTCGGAAGGCGGCGTTTTGACTCAGAACTTTTTGCCAAATATGATGCTAAGGAATGTCAGCCACAGAATTTTAGTGTCGAGCCACCATGAGCAATGCCCCAAGTAGTAAAGATCCATTTCCAAACGTCTCAGCATTTTCTCCATGGTATCGGTATAACCATTGTAGAGCGTTGCATAAGAGGTTACCCCTGGACGTATCTGATAAAGAAAGGCATAGCGCGGGTCTTCGTACATTATCTGGTCTATATAGAACTTGCGTTCGGGCCGATAGCCAATGAAGGCCATATCACCCCGAAAGACGTTCCACAGTTGCGGCAGTTCGTCAAGATGATGTGACCTGAGAAACCTGCCGACTTTCGTCAGGCGTGGGTCATCTTCTCTTCCTGAATGGCTGAGGGCTGGGCCAAGTTTCTCGGCATCCAATCGCATCGACCTGAACTTATAGATATAAAAAGGACGGCCAAATCTTCCTAATCGCTCTTGTTTGAAAATAGCTGGTCCACCATCAGTCAGTTTGATGAGAATGTAACATAACAGCATCAGCGGGGAGAATAAAATAAGGCAGAAGATGGATATGAGTAAGTCCATGATTCGTTTTACATTCCGTTCAAAGCCGTTCATTCCATCCGCTATGAATACAGTGGCATCCTCTGTCATCTGATCTGGAGGAAGTCCCAATGTACCGTAGGTTTCCGCCTTGCGACGGAGCTTTTCATAGGGGATGTTGGCATACCATGAGTCTGCGCCATACGCTTTTTCCCACTCCTTATAGAACACCTTGCTCTCATGCCGATGGATAAAAAACTTGATAACGCCAAGAATAGCAACCCATAGGACGATGTTCAGTATTAGCAGGGTGTTTACATTCCAATGTAAAAGGACACCCAAGGTGTTCATCGCTACGAAGACACCTATCAGACACACCATGGTCAATGGAATCAAGCGTGAAGACATGCCTGTACGCATCAGCATGTAGTTAAACTGATTGCGGCCTGGCCTGTCCAGCTTACGGTTTTCTTTGTCACGGGTACGAATCTCACGGATGATATCAACCATGGGGTATAAACAAAATTCTTTTATTTCTTGAGTCCACTTGCAAAAGTGGCATTCATTGGATTCGACATTGACCTCTGATTGGTTTTCGTCGGTCGTTAACTCTCGGGAGTGGCGTGAGGTCTTGGATGACCCATCTCCGTCATGGCTTATACTCCCGGAGTACGGTCAGTTTGTCGCCCTTGAGCGAAATCAGGAAGAAGTGAGGAATGCGAATGGTGTTCTCCCCTTTTTTGTCGTGAGAATGCACAGCCATGAGCAGATGTCCCTTGAAATCAGTGAAAAGCATTCCATGACCAAAGTTTTCGGGAGTAATTGGGGCTGGCTCCTGAATCCACGGCCCGTCGAGGGTGCCCGACTCGGAATAGGCAACGCCCTGTGTGTATTTATCGTAAATCCAACTGGTCCACAGCATTCCCAGTCGCCCGGTTGAGGTGGTGAACAGGAAGGGGCCGTCGGTCACCTTGTTGGGGCGGTCGGCTCCGTCAATGGTCCGTTCCCGGCTCCATGGGGAGTCGCTCGCACGGAAAAGCACCTTTCCCACGCCGACAGAGCCGCTGAGGTCGCTCTTCAGTTCAATCTTCTCAATGGTTCCGTTCAGGTTCTGCAACCATTCGTAGCAATAAACCATGTAGGGCTTTCCGTCCTTATCCACCCAGAAAGTGCCATCGAGCGTGGGCTTGTCGGCAGGAAGATAGGTTGGGTCGGCCATCGGGACGTAAGGGCCTTCGGGGGTGTCGGCAACCAACACATGGCTGGAACGGCGGTCGATGACATTGTTGGCCACGGTGTCAATCTGCACTGCACGATTGGTGAAAGTGGCGAAATAGTAGTATTTTCCTTTATAGGGATGGATTTCCGCTGCCCAAATCATGGGACGCGGGCCCATCCAGGAGTGCGGGTCGGTCTTGGTGACCATATAGGGGCCCGACCATGTGCGGAGGTTCTTACTTTTCCACATCATGCCACCCGTACCCGTCATATAATAGGTCTTCGTCTTCTTATCGGCCAGCACGAAGGGGTCGGACAGACGGATGGAGTCGGTAGGCACGTCTTCATAGAAACGTATCTTGCCGTCGTAATCCTGTGCAAAAGCCTTCTGCCTGGCAAACGGAAGGGCTATCCAAGCCATTAGGAACGTAAAAAAGGAACTTCTTGATATCATGGTAAGTCTGATTTTATGATTACTATTTCAAATGTGCATCCAGATAATTCTCGATGCGGGTAAAGAGGTGGAGACGGGTGTTTCCGCCATAGATGCCGTGATTGCGGTTGGTATAGACCTGCATGTCGAACTGTACACCCGCCTGTACCAAAGCTTCTGCCAGCTCCATCGTGTTCTGGTAGTGTACGTTGTCGTCGGCCGTACCGTGGATGAGCAGCAAATCGCCCCGCAGTTGCTGATAGCGGTGGAGGGGGCTGCAATCATAGCCGGAAGCATTCTCTTGCGGGGTGCGCATGTAGCGCTCGGTATAGACCGTATCGTAATAACGCCAATCGGTCACAGGAGCCACGGCTACGCCACAGCGGAACAGTCCCCTGCCCTCACTCATGGCCATGATGGTGTTGAAGCCGCCAAAGCTCCAGCCCCAAATGCCAATGCGGGACTTATCAACGTATGGAAGTCCGCCCAGATAGGCTGCGACTTCAGCCTGGTCGTGCGACTCCAAATCGCCTAAGCGTTTATAGGTGGTACGCTGAAAATCAGCACCACGCCCACCGGTGCCCCGTCCATCAACACACACCACGATGTAGCCTTTCTCGGCCAAGCGGTATTCCCAAAGAAGGCCGTCGTAGAAGCCGTTGCCGAAAGCATTGTGTACCTGTTGGCTGCCCGCGCCACTATACTGATAGAGGAGGACGGGGTATTTCTTACCTTCGCTGAAGGTTGAGGGCTTCACCATCCAACCATTCAGGAGGAAACCGTCTTTCGTGGTGAAGGAGAAGAGTTCGGCCTTCCCTATTCGCAGGCTCGCCAAAGCGCTTTTCAACGAGGCATTGTCCTCCAGCACCTTCAGTTGCTTGCCCGAAGCGGAATAGAGCGCAGAGACATAAGGAGTGGTCAAATCGGAGAATACGTTCAGGAAATAGTTGCAACCTGTGGAAAAAACGGCACGGTTCTGGCCTTTGTTCTCGGTCAGTTTTGTGGTTTTCCCTGATAAATCCACCTTGCACACATATTGCTCAAGTGGACTGCCTTGGTTGCAGGAATAAAAGAAGTTTTTGCCGGCGACATCGTGCCCATAGTAACTGAGCACTTCATAGTTGCCTTTGGTCAACTGCTTGATTAGTTGTCCTTTCAGATTGTAAAGATAAAGATGGCGGTAGCCGTCGCGTTCACTGAGTACAACAAACTGGGTGCCCTTGAAATCGATGTTGCCGTAGGTTGGAAGATCCACATAGCAGGCGTTTTTCTCACGCAAAATCAGGTTGGCATTCGTGCTTCGTGCGTCGGCCAAATAGAAATCAAGCTGATTTTGATGACGGTTGAGCGTCAGCACCATCAACTTATCGGTTTCACCTGTGAACTGGATGCGCGGAATATAGCCGTCGGGCTCAACAGGCACTTTGATGTCGCGGGTCACGCGGCTCTTGATGTCAAAACTGCGTACCGAGACAGTAGAATTGGCCTCGCCCGCCTTGGGGTATTTATAAGAATAGGAGCCCGGATAGAGACGATAGTCACGCAGGCTGGGATTTGAGCCTTGATACCAGGGGAAAGAGTAGGTGGAGACAGCTGACTCGTCGTAACGAATCCAAGCAATCATCTCACTGTTGGCGGAAAAGTCAAAAGCGGCGTTCATGCCAAACTCCTCCTCATTCACCCAGTCGGCTTTTCCGTTGATGACCTTGTTCAACTCGCCGTCCTTGGTGATTTGACTTTCAGCATTATTGTAGAGCAACTTCACAAGAAACAGATTGTTGTCACGCACAAAAGCGACTACGTTTCCATCAGGAGAAAACTTCGGGCACTCTTGCGGCCCTCCCTTCGAGAGGGGCGCCATCGTTTTGTTGCGCACATTATATATATAATAGGTGGCAACGGCACTATGCCTGTAAATAGGGGTGCGCTCTGTCTCAATCAGGATATTTTTCTCGTCGGGCGAAAGGATGTAGCCACTGATGGAGGGCAGGCGCACGTCGCGGGCCGTGGCCACATCGAAAAGGGTTTCCACCAAGGAGCCGTTCTTGAACGAACGACGCTCAATTTTCCGGCTGTCCTCGCTCAGTTGGGCGTATGTCTCGCCATCAGTCATTGCACAGATATTGCGAATGACCTTTGCACGATACTTTCCATTGGTTATGTCCTCAAGTTTCAATTGCTGGGCTGAAACAGACGAGGCAATCACCAGGCAAAGGAGGCAAAAAAATATTCTTTTCATTATTCTCATGTTCAATATTATGCTATTTTTCTGCAAAGTTAGCTAAAATCTGCAACTTTCGTCGAAATCAGTGAAAAAATAAAGAAAAAAGATGTAAATTTGCCCATTATAAACGAAAACAGGTCTGCGGAGCATTCCGCCTACCCTACCCATATACACAAACCAACATAACCATGAAGAAATTTCTATTGACAGTGTTTTCTGCCGCCCTGCTCAGTTGCGGTCCCAGCAGCACAGAAAAAGCTAACGACCTGCTTAATGAGGCACGTACCGCCATGAACCAAAACCGTTACGAGGATGCCTACCAGCTGATTGACTCCTTGCGACGGACATACCCGAAAGAGATTGAATGCAGAAAAGCGGCACTGATTTTCTCTGACTCACTACAACTGCAAGAGGCGAAATTTGCCTTTGCCAAAGCAGACAGCGCATTGACTTTCAAACGTCTCGACCTGGAGGATATGAAAAAGAAATTCGTGCTTGAAAAGGATGAGAAATATCAAAGTGTGGGCAATTATGTGGTAGCGTCACAGGCTGGCAGCAAGACGCACCTGAAATTTTTTGCAGAGGTCAACGAGGAGGGCACCATGCAGATTGTGAGCATTGATGCCAACCGCAAATACCACTTCACACAGATTGCCATCGGAGACGCACGAGGCAGTTCAGCCTTGCTTCCGCCCGATGCCACAGGCGAGGATGCCCTTGCCGTTGAACAATGCTATCAACTGGCAAAACTTTTTGCCGACGTAAAGGAGCAACAAAAGGAAGTGGAAAAACAAATGATGAAGGTACGTTTCTTTGAAACAAAAATAGAACGCACCCAGAAAGAATAAGCGAACAATACCACCAATTTTTTAGAACAAAGATTACGCAAATTTAGCCCAACCCCAAAGGAGGCTTCGGGAGGTTTAGGAGGGGGATAAATGAAAGGATGCACCGTTTTACCGATGCATCCCTTTTCTTTGTAATATGACGTTGAGAACTGATTACTCAGCGCGAAGTGTGTAACGCTTGAAGTCAGTGATGGTAAGCTCCTTGTCAACAGACTGGAGATACTGCTTCACAGAAATCTTGCTGTCGTCGATGTAAGCCTGGTCGAGGAGGCAGTTCTCCTTGAAGAACTTGTTGAGCATACCCTGAGCAATGTTCTGAATCATCTGCTCTGGCAGGCTTGCAGCCTTCTCCTCGGCAACGGTCTTCTTGATTTCACGAGCCTTGGCAGCATCCTCAGCCGTAATCCAACCCTTAGCCTGGTTAGACTCGATGTGGTCTTCGCTGTCAACATGGGCAGGGTTGATGCCTGCCTTCTTCAGGGCAACCTCAACTGCCTTGGCAATCTGGTTCTCCTTTGCTTTCTCAATGTCAGCCTTGAGCTCTGCATCCTTGGTAGCCTGAGGAACGGAAGCCTCGTCAAGGGCAACAGGATTCATGGCAGCAACCTGCATGGCAATGTTCTTGCCCACCTGCTCGTCAGCCGGCTTGTTCAGTGCCACGAGTGTGCAAAGGAAGTTTCCAGCCATGTGGTTGTAAGCGACGATGTTCTCGCCCTCAACAGTTACGTAGCCGTCAAGTTCCATTTTCTCGCCAGTCACACCTGAACGGTTCGTTACGGCATCAGCCACAGTCTCACCGTTGATAGTCAGAGCCTTCACCTCGTCGAGTGTCTTAGCCTTTGCTGCAACGGCTGCATCGATGACAGCGTTTGCAAGCGCAACGAAATCGGCATTCTTGGCAACGAAGTCAGTCTCGCACTTGAGTGCAATCATTGCACCGAATTTACCATCAACCTTTGCAAGCACACAGCCTTCAGCTGCCTCGCGGTCAGAACGTTTTGCAGCCACAAGCTGACCCTTCTTGCGAAGAATCTCCATTGCTGCCTCCATATCGCCATTAGCCTCAGTGAGTGCTTTCTTGCAGTCCATAAGACCAGCCTGAGTCTTCTGACGGAGTTTATTGATATCTGCTAATGTAATAGCCATATATTCTTACTATTAATAATTAAAAATCTATTTATTCAGCCTCTGCCTCTGCGGGAGCCTCTGTTGCAGGAGCCTCCTCTACAGCAGTTTCAGCCTCTGCCTCAACCTGCTTCTCGCCGGCAGCTTCCATGTCAACCTTCTCAGCCTTACGCTCGTCGATACCTTCCTGGATAGCACCGCAAACAGCGTTGAGGATAACCTCTACAGACTTGCTTGAGTCGTCGTTTGCAGGGATTACGAAATCGATATCGTTAGGATTAGAGTTTGTATCCACGATAGCAAATACAGGAATACCCAGACGGTTAGCCTCAGCCACAGCGATGTGCTCCTTTGTCACGTCAACGACGAAGAGAGCCGAAGGAAGACGAGTCAGGTCGGCAATAGAACCGAGGTTCTTCTCCAACTTTGCACGCTTGCGCTGAATCTGGAGGTTCTCACGCTTTGAAAGCTTCTCGTAAGTACCGTCTGCCAACAGCTTGTCGATGTTCGACATCTTCTTCACAGCCTTGCGGATGGTTGGGAAGTTGGTGAGCATACCGCCTGGCCAACGCTCAATCACGTAGGGCATGCCAACAGCCTGTGCCTTCTCGGCAACGATGTCCTTGGCCTGCTTCTTGGTTGCAACGAAAAGGATGCGCTTGCCGCTCTTTGCAATCTGCTTCAGAGCCTCAGCTGCCAACTCGGTCTTGGCAACCGTCTTATGAAGGTCGATGATGTGGATGCCGTTACGCTCCATAAAGATGTAAGGAGCCATTGCCGGATTCCACTTACGCTTGAGGTGACCAAAATGTGCGCCTGCGGAAAGCAGGGTGTCAAAATCTATTCTTGCCATAATTTCTTTTTGTTTACTTTCTTTTCAGTTAAGAATTTTGTTTGTTAACCAATCGCAGAGTAGCCGCTATGCCGCGAGTCCCTGCAATTTAGATGCTAAACCTCTATGATAAAGATTATCGTTTAGAGAACTGGAAGCGACGGCGTGCCTTTGGACGACCTGGCTTCTTACGTTCAACAACACGTGCATCGCGAGTGATGAAGCCTTCAGCACGAAGTGCCTTCTTGTCTTCAGCGTTAATCTTCACGAGCGCACGGGCAATAGCAAGGCGCAGGGCCTGGCTCTGACCAGTGTAGCCACCACCATATACATTCACCTTGATGTCATACTTATCAGCCACGCCAAGAAGATTGAGCGGCTGCTTTACGACAAACTGGATGAGTTCTGAGGGGAAATATTCTACGAGATCGCGCTTGTTGATTGTAATCTTGCCACTACCTTCTGTAAGGTAAACGCGGGCAACTGCGGCCTTACGACGACCGAGTGCATTAATCATTTCTGCCATATACCTTATTGCTTATTTTAAAAGGTTAATATCAAGTGAAACAGGCTTCTGAGCCTCCTGCTGATGCTCCGCACCCTCATAAATCTTGAGGTGTTTGGGGTCGGAAAGATGTCTGCCAAGAATACCCTTTGGTAGCATACCCTTCACAGCGTGACGGAGAACCTTCTCATAACCATTCTTACGCTTAATCATCTCTGCGTAAGGAACCCTCTTCTGGCCACCAGCGTAGCCGGAGAAAGAGATGTAAAGTTTCTGAGCCTCCTTTGCACCTGATACAACGATCTTGTCGGCATTGATAATGATAACATTGTCACCGCAGTCCATGTTTGGAGTAAAACATGGCTTGTACTTACCACGAAGTACCTTTGCGACCTTAGACGCGAGGCGACCCAGGGTCTGTCCCTCTGCATCCACAACAACCCACTGCTTGTTCGCAGCCTCGGTGTTGACGTAGTCAGTCTTGAAACTTAATGTGTTCATTTAATTTAATAATGTGTAATAATAGTTTGTAAAATCTCGGCTTCTCTTTCACCGAGCACCCGACGCTTGTCGCAGTGATTTGTGCCACCGGAGCGCTTGCATCCACCCCGATGGTTTTGTAACCCATGATTCACGGACTGCCATTCCGGCTAATAGAATGCGCTATCCACACACAGATTTAGGCCCATAAAATGGACCCTCGATAATAATCGGCTTGCAAAGATACGATTTTTTTCATTCCCGACAATGATTTCCGTGCTCTTTTTGACGATTTTTCCGAAAAATCTCTATCTTTGCAACCCAAACTTGACAGAAAGACGCATGAAAACTCCATCGGAAAATACAAATTTCACCTCTGAGCAGTCCTCACCCCGCTACAACGAATATGGCCCCTGGCTCACCGGCCTCCTGGGCTGCAAGACCCAGAAAATATCCATCAACGCAGGCTTCACCTGCCCCAACCGCGACGGCACGGTAGGCACGGGCGGCTGCACCTACTGCAACAACCAGACCTTCAACCCCGCCTACTGCGCCACTACCAAGACCATCACCCAGCAACTGGAGGAAGGCAAGCAATTCTTCGCCCGCAAATATCCCGCCATGAAATACCTCGCCTACTTCCAGGCATACACCAACACCTATGCCGACCTCCCCACACTCCAGGCCCGCTACGAGGAGGCCCTCGCCGTCCCCGACGTCATCGGCCTCGTCATCGGCACACGGCCCGACTGTATGCCCCAGCCCCTGCTCCGTTACTTTTCCCAGCTCCACCAAACCCACCCCGTCCTCATCGAGTACGGCGTGGAATCCGTCTATGACACCACCCTGCGACGCATCAACCGGGGCCACACCCATGCACAGACCGTTGACGCCATCCGTCGCACCGCCGCCAGCGGCATCCCCGTCGGCATCCACCTCATCCTCGGCCTACCAGGCGAGACCCGTCAACAAATCATCGACGAGGCCCGCATCCTCTCCTCCCTGCCCGTCACCACCCTCAAGCTCCACCAGCTCCAACTCATCAAGGGCACCCGCATGGCCGAAGAATACGCCGCCCACCCCAGCGACTTCCACCTCTACACCGTAGAGGCATACATCGACCTCCTCTGCGACTTCATTGCCCACCTGCGTCCCAACCTCGTCCTCGAACGCTTCGTCTCCCAGTCCCCCGCCTCCCTCCTCGCAACCCCCGGCTGGGGCCTCAAGAACTACGAATTCACCGAACGCCTCCGCAAACGTATGGACGAACGCAACATCCGCCAAGGCATGGCCTACAGCAACACTGAGGCCTGAGGAGGAATTTCACACTTCGCCATGCGAAGTCCTCCTCAGGCTCCTCGGTAGAAACAACAAAAGGCTACGGAGCCAAGGAGGAAAAGGAGTCTCCTTAGTGCCGAAGGCGCTACTCCTCCGGCTCCTTGGCTCCGTAGAAATAATAAAAGGAGGGGCTGGCATCAAAAACAGGCAGACAAGGAAAAGTTCCCTGTCTGCCTGTCCAAATGTATTTCAGTGCGTTATTACCAAATAGAACCGTAGTTGGGTTCGTTCTCGATAGAGAGAATCTCCTCGGGATCCTCAGCCTCTACCTCTGTGCGGGTACCGCGCTCCTTCACCAGTGCAGCGCTGTCGTCGGCGGCGGCACTCTGGAGTGAAAGACAGATAAGAGACTCCATCGTGATTTCATTAGCCATCATCTCAGGCTTTACATACATTTTTTTCATAATTTTCAAATTCTGAGTTTTAATGGTTAATTAATTACTTTACGAATACCTTCTGAGTCTGGCCATTCTTCAGTACGACGATGTTCAAACCCTTCTGCAGGCTCTCTACCTGTGCGCCAGCAGTCGTGTAGATTGCCTCAATCTCATCAGCTGCGATAGTTGATACGGCTTCGATTGCGGTAGCATCACCGTCGAAGAAGAAGGCACGAGCCTTAGCACCAGCAGGAACAGTGAGATATGCACGGTAAGCAGGAACAGTGGTTACACCCTCGGTCTTAACTTCGTAGAAACCCACGGCACCATTCAAATCCGTCCGATGCTGAAGAACATGTGTACCAACCTTTGCGGGAGTGTCAGCATAAACACCTGTCAGTAAGCCTTCTACAAGGTCGACATAAGCAACCTTCTTACCAGCAACAGGTTTGTTTACAGGAGTTTCACTATACAAAACAACAGGAGTATTTGCAGGAATAGTATTCTCAACTTCCTCCCTATGCAGTGTGTAGCCATTTTCTTCTATACGATCAATCGTATAAGCTTCTACGCCCTCTTCCTTAGGAATAACCACGTCAAATGGAGCACAGAATGTAGCCCATTTTGCATCAGAGATTACCATTGTTGCAGATGCATCGAAGTATTCGGTCATGTAAAGTTCAAAATTGTCAAAGTAGAGCACCTTGTCGGTATCGTCGCTCTTCACGCCAATCTTCAGGGTGCAGTCGGTCACGGTCACTTGGAGTGTTGTAGTGAAGAAACCTGCGCCAAAGGCGTTAGAGGCAATCTGCTGGCTGGTGACGTCGTCCTTGCTTTCGATATCTGCTTCAACCTCATTGGCATAGAACTTTGCAGTACCAGATGTGACGGCCTGCACCTTTGCAGTATATATACCGTTAGGAATGTTCTCAATAATCTGATATACATCGGCTGCGGCGTTCTGAACCATAGAGTTCATGTTGGTATTGTCACCACCCTTCTGATGATCACCAGTCCAAGCACTGACATTCTGGCCCGTCGTGCCCCAGTTGCGGCTGAAGTTTGCCTCCTTAATATAATAGGTGGCATCTACATGATTCTCAGCAGTTGCGTCAACAAGCAACTTGTCGCGGTCAGCCTTTGAAACAAAGTACCACTGTGCAAGTACACTATTGGGGTTAACAGACTGAATATCCACATAAGTAGAATTCTCGTATGCTGAGTAGTAACCACTTGTTGAGCCTGTAGAAATAGTATATTTGCCATCAGCAACAGGAGTCACGTAAAGCTCTACACTTCCACCATCAATATACGCACCATTCAAGAAGTGAGCGGTCCCACTATTATATGTATGCGAGTCAAGCGTGTATTTGCCGTTACTCAGAGCTACAGTGAAAGGAATACCATGCTCAATCATTGAAGCATGTGTACCCCAGTCATTGGCACCACCGAGGTATTTGCCTGTTGCAGCATTTACAATATAGAAATCACCAGCAGCAATTTCGCTATAGAAAGCAGGTGCAGCTACAGCATCCACATCAGTAACGGTAATTGTCGCCGTAGCAGTTACACCGTCAGCACCATTAGCAGTAGCTGTAATAGTTGCACTGCCGACACCTACAGCATTAACAACGCCGACATTGGAAACCGTTGCAACAGCCTCATTGCTTGAAGTCCATGTCACACTCTTATCATTTGCATCCTCAGGAAGAATCGTTGGATTAAGTGTAACTGTTCCATAAATTTTCAGGTTGACAGATTCCTGGTCAAGGCTGATGCTTTCCGGAACTATATTAGCAGCTATTTCTTCTGGTGTAAGCTGACGAACGTATGTCAGTTTTACATTGTCAAAGAGGAACCAACGTGCTGCTATTGGAGTAACAGGGTTCTTTGTACCGATAGTCATCTTGCCACGGAATACAAGAACCTCATCCGTTGTATAGGTCTTCAGCGTAGTGCCTTCTTCGGTTACCAATGCCACTTCCTCATTGCTGGAAGAGCCATAGACACCGCAAGTGGGTGAGAAAACAGTATAATCTCCACCTTCGCCATTAAGAGAATTATACATATCTGCACTAACAGTGTAAGCACCTGCCGGAAGATTGTTCAGTTCCTGATAAATATTGAAAGAAGCTGCAGCACGATCAGTAGCATTACCTGCCCAATACTCCATGCGTGAGCCACCTTGAATAGCGCAGTTGCCACCGTAAGGTATTACCCGTGTCCATCCGTCATAATTTCCACTATCAAAGTCAGAGTTAGTGATATAGGGAGTCATGTCGCAACCATCAGCAGGCTGTTTCTGGGCCTTACATGCAGTAGCGAGTGCAGCGGTTGCAGCAGTCTTCTGAGTGGCTGTCACTTCCGTCAGGCTTCTTGCGTCATAGGCAGACTGGATGGCAGAGATAGTCTCATTGCCAGCATAACTGGCCTGACCATATGAATCATAAGCATTAGCCGCATCAAGAATTACCTTTGCCTCTGCATAGGTGGCAATACTGGAACTGGCATTAGAAATAGCCGAATTCAATTCGGTGTATGCAGCATTGTAGTTTGCTACACTGTTGCAAGATTTTCCATCGTACTTAGTGACAACGTCATCAAGGGCAGACGAAACATCACCATTCATAATCCCTCCCTGAAGTGCTTTGGCATCGCTTACCAGCCCCTCTAATTGAGCCTGGTAAAGCGAGTAATCGAAGTCACCAGTACGATAGAGTTTGATAGGTCCGGCAATGAACCAAGACTGCTTCAGGACATGAGTTCCCTCGTATCCGAATTCAATGGTGCTTTCTGACTCAATGGCAAACTCAACCTGACTCTTATAATATCCGTTTGTGAAAGCCGTAGAAGCCTCACCCATAGTGTTAGGATAGGCAGTAAGAGTTGCGTCAAGCGTTTCGCCTCCAAGTGTCACCACAGGAGCGCTAAAATCACCAGCAACAAACTTTGCATAGGATTTTGTAGGATCAGTGTCGTGATTCAGGCCATAACGATAGAATGCATAACCTTCAGCACGATACTTACCAGAAGGCAATGTAACGTTCTGTTTCATAGAATAGACAGTCAAATCAAGACTACCCCATCCTGCATAAGTCTCAATACAAAAAGAAGGAGCAGAACCTTGAATAGAGCTCCAATTACCTCCTGTTGCCGAAAGCGTCCAACCCTCTGTTGAAGCCAAGTTCGCATTTGTGATGCGACCTGTGTAATCCTCATCAGCAGCGTTAATCGTTCCTCCACACATAACGAGTGCAAAGAACGCCATTAAATGTTTTGTTTTTTTGAACATAAAATTAAAATATTTGATTAGTAAAAAAATAAAAAATATGTCTGTTACATAGATATATCGTCATCATACACTCCTTAGCTGACACGGCCTGAGCCTGAACAACCCGTCGTAGCTTAACGCCATTGCAACCATCCTATCATTATAGAAGCAGCCTACTTGCAATTAATGCTGAATAGTTACGTTCACAATATTTTTAATTCGCAAATTTACAACTTATTCCCGAAGCCTCCAAAAATTTCTGAAAAAAAATGCAAATATTTTCTGATTTCTAAGGAGAACGGGAGGAAAAGGAGACCCTGCATGACCTCAACAGAGGTCGCACTATGAATAACCCACGGTAAGGCTGCTGTCAGGCTGACTCACCGTGGGTAAGTGTATGCAGAGGGAGGGACAGGGCACTTCGGCAGATGTGCCACACCATCATGGATGGTAGATGCCCGCCATGGCCTCAATCTACGCCTCGGCGTGTGGCACATCTGTCGAAGTGCCAGACAGTTGCGACCTATCCGCACACCCACGGTGAGGCTCGCGCCTTACCATGGGTTACTCATAGTGCGGCCTCTCCGAGGCCCATGATTCATGAAGCCCCCAAACGAGAATTCCTTTGGGTCCTTGGCTCCGTAGCAAAAGAAGTTTTCTGGGTCTGTGACCTGCTTGTTCTCAATCGATTACAACGCTTAACTCTTTTCGTCAGTAGAGTACTGCGTGAAATCGAATAGAGTTCTGCGTTGTCTCGGATAGAGTTCTGCGTGAAAAAACAAAGGAAAAGGGGTAATCGAAAAGGGAAAAGGGAAAAATGAACGTCGTAGATGAAAAGTTAAAGGTTTTAAGGGGGATTTCTCATGATTTTGTGTTACCTTTGCACGGAAAAGAATGAAAAGACAGACATGAGACATTTGACAGAAGAGGATATACTGAAAGCTTTGGAGCATCCGATTTTCAAATTGATTGGTGAGACGGCGGATGAGCTGGGGCTGGAGTGCTATGTGATTGGCGGATGGGTGCGCGACCTGTTCCTGGAACGCCCGTCGAAGGATATTGACGTGGTGGTTGTGGGGAAGGGCATCGAGCGACCAGGCATCGTCATTGCCGAGGCACTGAAGCAGCGGTTGGGCAAGGCGAACATTGCCATCTACCGCAATTTCGGCACGGCTCAACTGAAATACAAGCAGATGGAGGTGGAGTTCGTGGGTGCCCGAAGGGAGAGCTACGACCACAATTCACGGAAGCCCATCACGGAGGACGGCACCCTGGAAGAGGACCAGAACCGCAGGGATTTCACCATCAACGCCATGGCACTGTGCCTGAACCGCGAACGGTTCGGGGAACTGGTCGATCCGTTCAATGGGCTGTACGACTTGGAGGACGGCATCATCGCCACGCCACTGGACCCAGACGTGACGTTCAGCGATGACCCGTTGCGCATGATGCGCTGCATACGGTTTGCTACACAGCTGAACTTCTACATTGAGGATGAGACGTTTGAGGCGCTGGAACGCAACAAGGAGCGCATCAAGATTGTGAGCGCGGAGCGCATTGCCGACGAACTGAACAAGATTATCCTCTCCCCCGCCCCGTCGAAGGGGTTCATCGACCTGGAGCGGTGTGGTCTGCTGGCGCTGATTTTCCCAGAGCTGACAGCCTTGCAAGGCGTAGAGACGCGGAACGGAAAGGCGCACAAGGACAATTTCTACCACACGCTGGAAGTGCTTGACAATGTGGCAAAGATGCAACGGTATCAGGCGAAGGAAGAGGGGCAGAAGACCGAAGGCATGGGACAGGAGGACGGCGGCCTGTGGCTGCGCTGGGCAGCCCTGCTGCATGACATTGGCAAGCCGAAGTCGAAGCGCTGGGACAACTTGGCGGGCTGGACGTTCCACAACCACAACAACATCGGTGCAAAGCTGATTCCCAACATCTTCCGACGGATGAAGCTGCCGATGAACGAGAAGATGAAATACGTGCAAAAGCTGGTAGAATTGCACATGCGCCCCATCGTGATTGCCGACGAGGAGGTGACCGACAGTGCGGTGCGGCGACTGCTGTTTGAGGCCGGTGACGACATCGACGACCTGATGTTGCTCTGCACGGCAGACGTCACCTCGAAGAATGCGGAGAAACGGCGTCGGTTCAAGCAGAACTTTGAGTTGGTGAGGGAAAAACTGGTTGAGATTGAGGAGAAAGACCGCATCCGAAACTTCCAGCCGCCCGTGAGCGGCGAGGACATCATGGCCCTGTTCGGCCTGAATCCGTGCCGCCAGGTGGGCATCCTGAAGGCGGCCATCAAAGACGCCATTTTGGACGGAAAAATACCCAACGAGTACGCGCCTGCCCATGCGTTATTAATAGAAGAAGCGAAAAAACTGGGGCTTCAGGTAAAAAAATCCTGATTTCATCGCTCGTAATTCATAAATCTCTGTTATCTTTGCGGGGATTAAGAGAGACTTAAGGGGCTATAGGAGCTATAGAGGCTATAGAAACCATAGAAAAAACAGGAAAAAACGTATAAAACTAAATACTCTTTACGCATGAAAGCACTATTCACATTCGTCATGGGCGTTGGGCTCTTCGCACAGGCCGCCGTGGCACAGACCAGGCAGGAGGTTGTCTCTGCCATTGAGAAAGTAAACAACTATTGGCAAGCACACAACAGTGCAAAGTGCCGGGGCTTCTGGGACAATGCGGCCTACTTCACAGGTAATCAGGCTGTGTATGAGCTGACGGGCAAGCAGGAATACCTGGACTATGCCATCGAATGGGCGGAATATAACCACTGGAAGGGTGCCACACAGCGCGACAAGTCGAAGTGGCGCTATGCGACCTACGGCGAGGGGATGGACTTCGTGCTGTTTGCCGACTGGCAGATTTGTTTCCAGGTGTATATTGACCTGTACAAACTGGAGCATCGTGCGGAGCGGCTGGAGCGTTGTTTGGAGGTGATGTGCTATCAGGCCTCCACCAAGGAGAAGGACTACTGGTGGTGGGCCGACGCCCTGTACATGGGTATGCCCATCTTCACCAAGCTCTACACCGTGACCCACGACCAGAAACTGCTTGATAAGCAGTATGAATGCTACCACTGGACGGACAGCCTGCTCTTCGACACGGAGACCCAGCTGTACTACCGCGATGGCAAGTACGTGTATCCGAAGGTGAAGACGGCCTGCAACGAGGGCAAGAGCTTCTGGGCCCGTGGTGCCGGCTGGGTGCTGGCCGGACTAGCCAGGGTATTGCAGGACATGCCCAAGGACTGCAAGTACAGGGCCTTCTACGTAGATCGCTTCAAGAAGCTGGCCGCCGGCGTGAAGGCATGTCAGCAGGAGGGGGGCTACTGGAGCCGCTCAATGCTCTGCGAGAACGACGCTCCGGGCTACGAGACCAGCGGTACGGCGTTCTTCACCTACGGCATCCTGTGGGGTGTGAACAATGGCATCCTGCCCGCCAAGGACTACAAGCCGTGCATTGACAAGGCGTGGAACTATCTCTATACAAAGGCTTTGCAGCCGGACGGCAGCATCGGCTTCGTGCAGCCCATCGGCGAGAAGCCAGACCCCACCCGCACAGTGGATGCCCGCTCGCAGGCCCCATTCGGCACAGGTGCCTGGCTGTTGGCAGCATGTGAGTATAGCAGGTATTTGAAGTAAAAATCTAGAGTTTCTAGTCTTTCTAGCCAGACTAGCCATTCTAGCCAATCTAGAAATTCTAGGAAATCTGGAAAAAACAAAAAACGCGATGAAACAGTTTTTGAAATATGTCCTGGCCACGGTGGTGGGTATGATGATTGTCGGTGTGGTGTGGACGTTCCTGATGATTTCCACGCTGATAGGCATGGCAAGCATGGAATCGACGACGACGTTGAGCGACAACTCGGTGCTGGTCATCAAGCTGGAAGGAAGCATCGAGGAGAAGGCGGAGGAGAATCCGTTTGCCTCGCTCCTGGGTAACTCGGTCATCGAGCAGCAGAGCCTGAGGAACATCCTGAACGCCATTGAACGAGCCAAGAAGGAGGAGAAAATCAAGGGCATCTACTTAGAGGCAGGCACGTTCACCGGGGCGGCTCCCGCCATGTTGCAGGAAATCAGAAACGCACTGGTGGATTTCAAGAAGACGAAGAAGTTTATCGTGAGCTACGGGGATGTCTATACACAGGGCACCTACTACCTGAGCAGTGTGGCTGACCGCGTGATTATCAACCCGCAAGGCATGATTGACTGGCACGGCATGGCCCTGCAGACGATGTACTACAAGGATTTGCTCGATAAAATCGGCGTGAAGATGCAGGTGTATAAGGTGGGCACGTACAAGAGTGCCGTAGAGCCTTACCTGCTGTCGGAGATGAGCGAGGCGAACCGTGAGCAGCTGTCGGTGGTGGCCAAGGAAATCTGGGAGAACATGGTGGCGGACGTGAGCAAGAGCCGCAAAATATCGCCCCAGGCACTGAACCAATTGGCCGACTCGTTCATGCTGTTTGCGACGGTGGAGGAATACCAAAAGGCTAAACTGGTCGATAAGGTGGCGTACAGCAACGACGTGCCGAAGCACATCTGCGAAATGATGAAGGACGTGGAAAGCCCCGACGACTACCAGACTGTCATGGTCAACGACTTGGTTTCCATCGCACAAAACGAGCCGAAAAGCACGAGCGGAAACATCATCGCCGTGTATTACGCCTACGGTGACATCGTGCAGGAGGCATCAAGCGGGTTCGGCGGCCTGAACGGCAACCACGAGATTGTGGGCAAGCAAGTGGTGCGGGATTTGCAGAAACTGGCGGACGACGACGACGTGAAGGCCGTGGTGCTGCGCGTGAATTCGGGCGGCGGCAGTGCATACGCCAGCGAGCAGATTTGGTACGAGGTGATGAACATCAAGGCGAAGAAACCCATCATCGTGAGCATGGGCGGCTATGCGGCCAGCGGCGGCTATTACATCAGCTGTGCGGCAGACTGGATTGTGGCCGAGCCGACGACGCTGACAGGCAGCATCGGCATCTTCGGCATGATTCCCGAAGCAAGCGAACTGATGAACAAGAAGTTGGGCCTGCATGTATCGACGGTGAAGACGAACGAACATGCCGACCTGGGCCTGAGCATGGCCCGTCCGTTCAATGAGAGCGAGAGTGCCATCATCCAGCGATACATCAACAACGGCTACGAGCTGTTCACCAAACGCTGTGCCGACGGCAGAAAGCAGAGCCAGGACGTCATCAAGGCCGTGGCCGAAGGACGGGTGTGGACGGGCGTACATGCCAAGCAGCTGGGCCTGGTTGACCAGTTAGGCAGCCTGAAAGATGCCATTGCCGTGGCTGAGAAGCGGGCCAAGGTGAAGGACTACAGCGTCATGGAGTACCCGGCAGGAGGCAGTTTCCTGGACAACCTGCTGAACGAGATACAGAAAAAGAGCTATGCGGATGCGCAGATGAAGGCCGCACTGGGCGAATACCACGAACTGTTCGGCCAACTGAGGAACATACAACAGAAGACAGGCATACAGGCAAGCCTCCCCTATTACCTGAGGTTTAACCTGTAAACGAACGAGAGGGAGCATGGAGGGCAACCACATCAGGACGTATCCGCTGCTGGCACCGTTGGCCTGGCTGTACGGTGCGGGAGTGACGGTGAGGAACTGGCTGTTCGACCGTGGCATCCTGGAGGAGCGGACGTTTGACGTGCCGGTCATCTGCGTGGGCAACATCACCGTGGGCGGTACGGGCAAGACCCCGCACACGGAGTACCTGATCAGGCTACTGAGCAAGGAATGGCAGGTGGCGGTGCTGTCGAGAGGCTACAAGCGGAAGTCGAAAGGCTTTGTGCTGGCCGAAGCGGACACGCCGATGGAGCAGATTGGCGACGAGCCGTTCCAGATGAAGCGGAAGTTTCCGCACATCCACATGGCGGTGGACAGGGATAGGCGGCAGGGCATAGAAAGGCTGTGCAGTCCGAACATCGAACCGGCGACGGACGTGGTGGTATTGGACGATGCCTACCAGCACCGATATGTGAAGCCCGGCCTCAATATCCTGCTGATAGACTATCACCGGCTGATTTACTTCGACAAGGTGCTGCCGGAAGGACGGTTGCGCGAGCCAGCAGGCGGCAAGAAGCGGGCAGACATACTGGTAGTGACGAAATGTCCGAAACGCATGGCCCACGAGGAAATGCAGGACATCACGGAGCGGTTGAGGTTGCACCCTGGACAGAAGGTGTTCTTCACCCGCTACGACTATCCGAAGACGTTGGGAGAGGAAGCCGGAGAGAACCCGCTGATTGTGACGGGCATTGCGTCGCCCCGGCAAATGGAATACGACCTCCGAAAAATCCTGCCCCGGTTTGAGATGATGACGTTCCCCGACCACCACCTGTTCACGAAGAAGGACATGGAGCGCATTCGGGAAAGGGGCAAGGGCCGAACCATCCTGACCACGGAAAAGGATGCCACGCGGTTACGGGACGTTGAGACGAAAGTGATCCCCATTGAAGTGACCTTCATGGGCAAAGATAAACAAGAAGAGTTTAACAACATTATTTTAAACTATGTACGAGAAAATTCAAGAAACAGCGTCGTTCTTGAAAGCAAGAATGGACACGAAGCCTGAAACGGCCATCATCCTGGGCTCGGGGCTTGGAAAGTTGGTTGACGACATAAATGTAGAGAAGGAAATCCCGTATGCCGAGATACCGAACATGCCGGTATCGACCGTGGAGGGACACGCAAGCAAGTTGCTTTTCGGAAAGTTGGGCGGCAAGGACATCATTGCGATGGACGGACGCTTCCACTACTATGAGGGCTACACCATGAAGGAGGTGACGTTCCCGGTTCGCGTGATGTATGAACTGGGCATCAAGAACCTGATTGTGAGCAACGCTGCCGGCGGCATGAACGAGGCTTTCTCCGTGGGCGACCTGATGATTATCACAGACCACATCAACAGCTTCCCGGAGAATCCACTGCGGGGCAAGAATTTCCCGACAGGGCCACGCTTCCCGTCGATGCACGAGGCTTACGACAAGGAGTTTGTCCGCATTGTGGAAGCAGCGGCCAAGCGCCTGGGCATCAAGGTGCAGAAGGGCGTGTACGTAGGAACGGCTGGGCCGACGTTCGAGACCCCTGCGGAGTACCGCATGTTTAAGCAGTGGGGCGGCGACGCCGTAGGCATGAGCACAGTGCCGGAGGTCATCGTGGCCGTGCATTGCGGCATCCGAGTGTTTGGCATGAGCGTCATCACCGACCTGGGCGGCTTTGAGGTACCCATGAAAGTCAGCCATGAAGAGGTGCAGGAGGCAGCAAACAATGCGCAGCCAAAGATGACGGCCCTGATGAAAGAACTTATTAAAGAGATTTAAATGGCAAGGACAGAAATCAGTGTGCTGGGCGAGTTTGGCCTGATTGACCATCTGACCCAGACGATTGAGATAAAGAACGAGGAAACAAAGTACGGCGTGGGCGACGACTGCGCCGTGCTCTCCTACCCTGCCGGGAAAGAGGTGCTGGTGACGACCGACCTGCTGTTGGAGGGGGTGCATTTCGACCTGACGTACATCCCCTTGAAGCATTTGGGATATAAGAGCGCGATGGTGAACCTGAGCGACATCTATGCCATGGGCGGAATGCCGAAGCAAATCACCGTGAGCCTGGGCCTGAGCAAGCGTTTCTGCGTGGAGGACATGGAGGACTTCTACGAGGGACTGCGACTGGCCTGCGACCGTCACGGGGTTGACATCGTAGGCGGAGACACCACGAGCAGCATGACCGGCCTGACCATCAGCATTACGGCTATCGGCGAGGTGGAGAAAGGAAAGGCGATTTATCGGAACGGTGCGAAAGAGACCGACATCATTTGCGTGAGCGGCGACCTGGGCGCTGCCTACATGGGTTTCCAGCTGCTGGAGCGCGAGAAGCAGGTCTATTACAAGCAAATCGAGGAGATTGAGCGAAAACGGAACGCCACAACCGACGCCAAGGTCAAGGCACAGCTGGAGCAGGAACTGGCGCAAGTGTCGCAGCCGGATTTCTCGGGCAAGGAGTACCTGATTGAGCGACAAATGAAGCCAGAGGCACGGAGGGACATCGTGCTGAAGCTACGCGAACTGGGCATTCAGCCAACGGCCATGATGGACATCAGCGACGGGCTGTCGAGCGAACTGATGCACATCTGCAAGCAAAGCAAAGTGGGCTGCAGGGTGTACGAGGAGCGCATTCCTATCGACTACCAGACGGCAGTGATGAGCGAGGAAATGAACATGAACCTGAGCACGGCGGCCCTGAACGGCGGCGAGGACTATGAGTTGCTGTTCACGGTGCCCATTGCCGACCATGAGAAGATTGAACAGATGGAGGGTGTGAAGGAGATTGGCTACATCACGAAGGCGGAACTGGGACAGATGCTGATTACACGCGACGGCAATGAGTTTGAACTCAAGGCACAGGGCTGGAACCCGTTGGAGAGCAAGTAACGTTTATACACATATATTATATCTAAAGAAAAAAAGAGTATGAGAAAAATAATGATTGCCTCGATGTTGTTGGCCGGTGTGGTAAGTGTACAAGCACAATACACAGAGCTGGCAAAGATAGAGACGCCCAAACTCGACAAGAACATCCTGAACCATCTTGACCTGTCGGTCACGGTGGGT
Source organism: uncultured Bacteroidaceae bacterium (assembly GCA_905236065.1). Taxonomy (GTDB): domain Bacteria; phylum Bacteroidota; class Bacteroidia; order Bacteroidales; family Bacteroidaceae; genus Minthosoma. The sequence goes on along the minus strand of CAJONZ010000095.1, from coordinate 40,239 downwards.
ACGACGGGTATTGGCTTCGACCTGGCAATGCCTGTCGGCAATTACGTCCAGATACGGACGGGAGGCACGTTTATGCCGCACTTCCGTTACAGCACGGACTTTGAAGTGGAGACCGAGAAAGGAAGCAAGAAAGACCTGAGCAACATTTCCAACAAACTGAGCAACTACTTCGGTCTGGACGTGCGAAATAACGTGACGATGACGGCCACGCCCTCGTTCAACAACTTTAAATTACTTGTGGATGTGTTCCCCTTCAAGAACAAGCACTGGCACGTGACGGCGGGCTTCTATCTCGGAGGCTCAACGCTGGGAACGGCTTGCAACGCCACGGAAGATGCCTCGACGCTGTTGGGCGTACAGGTCTTCAACTCGCTGTATGACAGAATCGAAGCGGCCTACGAGTCGGGGGGAAGCATCGAGGGATTGGGATTCAACCTGCCGGAAAAAATGCAGAACAAAATCCTTTCCTACGGACGCATGAGCATTCCCGAGGGAAAGTATGCACACGACGTGTATGCAGAGGCAGACATCTTGTACGACCACGACGTGATTGACAACGACATGGAGTCAGAGACCTGGGGAGAGGTCATTCATGCAAAGGGAGACGTGAAGATTGCAAAGGGCAGCATCATCCACCGAAAAGGGGACGCTTATCGCATGACGCCCGACGAGAACGGCATGGTGAAGGCCACGGCAAAGGTGAACCGATTCAAGCCTTACCTGGGCTTTGGTTACGGCGGCCCCATCTCCAAGAACAAGAACACCAGCATTTCGTTCGACGCGGGCTTGATGTTCTGGGGAGGAACGCCCAGCTTCACCACCCACGACGGCACCGACCTCATCAACGACGTGGAGGACATTCCCGGCAAGGTCGGCAACTACATCAAGCTGGTAAAGGCGTTTAAGGTTTATCCCGTCATCAGCCTGCGCATCACGCAGAAGCTTTTCTAAGAGGGAACTCATAAGGACGCGAAAAAAGGTGGACGGCCCAATGGCTATCCACCTTTTTTCGCGTCCTTATGTCAAGGGAAAAACGTCAACGAATGTAGCGTTTCTCAGTAGTTCCGTCCTTGTACTTCACGATGTTGACTCCTTTGACAGGTGCAGAAAGCTCCTGACCGTTGAGGGTGTAATAGGCATCAACAGCTTTGTCGGAAGAGCCGTCAACATCGACGATGTCTGCCAAAATATTCCTGTACTCGGCTTCGGTAATCAGCGTCAGCTCGGCGGGCGCATTGGAATCCACCATAAGGTAGGACTGGTTGGCCAACAGACAATAATTGCCGTTGCATAGGTTCAGCATGTCGTTGGTGGCCGTGATATAGCCCAGCTTGCCCTCCGCTGTAAGGCCCAGGACACGCATCACCTCAGGATAATATTTCCGCTTGGCACTTGCGCTCTTCGCACGGTCGGGGTTACTGAAATAGACACCCAGCAACTTGTTGTCGGTAGGAGCCGTAAACGTGCCCATCGTCAGCGTCAGTTTGTTGTTGACGGGAGCTGCCGAGGCACATTCGATGATAACGGGAAGCGCTCCGGGAATCGTGCCCGTCACCTCTTTCATCACGGCCAGCGCACGTTTCTTATCCACGGTGCTTACGTAATAAGCCTTCATGCCCGAGGAATAAAACGAGAACGGGAAGGCGATGTAGTAAGGCGCATAGAATTTCCCGTTGGCGGAAATGGTCGGCTCCACGCCCAGATAATTGTCCGTCTGGTTCATGGGGTGGACATTCCACATTCTGTATGTGCCAGTGTTGTCGGTGCCCACCACGCCCTGATCCTTGCGGGTTGAAGTCGTCTCGTCGTCCAAATATTTGACGATGCCCTCACTGGTGGCATACACCTGATATTTGTTCGTGGAGGCGTTGCCCTTGATACTCACATAATGACCGATGATGTCATACACCGACGTACCCTGTGCCTGCAAGTTACCTACCTCCTCCGTTGCAGATACCACCTGCGCACATTTATAATAGATGACAGCAGCAGGGTTTGTCAGATGGTTCGTCGTGGCACAATCACGCCACAGCTGGATGGCACCCATGTCGGCGCTCATGTTCGCATAGTCCAAGGATCCCGTGTTGTCACAGACATACACATAGCGGCTGGTGGCTGCATTTTTCACGCGGTAGAAGCCGTTGCCACTAATCTGGGCAGAAGCCAAGGCCACGAAGGCAATCAAAGAAAAAAATAATACAAATCTTTTTGTCATAGGCAATCATATTAAAGCTAATACCTAATAGGCTTCAATATTAAACTGGTTCATCCTATTTATGAAAACAGGATGAACCAGTTTTATCATTTATCGGAGTAAAAACAGATTACTCAGCAATACAGATAGATACACGGTTCAACACCTGATCCTTCTGTGCTGGATAAGGCTGGTCTGTGTCACCCTTGAACGCAACAGTGATGCGGTCTGCAGGAATACCGAACTTCTCTGTGAGAGCCTTGGCAACAGATTTTGCACGCTGCTCAGAATACTTCATGTTGATGCGTGGATAGCCAGTGCCCTTATCTGCATAACCGGTTACGCTAACCTTGGCAGAAGGATTCTTCTTGAGGTATTCAGCGATTTCCTGAACCTTCACCATTTCCTGAGTAGAAATCTTTGAGCTGGCAATCAGGAAGAATACGTCACGACGAAGCGGCTCTTTCACAACAGGTGCTGGAGGAGCAGCCTTCTTCTCAAACTCATTGTCGGGACGACGCTCGATGATGCGCTCGATAATTCTGGGCTCGCAAGGAGTCTCAGTGATGGTCTTTGTCTTGTGAGTAGCGCCGAAGTTGTAGCGTACACCCAGCAAAGCGTTGAAGTACCAGTCTGCATTGCCGGCACGCTTGCTGTTGTAAGTATCAGGGAGGAAGTTGGCAGCAACTTCAAGACCCAGACTGACAGCACTGCTCAGACGGAAGTCAGCGGTGAGACCCAGACGGCCCACACAGCGCACAGTCTTCCAATTTTCGCAGTATTCCATGTACTCAGGGCTTTCGGGCATGATGGGCTCAGCCACCAGCTTGTTGTTGGCATCGTAAACACCATTCACAATCTGGGCGCGAACATCGTTAGCCTCGCCGTTGTTCCATGCGAAGTTTGCACCGATACCTGCGAACACGCCGAAGTTGAACACACGGTCGTACTTGTAGCCGAGGCACAAGTTTGTCACATTAATCATGAAGTCGGCAGTAGGAGCCACATAGTTCCACTTCCACTTATAGTCTTTGCCAAAAATCTCAGAGCCGCCTTTTGACTGCCATGCGTTCACGGCAAGACGAGCGCCGAAAATAGGAGAGAACTGACGTCCGAAAGCAATCTGGGCATTGGGAGAGATCAGTTTGCCGAAATCAAGCTCACCAAGGGTGTACTGAGCACCCACCTGACCCTGGATGTACCAATGTGGATTAAACTCTTCCACGGTCTTTACCGTCTGCTCTTGAGCAGATGCAGATACACTCATCAGTGCAACAAGCGTACCCATAAATAGATTTTTAATATTCATAGCCATTTAAATTTATTATTATCATTTATCGGGTGAATCGTCATCAAAACATAATCAGTCCATGCTGGCGTCTGCAGACATACACGCTGTCGAGAAAACGAAACTCAAGCTCCTCGGCGTTCAGTTTCAGAATCTCCGCCTCATCCACCAGAAACTCATGCCGGTCTTCCGACACCTGCTGCATATCCACATAATAGAGATACAACTTTCCATTCAGCAGCTTCCATTCCTTGTAGCTGTAGCGTTCAGCATTGATGCTGGAGAGAGCACCCCGTTCCTCAAACTGCAGTCCTCTGTGTTGCAGGGAGTCGTAAAACCATTGTCCGCGCAGTTCCGAAACGTTCACGCAAATGGAAATGCTGTGATGCTTCTTGTCGGGAAGAATGGAATAGAGCTCGCCCGTCTCAAAGGTTCCCTTCAACTGCCCTGCGGCCTCGGCCTCCCTGTAAGAGAAAACCTTCGGATTCTCAAGGTCGTTGTCGGGTTGAACCAATATTGAGTCACCATCTATCTCCATGAGCGTGACCAGTTCCGCATTGTCGGGCGTATTGTCAAGCTCCTCAACCATCGGGTTGATTTTCGGATTCTTGCCTCTGCCCCCGCAGGCGCAGAGGACAAGAATCGTCGAAAAGAGGATATAAAAGTGCTTTCTATTCACCTTATTAATTATTTAAAAGATCGCTGGGTTCTCTGGAATTAGTGAGAGATGAAGTATCTGCGTGTTACGATGTTTCCAGAGTAGTCAAGTGCAGAGTAAGCTATCTCGTAAGTATAGCCTTCCTTCAGACCAGACAGAGTCACCTTGGTCTTGAGACCGCCGTTCAGAACCTTGTTCATGTTCTCGCCCTGGTTTGCAGCTCTCAATGCGCTCAGACAGGTAGCGTCGCCACCCTTTGCACTGAGTTCAGTACCAGTCTTGTAAACATTGGTTACGGCCAAGTGCTTCTTCAGACACGGAGTGATAATCTCAGCTGTGTAAGTAGTCGGGTGCAGGGTAACAGCGTTATCCTTCACGAAGGTTGCCTGTGACTTGATCATGCTTACCAGTCTCAACTTATCAGCATTTACAATCATCACTGGCTGGATGTAGTTGTTCAGTGAGTTGATGCCTCTTACAGCAAGAGAGTTCACCTTGTCGATGTAATTCTTCAGACGGTTTGCATAGTCGTCGATACGGTCGTCGATACGCTGCTCGTATTCGTTAAACTTATCAATCAGGTCGTTTGCGTCATCGACAAGCTTGTTCATTTGATCCAACATGTCGTTTACGCCTTCAATCTGCTCCTTCACAACATCCCAAAGCTCGTCAACGGCATCAGAGAAGTCCTTGGTTACCCAAAGGTGAAGGCTCTTCGTGGATGTACCATTGTCACCAAAGTAGAGCCACTTGTCCATCTTAATGGTTGCAGGAACAGTCTGGTCAACAGTGATGCTAACCGTTTGATTCTCGCTCATTTCAATGTGTGCTACAACGGTACCGTCAACTGTGATTTCACCGACTTCTGCATTAGCCTCCACATTAACATCATCCAATGGAACTTTTGCGTTACCGATGGTAGTACCAAAATTGTCAGTTACAGGAACAACCAATACAGCTTCACCCTCACCTGTTGTCAGGCTGGTAGTGATGACAACGGTCGGAGTACTGATATTAGCCTGAGAGAGGTCAACCTCTATATCCTTGTCAATATTGATAGGAATCGTTACGTCCTGAGTGAACTTCACAGGAACATTTACCGTCTCGTTCAAATCAAGATGGTACTCCAGACCCTCAATCTTGATGATTGTATCGATAGCAACAGAGAACTTAGCCTTCAGTTCAGGGCTCAAATCCTTCATCTCGATAGCGTGAATCTTCAGAGACTGGATATCCTTTACGATAGGCTGACCATTCACTTCCTTGAAGACAACATGAACCTCATCCTTCAGCTTCTTGTCTATCTTGTCAACCAACTTGATAGCCTTCTCATAGCCCGGAACAGTCTTATAGTCGAAGTCCTTACCGAATGCGAAGCTGAGTGGCTTGATAGCGGTAGCGGCAACGCCGTAGTTAGAATATACGCTGTGGGTTGCACCCTCACCGTCCACATAAGAAGCCTTTACAGCCTCAGCAGGCAGAATGCCATTGAACTGGCTGTAGAGCTTAGCAGCCAACGTGACAAGCTTTGGAACACTTCCTACGATAGTGTCTTTGAGGGCTTCACGACCCTTCCGGTTGTATGCTGTGCTAACAACACCCTTGGTTGCGCTGAAAGCTTCCTTGATGGCAGTCTTCAGACCTGGCTCGATATTAATCTTCACCTTAGGAACGTCAGCTGCATCCAGGTGAGCGTTTGCCTCATAGAAACCATTGTTGGTAGCCTTGGTGTAGCCGAAGGTCAGCACCTTGTCAGAAGCCTTGAGGGCACTGAGCTTAACACCAGACTCTTCGTCCTGGCTGTTCACGAGGGTCAGTTTCTCACCAGAGAAGTCAACCGTATTCGGGTTCACGGTTACATAGATAGTACCGGCATTGTCCGGAGCCTCGCTAATCATGGTCTCACCACCACGAATCACGAACTGCTCGTAGGTGTCGTTGCCAATCATGTTCCAGTCAGCGTCGGTGAGTACTTGGCTCTTAAATAAATAATGTGTAGCGTCGTCTGTCGGGAATCCAAGTGGAGCAGAGCCGTTGTAGTTGCCATAGTAAGCAACGAGAACATTTGAGTTCACGCCTACTGGCAGAGCGAATGTACCATACATCGGATTGTAAGTACCCTGAACGATTACACCTGTAATCAGGTTGGCAAGAGAAGTCTTGAGCTTGCCGATTTCGTCCATGATCTTATCGTAGTCACACTTGCACTGCTCAATCTGAGCAATCTTGGCATCAAGAGAATCCTCTGTAACGAATGGAAGCTGGCTCATCAGCTCTGCCCACTTTTCGAGTTGGATGTAAGCATCGACATAACGAGCAACGAGGGCAGAGTCAACAACACCATCCTTACCAGCAGCACCATCAGTACCGGCAGCCTTCACGCCCGTGTCAGTTGTGCCGATGTACCAGTTACCGTTGTCACCAATGTGAGGAGTTACACCATCTGCGCCATCTGCGCCATCTGCGCCATCTGCGCCATCTGCACCAGCTGCGCCATCAGTTCCTGCAGCCTTCACGCCCGTGTCAGTTGTGCCGATATACCAGTTGCCGTTGTCACCAATGTGAGGAGTTACACCATCTGCACCAGCTGCACCAGTTGCACCAGCTGCACCATCAGTTCCGGCAGCCTTCACGCCAAGGTCATTGTCACCAAGATACCAGTTGCCATTGTCACCAATATGAGGAGTCAGACCGTTGGCACCGTTGGCACCCGTCTCACCTCTTTCACCTCTTGAAGTCTGGCCTGTGTCAACACCATTCAGAAGCCAATTACCAGTCACAGGATCAATAGAAACAACGGTTGCAATATTACCTAATGAAGATTTACCTGTGTCAACTCCATCGATGACCCAGTTGCCATTGCTGCCGATGGTAATAACAGGAGAGTGGCCATCGTTTCCATCTGCTCCATCGTTTCCATTTGCTCCATTACTTCCATCTGCACCTTTTGAAGGCTTGCCTGTGTCAACACCGTCAATATACCAGTTGCCATTGTCACCGATGGTAATAACAGAAACTGTAGCTGTTCCCTGAGGACCCTGAGCACCCTGAGGACCCTGGGCACCCTGAGCACCCTGAGGACCCTGAGCCTTTACGCCTGTATCTACACCGTCAACAAACCAGTTGCCAGTCGTTGCGTCAATCGTAATAACGGGAGTGTGTCCGGCAGGACCGGCAGGGCCCTGTGTGCCGATACCGCCACTGGCCAAAGCGTTCATTACAGCGGAGGTAATAGCCTGATCCATAGCACCTGTAGCAAACAAATTCTGCACATAGTTGCTTACAGCAGTATTGTACTGCGTCTGCAGTGCTGCAAATCGGTCAGCCACACTCTGATTCAATTGAGCAAGACTATCTTCCTCAGTGTCCTTACATGAACTTACAAAGCCCAAGCTGGTAAACGCCAGCGCAAGGACGAGCAAATTTGTAAATTTTCTTTTCATGTTTGAATAATTTGAAAGTTTTTGATAATTAATTATGATAATACTATTTTCTCTCTTGTTTTCGCAACATTTTTCAAACCTGACGACAGGTTATAGTACACGACACAAAAATCGGGACAAAATTAATAATAAAAAACAAATCGTGGCTCACTTTTAACAAGAAAGCACCTCTTTTTTAAGAAAATTTCACATTTAAGGCGGGCATAACGCGCAAATCAGCGAGATAAATAGCCCAATAAATTAAAAATTCCTCTAATTATGAGGCCGACAGGCCAGTCATTTTAGTTATACAAAAATTCACTTTTTCGCCGTGATACTGAAAAAATCTGCCAGAAATTCTGCATGTTTCGGCTTTATTCTCTACCTTTGTACCACTGACAAACAGGTCTATCCCCATGAACACACTCCGCTCACAGTTCCTCTTCCTGCTCCTGTGTCTTTGCTCCTTCAGTGTACGGGCACAGACACCCCTCACATGGGCGGATTTCGTCGAGCAGTTCTTCACTGAGGATGAAGACGATACGCAGGACGAGACATACCTCTACGAACTTTTGGAGGAAATCCATCGCCACCCCATCAACCTCAATCAGGCGACGGAGGACGACCTGCGGCAACTCCCCTTTCTGGCCGAAGACCAAATCCGCGACATCATCGCCTACCGGGACACCCACCTGCCCATCCAAAGCACTGGCGAGCTGATGTTCGTCGGCAGTCTCAGCAAGCAGGACAGGAACTACCTGCAACTGTTTTGCCATGCCGGGAAAGTGGCCGACCCATTTTCCTCATCCACCCGCAACCTGTTGAGCAACAGCCACCACGAAGTCATGTTGCGGGGCGACATCCCCTTCTACCGAAAAGCTGGCTTCCGGAACTCTGACGACGATGGATCAACGAACTCGTCCCAACAGACCTATCGGGGCGACCCTTTCTACACCTACCTCCGCTACACGCTGGACTGCCACAAAAACCTCTTCGCTGGGTTTCAATTTGAGAAAGATGCCGGCGAGCGGGGCATCGACTACTACTCTGCCTACATCCTGCTGAAAGACATCAACGTAGGCCGTAACAGCAAGATTCGAGAGGCCGTCGTCGGCAACTACCGCGCCAGCTTCGGCCTGGGCCTTGTTCTCAATACGGGCGTGAGCATGGGCAAGGACATGATGACGGGCAGCCTGGGCCGAATGGACCAGGGCTTCAGTCGCCATTCCTCCACGATGGAGTCGGGCTACCTGACCGGCGCAGCCCTGCGCTACCAATACCGCCACGTCACCTCCTCCGTGTTCTGCGGCTACACCCCTGCCGACGGCACCTTCCGTCCAGACTCTTTCGGGCTCTCGTCCCTCAAGACCGACGGTCTGCACCGCACACCGCTGGAACACTCCAAACGCCACAACCTCAACATCTTGAACTTAGGTGGGAACCTCCACTGGGACGTGGGTGCCTTCCAACTGTCGGCCACCGCGGTCTTCACCCGCCTTTCCGTCCCGCTCGCTCCCGGATGGACAACGCCATCTACCTTATACAGAAAATACAACGCCCAAGGGCAACACTTCCAAACCTACAGTCTGGCCTACGGCTACAGCTACGACCGCCTCCGCTTCACGGGCGAGACGGCTTTCAGTCACGCCCAGGGACTGCCCGACGGCACGGGCCGCCAACAGGGATTTGCCACGCTGAACACCCTGCAATACACCGCCTCCGCCAACCATCGCCTCACGCTCTCCGTCCGCTACTACAGCGCCCGCTTCACCAGCCTCAACGGACGCTCATTCAGCGAGAACAGCCGCCCCCAGAACGAAGGCGGCATCTACCTCGCCTGGAAGTCCCAACTACTGCCCAGCTTCACCTTCGATACCTACGTGGATTTGCTCTATTTCCCCTGGCTGAAATCCGGGGTCAGCGACCGTTCCTACGGCATCGACGGCATGTTGCAGGCCAGCTACACCGCAAACAAAAGCAACACTTGGACGCTCTGCTACCGGGCCAAGGCCAAGCAGAAGGACTACGACTACAGCTATTCCGTTGACGACGAATCGCTTGAAACGGCAACCGCCCTGCAATACGACATCCGTCACAACCTCAAACTGCAAAACCATTTCCAGCCTTCGGAACGATGGGGATTCCGCACACAGTTCAACCTCTGCCTCACCAAATTCGGCCCCGTTCCCGCCCAAAAGGGATTCGCCGTGAGCGAGAACATCCTTTGGACTCCCCTACAGCAAAAACTGTCTTTCACGCTCGGAGTAACCTATTTCAACACAGACGATTACAACAACCGCGTCTATGCCTACGAGCCTTCCCTGCCCTATTCGTTCGGCCTCACCGCCTACTACTACCACGGTTTCCGAAGCCTTCTGCTCGTGAAGTGGACTCCCCTGCGCAACCTCACCCTGACGGGCAAGCTGGCCTACACGCACTACCTGAACCAAAGCAGCATCGGCACAGGCACCGAACTCATTGCCGCCAACCACAAGGAGGATTTGCAGCTGATGCTACGCTTCAAATTCTGATGCCCCACTGTTTGAAAAACGACGCTGAACAGCATGAAAAATGACGCAGAACTCTACAAACGAAAAGAGTTCTGCGTCATCTTTTGTAGAGTTCTGCGTCATCTCCGATAGAGTTCTGCGTGATTTTTGAAAGAGTTTAAGAGGGGATTTAAAACATTTTATCACGACAGACAGGAAAGCAGCAGTTCCCAGTGGTCGCAGAGGGACTGCATGGAGGGGAAGAGGAGGTTTGCGCCCTGCGAAAGAAGGGCCTCGTCGGGCAGAGGGCCCGTGTTGACGGCGATGGTGAAGACACCTGCAGCGACGGCGGCCTGTACGCCGAGGGGTGCGTTCTCAATGACAATGAAATGGTTGGGAGTGAGTGGCTCCACACAGGGAGCAGCGGCATTTTGCGCCTGGAAGGCCGCAAACTTCTGCATTCCCATGAGGTACGGTTCGGGGTTAGGCTTGCCTTTCTTCACGTCGAAGGCCGTGACCATCAACTCCGGACGGAACACGCCAGGAAAGTGTGTATTCAGACGACCTAACAAGGTCTTCTGCCCAGAGCCGGTGACGACCATCGGGGTCACCCCCGACGCCTTCACTTTCAGGAGCAAGTCGTAGGCACCGGGCATGGGTTCAGCCACGGGGCAACGGTTAAATAGATCCGCCTTGTAGCGGTAAATCTGCTCCACCTCCTCGGGCGTGGCATCATGGCCACGCTCACGCTGGGAGACAATGTTGATGGTGCCCGCCCCCGTGCGCCCTTCGTGCATGTAAGCCTCCTCCACGGGGAAGTTGCGAAAGCCGAAATGGAGCATGGTCTTGTGCCAGCTGTAGGCATGGTTCTTCATCGAGTCGAAAAGCACACCGTCCATGTCGAACATGGCGGCACACAACTGAATGGTGCCATACCGGGCTATGGCATCACAGATAGCATCCTTTGTCATAAGATACAAGGAAAATTGTCAGGCCATCATTCGTCGAGGAAGTCCTCAACAAGGGACTCCGCCTCGACCTGTGCCACTTGAAGATTGTCGTTGATAATCACTTCGTCGAACTGGTCGGCATAGTCCAGTTCCTCCTGCGCCTTCTGAAGGCGGTTCTCGATGACCTCCTGCGTGTCGGTTCCACGGCCTTCAAGACGGCGGCGCAACTCCTCGATGGAAGGGGGCTGGATGAAGATGGAGAGCGCCCGCTTGCCGTAGAGTTTCTTGATGTTGACCGCGCCCTTCACATCCACGTCGAAGATGATGTTCTGACCCTCAGCCAACTGTTTGTCAACCTGCGACTTGAGCGTGCCGTAGAGACTGCCTTGATAGACTTCCTGGTACTCCACGAAATCACCGGCTGCGATGTGGGCACGAAAAGCCTCGTCGGTGATGAAAAAATAGTCCTTTCCGTCCTCCTCGCCAGGGCGTGGCGCACGTGTGGTGGCGGAAACGGAAAAGACAAGGTCCAAGTCCTTATTGGCACGTAGGTATTTTACGATGGTTGTCTTGCCACTGCCGGAGGGAGCGGCACAAATAATCAGTTTTCCTTCCATAATCCAAAATGTGTTTACATGACGTTGAGCACCTGCTCCTTGATTTGTTCCAATTCGTCCTTCATCTTGACGACAATGTTCTGCATCTCAGCTTGATTCGACTTACTGCCGGTAGTGTTGATTTCGCGTCCCATTTCCTGGGCGATGAAGCCTAGTTTCTTGCCCTGTCCGTGACCTTCGTTCATGGTTTCAACAAAATAGCGGAGGTGGTTGCTGAGGCGTTGCTTCTCCTCGGAGATGTCAAGTTTCTCCACGTAGTAAATCAACTCCTGCTCCAGGCGGTTCTTGTCGTAGTCAGAGCCGATGTGCTGTTCGAGCGATTCGATGATGCGCTGGCGGATTTTCTCGGTACGTCCCTGCTCGTAAGGCTCGATGCTGGCCAAGAGGGAGGCAATGTTGTCGATTTTCTCCAAAAATTTCTTGGTCAGCGCACGACCTTCCTGCTTGCGGAAATCCACCAGGTTCTGAACGGCCTGTTCGACAACCCCGCGGGCCACAGCCCACTCGTCCTCAGTGAGTTCCTCCACTTCGGTGCGCACGGTGACATCGGGCATCCGTACAAGGACGCGCATCCAGTCGCTGGCACTGTTGGCCTCGGCGGACGTGTTGAGTCCCAACTCCTTGGAAACGGCCAGCAACTGCTGGTAATACTCCTTCACCAAGGCGGTGTTGACGGGTGCCGAGACGGTAGATTCGTCCTTTTCAATCCAGATGGAAAAATCGACCTTTCCACGCTCCAGGGCCGTCTGGATAATCTGTCTGATTTCCATCTCCTTCTCACGATAGAGGGGTGCGATGCGGGTGGAGAGGTCTAATGCCTTTGAATTGAGCGACTTGATTTCGGCATGAATCTTTTTACCGTTAAACTCGGCTACGCTCTTGCCGTAGCCTGTCATTGATTGTATCATAGGGAATTTTTTTTATTTATCCTAATTTTTAACCTTCCTTAAAAACAAAACTGGTGCAAAGGTACGACAAATGCGAAAAACACCCAAGCGCAGGGCAAAGAAAAATGAAAAGATGGGACGTTTAGTTTTTTTTGACGAAGAAAAGTTGGCCAGTCGTTGGAGTTGTAGTAACTTTGCAGCTAATTTAGATAATTATGTACGCACGGAGATTATTTAGTAAGGAATGGCTTGTATTTTACATATAGAGACTGCGACGGAGGGCTGTAGCGTGGCCGTGAGCCAGGACACCGCCGTCATCTATGCGGCAAACAGCAAAGAACTGGAGGAAGAACAGGCAGCGGACGAGGAACAGAAGGGAAAGAAATCGTTGAGCGGACACGCCGGCACCTTGGGCACCTTGGTGGATGGTGCCCTGTCGTTCACCGACAACCACGCCATCCCGTTCGATGCCGTGGCCGTGAGCGCCGGCCCCGGAAGCTACACGGGACTGCGCATCGGGGTGAGCATGGCCAAGGGCATCTGCTACGGACGGGAACTGAAGCTCATCGCCCTGCCCACGTTAGAGATACAGTGTGTGCCGTTTTTGCTGACGCACGACGAAATCCCGGAGGACTCGCTCATCTGCCCGATGCTGGATGCACGGCGCATGGAGGTTTATACGGCACTCTACAACCGTGCGCTCCGCCCCGTGGCGGACATCTGCGCAAAGGTCATCGACGAGCAGGCTTTCCGCGAGGAACTGGATGCCCACCCCATCTACTTTCTGGGCAACGGCGCAGAGAAATGCAAGCAAGTCATCCAGCATCCCAATGCACACTTCGTTGACAACGTGCGGTTAGAGGCCAAATACATGTCGCCGCTGGCCGAGCGGAAGTTCCTGCGCGAGGAGTTTGAGGATGTGGCATATTTTGAACCAAACTATTTAAAAGAATGGACTACAACACACAGAGACCCCAGCTTGTAATGCCGGAGTATGGACGGTATATCCAAGAAATGGTGGACTATTGCAAAGGCATTGAGGATGCCGAGGAACGGAAAAGGTGCGCAAAATCCATCATTGCCATCATGGCGAACATGACGGAGAAGAACGGTGACGATGCGGACTTCAAGGCAAAGCTTTGGAACCACTTGGCCGCCATCTCGCACTATGAGCTTGACATTGAATACCCCGTAAAGATTGAGCACGAGGAGGATAGCCAAAACCAGCGCGAGCGGGTGCCCTATCCGCAGAAGAAGATTGAACGTCGCCACTATGGGGCCATCGTGGAGAAATTCACCCAGGCACTGAAGGAGGAACAGGACGAGAAGAAGCGGTTTGAGTTGGCCAAGCTGATTGCCAACCACATGAAGCGCGACCTGTCGAACTGGAACGTGGACGTGATGAGCGATGCAAAAGTGGCGGACGACCTGGAACAATATACCGAGGGGAAGGTGGTGCTGACCCCAGACAAATTCCAGTTCGTCTCGGACGGCGAATTGTTGAGCAGCCTGATTTCCACGACGGTAAAGAAAAAGAAGAAAAAATAGGGAAATGGGACAGTTTATCATCGAAGGGGGACATCAGCTTCACGGAGAGATTACCCCACAAGGGGCAAAGAATGAGGCGCTGGAAGTTATCAGTGCCATTCTGCTCACGGAAGAGCCGGTTGTCATCAGAAACGTGCCCGACATTCTGGACGTGAACAACTTGATTGAGCTGTTGAGCAAGATGGGCGTAAGCGTGAGAAAGACGGGCGACCACGAATGGACGTTCGTGGCCAAGAGCCTTGACCGCGAATACTTAGGCAGCCAGGAGTTCGTGCAGCGGTGCGCCGGTCTGCGAGGCTCGATTCTGACCCTTGGCCCATTGCTCGGACGCTACCATCATGCCTGTGTGGCAAAGCCCGGAGGCGACCAGATTGGCCGCCGACGCCTGGACACCCACTTCATCGGCATCCAGGAGTTGGGTGCAAAGTTCAACTACGACCAGACGCTGGGCGTGTATGACATCGACGCACAGGAGTTGCAGGGAAAGTACATGCTGCTGGACGAGGCCAGTGTGACAGGAACGGCCAACATCATCATGACCGCCGTGCTGGCAAAGGGAACTACCACCATCTACAATGCGGCCTGCGAGCCCTACATCCAGCAACTCTGCAAGATGCTGAACCGCATGGGAGCCAAGATTTCGGGCGTGAGCTCGAACCTGCTGACCATCGAGGGCGTGGAACGGCTGCACGGCACGGAACACACGATTTTGCCGGACATGATTGAGGTAGGCTCGTTCATCGGCATGGCCGCCATGACGGGCAGTGAACTGACCATCAAGAACGTATCCTACGAGAACTTAGGCATCATTCCGATGATGTTCAACCGTTTGGGCATCAAAATAGAGCTGAAGGGAGACGACATACACATCCCCCAACAGTCGCACTACGAGGTGCAGTCGTTCATGGACGGCAGCATCCTGAACATCAGCGACGCACCGTGGCCGGGATTGACACCTGACCTGTTGAGCGTGATGCTGGTGGTGGCCACACAGGCCAAGGGCAGTGTGTTGATTCATCAGAAGATGTTTGAGAGCCGCCTGTTCTTCGTGGACAAGCTCATCGACATGGGTGCCCAGATTATACTTTGCGACCCACACCGGGCCGTCGTGGTGGGCCACGACAAGCAGATGCAACTGCGCTGCGCACGCCTGTCGAGTCCTGACATCCGTGCGGGTATCGCCCTGTTGATTGCTGCCATGAGCGCAAAGGGAACGAGTGTCATCAGCAACATTGAGCAGATTGACCGAGGCTATGAGGACATTGAGGGCCGACTGGCGGCACTGGGTGCAAACATCAAACGTGTATAGACATGATTAGGAAGGAAGACTGCTGTCTGATAGGACGAATCACCAAGGCACACGGCCTGAAGGGAGAGGTGAACTTCATGTTCACCGACGACATTTGGGATCGTGTGGAGGCTGACCACCTGATTTGCGAGGTGGATGGCATCCTGGTGCCGTTCTACATGGAGGAATACCGTTTCCGCAGCAATTCGGTGGCCCTGGTAAAGTTTGAGGACTTGAACACTGCCGATGACGTGCAGTTTCTGGTCAATAACGACGTCTATATCGAAAAGAAATACATGGAGGAAAGCGGAGAGGACGAGGTCTCGCTGAACTATTTCATTGGTTTCAAGATGATTGATGGTGAAGATGAGACTGAAATCGGAACCGTCGTGGCGGTGGATGACGACACGGAGAACTGGCTTTTCATCGTGGAAAATGCCGAGGGCAAGGAAATTATGATACCGGCCCACGAGGAGTTCATCGCAGAAATTAAGCAGGAAGAGCGGGTGCTGGTAATGGACCTGCCCCTTGGATTGTTGGATTTAAGTTAAAAAATGTTGTTTATGAAACGAATTTGCATATTAGGCTCCACAGGCTCCATCGGTACACAAGCCTTGGAGGTGATAGAGGAACATAGCGACCTGTACGAGGCATACGTGCTGACAGCCTACAACAACGCAGACCTGGTGATTGAGCAGGCACGGAAGTTCAAGCCGGAGGCCGTCGTCATCGCCAACGAAACCCACTACGAGAAGGTGCGTGAGGCCCTGGCCGACCTGCCGATAAAGGTCTATGCGGGTGCGCAGGCACTGTGTGAGGTAGTACAGAACGAAAACGTAGATATCGTGCTGGCCAGCATGGTGGGATTCGCAGGCCTGGAGCCAACCATTGCCGCCATCAAGGCACGGAAAACCATTGCCCTGGCCAACAAGGAGACCCTGGTGGTGGCCGGCGACCTCATTACGAAGCTGGCCAATGAGTATCAGGTGCCTATCCTACCCGTGGATTCGGAGCACTCGGCCATTTTCCAATGTCTGGAACCGGGCAATCGGATTGACAAAATCCTGCTGACTTGCTCAGGGGGCCCCTTCCGCAAGTTTACGCAAGAGCAGATTCAGCACGTGACGAAAAGCGACGCACTGGCTCACCCCACCTGGAACATGGGGGCGAAAATCACGATTGACTCGGCCACACTGATGAACAAAGGCTTCGAGGTGATTGAGGCCAAATGGCTTTTCGGCGTAAAGCCTGAGCAGATACAGGTGGTGGTGCATCCGCAGAGCGTGATTCACTCCGCCGTGCAGTTTGAGGACGGTGCCGTGAAGGCACAGCTCGGCGTACCCGACATGCGCCTGCCCATCCAGTATGCCTTCTCGTACCCGAAACGCCTTACGCTGTCGGGAAACCGCCTGGATCTTTTCGCCACCAAGGACCTGACGTTCGAAGCGCCCGACACCGACCGCTTCCCTTGTCTGCGACTGGCCTACGAGGCTTTGCGGCAAGGTGGCAACATGCCCTGCATCGTGAATGCAGCGAACGAAATCGTGAACCGTGCCTTCATTGACGACCGCATTGCCTATCCCCGCATTGCCGAAATCATTGAGAAGACGATGGAGAAGATTCCGTTCTCAGCGACATCGAGCCTTGAGACCTATTTAGACACAGACAAGCAGGCACGGAACTACGCCGCCTCCCTGCTATAAATCATCTTACACATATATTAATATAGAAACAGGAATGGAAACAGTACTCATAAAAGCCCTACAACTGATTATTGCCCTCTCGCTGCTCATCGTGCTTCACGAAGGCGGCCACTTCCTCTTCGCCAAACTGTTCAAGACACGGGTGGAGAAGTTCTATCTCTTTTTCGACTATAAGTTCCACTTGTTCAGCACCTATTCCAATTGGTTCCGTAAACTCATCGGGAAAAAGCCCGTGCCCCACAGGAAGGATGCGGACGGGAACGAGACCAGCGAATACGAGTATAAAGGCACGGAATATGGCATCGGCTGGATTCCTCTGGGTGGCTACGTGAAAATCAGCGGCATGATTGACGAGTCCCTGGACAAAGAGCAAATGGAACTGCCGCCAAAGCCATGGGAGTTCCGCACCAAACCTGCTTGGCAACGCCTGCTCATCATGCTGGGCGGCATCATCGTCAACTTCCTCACGGCGTTCTTCATTTACTCAATGGTGCTCTTCTATTGGGGCGAACAATATGTAAAGAGCGAGGACATGGTCTATGGTATGAAGTTTTCGGAGGCCGCCAAGCAAGACGGTTTCCAAGACGGCGACATCATCATCAGGATAGACGACGACAAGGTGGAATCGTGGTCAGCCGGAAAGTTGCAGGATATTTCCAACGCACAGACGGTCACCGTGTTACGTGCTGGTAAGGAAGTTGTCATTGACTTGCCTGAAAAGATGAATCTGATTGACATGTTACAACAGGAGCCACGCTATGCCAGCCTCCTGCTCCCCATGGAGGTGGACAGTGTGTTGCCCAACATGCCTGCACAGAAAGCTGGCTTGAAGAAGGGCGACAAGATCACTGCCATGAACGGAGAGCCTGTCGCCGACTTCAACGATTTCCACATACAATTAATGGCTTTGCAGGACGTACTCACTGAGGAATCCACCCATGCGGACAGTCTGAGACAACGCAACGTCACGTTGGTCATTAACGGCACGGACACGGTAAGCGTCACACTGACGGAAGATTTCACGCTGGGATTCACCAACAAGACACCTTACATGGACAAAATCACGACCCGGGAATACGGTTTCTTCGAGGCTTTTCCCGCAGGCGTAAAACTGGGCTACGAAACGCTGGTCAGCTATGTTGACCAAATGAAATACCTTTTCACGGCCAAAGGTGCCCGCAGTGTGGGCGGCTTTATCGGCATTGGCAACATTTTCCCGGACGTTTGGGACTGGCAACGCTTCTGGATGCTGACTGCTTTCCTGTCGGTGGCACTCGGCTTTATGAACGTGCTTCCGATTCCAGCCCTCGACGGCGGACATGCCGTGTTTGCCATCTACGAAATTGTCACAGGTCGTCAGCCCAGCGACACAGTGCTTGAAAAAGCACAATATGTCGGCATGTTCCTCCTCATCGGTCTGATGATATTGGCCAATGCCAACGACATCTTACGGCTTTTCGGCCTATAACATTCACTCACAGAATCAGCGAAACAGGATGAAAATACTTGCCGTAGGCATGAACTATGCCGAGCATATTGACGAACTGCACAATAAAAACGGGCAGGAAGCGTTATTACCCATAGAGCCAGTCATTTTCTCAAAGCCCGACTCTGCCATCATACAGCCAGGCAAGCCCTTCTTCGTTCCGGACTTTGCCGAGCGCTTTGACTATGAGGCAGAAATCGTCGTCCGCATCAACCGGGCAGGCCGAGACATCAGCGAACGCTTTGCCCACAGGTATTACGACGAGGTGACGGTTGGCATCGACTTTACCGCACGCGACCTTCAACAAAAGTTGCGTGCCAAAGGAATGCCCTGGGAAATATGCAAAGGCTTCGACGGCAGTGCAGGCATCGGCAAGTTCATCAAGATTGCAGAAAACGGTATTGATGTGAAAAACATCGGCTTTCACCTACTGAAGAACGGTGGAACCGTCCAGACAGGCAACACCAAAGACATGTTATTCTCCATCGACCGCATTATTGCATACGCCAGCCGATTCTTCATGCTGAAAACGGGCGACCTGATTTTCACGGGAACGCCACCAGGCGTGGGACCTGTGCAGGAAGGGGATGTGCTGGACGGCTTCATCGGCGAACAGCAAGTGCTACACCTCCGAATCAAATAAACCCGGACTTCTCAACAAACAGACAAGCAATGGCAAAACGACTCTACATACTACTGACGCTCCTTATCCTGACCCTCTCAGGCCATGCAGCGGGCACCTATGCCGAACACTCCGTGCTGTCTTCTGGCCGTTGGGTGAAAATACGTGTCAGCAACGCCGGAGTATATCAGCTCACACCTTCACAGCTCTCCGACATGGGTTTCAGTAACCCCGCCACGGTCAGGCTGTTCGGCTATAACCTGCCCATCTTGCCAGAGGCAAACATTGAGAATATCAGCGACGACCTGACCGAGATTCCCCTTTGGCGTAGAGGCGACGGCAGCCTGCTTTTCTATTCACACGGCACCACACAGTGGACACGCATCAGCACCGTGCTTGCCAGGTTTACCCACAAAAACAACCCCTACTCCAATTACGTTTACTATTTCCTTACCGAAGGCACACCCGCCACATTCCAGACGGAGAGTCCCACGACGACACCCACGCACCAGACAACCACCTTCCCGGAACATACGCTGATTGACAACGACGAGTTCTCATTCATCAATGCCGGACGCACCTTCTTTGAGGAATACGCCTTTGCGGCCAACAGCAACCGCACCTACACACTGAACACGCCGGGCATTACCGACGGTTCCCTCTACCTCTACGTGCAATACGCCTCGACAGGAGTCTCGACCCTGAACGTGGCTGTCAACGGCAACAGCCTGGCTACCAAGACCTACACGGAACCCGCCAGTTACAACAGCGCACGGGTAAACAGCACAAATGTCAACGTGTCCAACAACTACGGCAGCACGGCCAATGTCACCCTGACCCACCGGGCATCATCGACCACCACCGTGGGACACCTGGACTACATCCGTGGCTGCTATACCCGCAACCTCAACCTCAGCGGCCTTTCCTATCTGGCATTCCGCACACAGAACAACTATAATTACACGGCGACGATTGCAGGCGCACAAAGCGACACGAAAGTATGGAAAGTCACCTCGCCCGCACTCACTTGCGAACAGGCAGGTTCACTCTCCGGCTCCAACTATGTGGCCCATCTCGTCAACGCTGGCAGCGACGAATACGTTGCGGTCAACATCAATTCCTCTTTCCCTGAACCTGAATACGTAGCGGAGATTCCCAACCAAGACCTCCATCGCTACCGAAACATCGAGTTTGTCATCATCGTGCCCGAAAGCAACAGCTACACGACACAGGCACAACAGCTGGCAGATGCCCATGCCGCCAAGGAAGGAATGAGTTGCCTCGTCGTTCGTGCCGACCAGATTTACAACGAGTTTTCATCCGGCACCCCCGACGCCACGGCCTACCGCCGCTTCATGAAAATGCTCTATGACCGTGCAAACGCGGAAGGCGGCGTTGCACCCCGCAACCTGCTCCTTTTCGGTGCCTGCTACTGGGACAACCGCCTTATCACACCCAACATGAAACGAAAGTCACAAGCTGACTATCTGCTTGCCTATGAGTCTGACAACTCCGTTTCCACGACCGAAAGCTACATTTGTGAAGAGTATTTCGGTCTGTTGGCCGATGGCAAAGGCAGCAACCCCATCAAGGAGGGCGCACAGATAGGCGTGGGCCGTCTGCCCGTCACCAATAGCAGCACAGCCACTAACGTGGTCAACAAACTCATCAAATATATTAATAATGAAAAAACAGGGGCGTGGAAGAACACCATCTGCTTCCTGGGAGACGACGGCGACCAGAACATCCACATGAACGATGCGGAAATCGTCATCAACGAGGTCCAACAGCGCTATCCCAAATACCGCTACAAGAAAATCTACTGGGACCACTACCCCCTCGAAAAGACCTCCACCGGTAGTTCCTACCCCGCCGTGCTTGAAGAAGTCAACAAGACCATGCACGACGGTGCGTTGGTCATGAACTACACCGGCCACGGCGCTGCCTCCCTGCTTTCACACGAGGCCGTGCTGAAGACCGAAAACTTCCAGAAATGGTCGTCGCAAAACCTTCCGCTGTGGTTCACCGCAGCCTGCGACGTCATCCCCTTCGACATGAACAAAGAATCGCTGGGCACGGAAGCCGTCTTCAACAAACGAGGTGCAGCCATGGGCTTCGTCGGCACTGCCCGCACAGTCTATTCCACCCAAAACCGCATCCTCAACCGCCACTTCATGAAATATCTCTTGGGACGTGACGCAAAGGGGCGACGCAACACCATCGGCGAGGCACTGACCCTGGCAAAGGCCGAAATCGCCAGCAACACCAACATCAGCAACCGCGACGCACTGAACAAGACACACTACATCCTCATTGGCGACCCTGCCATCACACTGGCTGCGCCAACCTACAACGTAAAGGTCGATAAAATCAACGGAGCAACCATCGATGCCAACAACCAGCCGCTCCTGAGTGCCGGCAGCGTCGTCACCGTCAGCGGACACATTGAGGATGAGAACGGAAACCCTGTCAACGACTACACCGGCACCGTGGAACCTATCGTCTATGACAATATCGAAACCATCAAGTGCAACCGAAACACCACCAGCACCGACACGGCGATGGTCTATAAAGACCGCACCCGCACCCTCTTCATAGGCTCCGAAAACGTCACAGGCGGCCAATTCTCCTTCTCTTTCCCCGTGCCGCTCGACATCAATTATAGCAACGAGAACGGCCTCATCAGCCTTTATGCCAACAACGGCATCCATGAGGCACAGGGCTACAGCACTGACTTTCTCGTCGGCGGCACAGGCAACTACGTGCAAAACGGCAACGGCCCAACCATCACGGCCTGGCTCAATCAAGAAGACTTTTACGACGGCGACGACGTCAACGAGACCCCCTACCTCTTCATGACCCTCCACGACGACGACGGCATCAACACCACCGGCAACGGACTGGGACATGACATCGAAATCATCATCGACAACGACGAACAGAAAACATATATCCTCAACGGCTACTTCAAGCCCACCACAGGCGGCTATGCCGACGGCACCGTGGGCTTCAGCATCCCCGAATTGGAGGAAGGACAGCACACCATGCTCATCCGCGCCTTCGACGTACTCAACAACATGGGGTGCATCACCCTCACCTTTAACGTCGTTCCCGGACTCAAACCCGAGGTCGCTCACCTGCAAATCTGCGGCCCCGTCCGCGAGAAAGCCACCTTCCGTGTATATAGCAACCGCAAAGGCTCCATCATCAACGTCAGCCTCAACATCTTCGACACGAACGGAAAGCAACACTACACCTACTCTCTCAAGGGCGAAGAGAACATTGACGACTACTACGAGTTCGACTGGAACATTACCAACAGCCTCGGCCTCGTTCCGCCCGGCATCTACATAGCCCGCGTGGGCCTCTCCACTGCCGACGGCGACGAAGACCGCATCGCCAAGAAATTCATCGTGTTCGGAAGGGAAAAATAAAAGGAACAAATAACGCAATATATGAAAAAACTCATTTTAATAGCAGTCTTGCTGCTCACACTCACCACGGCAAAAGCCCAAGACACAAAGAACCAGCTCAACCCCGTAAACTACGGAGTCACCTCACTTGCCATCGCCCCCGACGCACGAGGCGGTGGACTGGGCGACGTGGGTGGAGCCACCGACCCCGACGTCAACTCACAATACTGGAACCCCGCAAAATATCCTTTCTGCATCAGCCGTGCGGGTATCTCCTTCAACTACACACCGTGGTTGCGCCGACTGGTCAACGACATCGCCCTCGCCAACATCAACGGTTACTACCGCCTGGGTGAATACGATGCCCTCTCCGCATCCCTCCGCTACTTCTCGCTCGGCGAAGTCATTGCCACCGACGACCTCACCATCAAGCCCTACGAAATGGCCTTCGACATAGCCTACTCCCGTATGCTCAGTGAGACCTTCTCCGCAGGCGTAGCCCTCCGCTACATCCGCAGCGACCTCGGATGGAACGACGATGGCATCACACCCGCCAACGCCTTCTCCGCCGACATCTCTATCTACCACAACGGCTACCTCAACCTCGGCAGCCGCGAATGTCAGCTCGGTTGGGGACTCAACATCAGCAACATCGGCAGTAAAATATCCTATGACGAAGGAAACACCAGCGAATTCCTGCCCACCAACCTCCGTCTCGGACTCTCCTTCCTCATTCCCTTCGACGAGTATAACACCCTCACCATCGCAGCCGACGCAAACAAACTGCTCGTTCCCACCCGCCCCACCTTCGAACAATACATCGAAGCCACTGGCGCAGGCAGTGAGGACTACTCTGGCTATCGCGCATGGCTTGAAGGCGAAGGTTACTACAACGTTTCATCCATCACCGGCATTTTCAAGTCCTTCAGCGACGCACCGAACGGATTCAAGGAAGAGCTTCAGGAAATCCAGTGGTCAGCCGGCTTGGAATACTCCTACAACAACCAATTCTTCGTGCGTGGCGGCTACCACTACGAACACCCCAACAAAGGTAACCGTAAATACTTCACCGTCGGTGCCGGCTTCAAGATGTCCGTCTTCGCTATCGATGCCAGCTACGTCATTTCCACCGCACAGTCAAACCCACTCGACCAGACCGTCCGTCTCTCCCTCTCCTTCGACATGGACGGCATCAAGGACCTGTTAGGAAAAAGAAGATAAAAACAACCCCTCTTCCCTTTTTAGGGCGAGAGAGGATGCCTGCTGAGCAAGATTCCATTTTTCACTTTTAACATTCTACTCCTTTGACCCTACGTATTGGGATGGGCTACGACGTCCATCAACTCACACCAGGCCGCGAACTCTGGATTGGCGGCATCAAACTTGAACACACCCTGGGGCTTCTCGGCCACAGCGATGCCGACGTACTCATCCACGCCATCTGCGACGCCATCCTCGGTGCTGCCAACATGCGTGATATCGGCTACCATTTTCCGCCCAAGAAAGGCAATGAGTATGAGAACATCGACTCCAAGATTCTCCTGCGTAAAACTGTAGAAATCGTTGCCCAGAAAGGCTACCGCATCAACAACATCGATGCCACCATTTGCGCCGAGCGTCCCAAGATGAACCCGCACATTCCCCAAATGCAAGCCACCTTGGCCCAGGTCATGAATCTCGACCCCGATGCCGTCTCCATCAAAGCCACTACCACCGAACACCTCGGCTTCACAGGCCGTGAAGAGGGCATCAGCGCCTACGCCGTCGTCCTGCTCGTGAAAGATTAAAGGACTTCTTCAGGCTTCATTTATTAGCTTTCAGGTAGAGGTTCACTGCGGCGATAATGTCGGAGAGGTCGAAAATGCCGTTACCCGTGACATCGATGTTTGAAAGCGGGGCCACCTTGCCAAGATAGACATCGAGGAGGAGGGTGACGTCGGCGAGAGTGACGATGCCGTCACCATTGATGTCGCCTTTGACGGCACGTGGCTCGGTGAGCTGGAAGAGCTGGAAATTGTCAGCCTTGAACCACTGATTGGACTCAATGCCTATGACGTATTTGCCCTTCTTGCAATAGGTGTAGAGCTGAAGGGGAACGCCCTGTGTGCGATCGGTCAAAGTGCCTGAGCGCTGGCTGACGCCGCCGAAGAAAAGGCGTACCTGCGTGTCACCCTCGGGGTCACCGCCAGAAGCCACAACAGCAGAAAGGACGTAACAACCATCCTGCTGAATGGTGATTTCCTGCTTGCAATAGAATGTGCCATAGCCACCACCCGACCAGGCATTGAAGATGTGTGAGCCATCCATGCCCGTGAAATAGCGGCCATTGCCATTCTGCTCATTCTCCCAAGGCGTGAAAGCCTCGTCGGCCTCACCGGGCTGGGAAACCGTCCAGCCATAGACGTTGTAGTTCTCTCCGTTTTCGGTCTCACCCAATTTCTTCACGATGGAAATGTTTTCGAACGAAGGATTCTTGATACGCCCTGTGACCTCCTTCTCTTTTCCGCAACTGGCAAGGAACTCCCGGATGGAAGTAATGACGGAGCGAATCTCGTTGGTCACGGTCTGTGCATTGGAATAGTTGACGGGCGTGGAAATGGCTGTCTTCAGTCGGTCGGTGTATTGAATAGGCAATACCCAATCAGCATAGATGCTGGCATCGTTGAAGGCGTTGACATAGTTTTCGTATGTCAGTTTCTGCTGTTCTGAAATCAGGAGCCAGTCGCTCAGGTCGGATTCATAGCCTGCACCGGCATCGAGCGAGTAGTTGTCGTTCCACTCCACGTTTACATAATGGCTGCTGGCCTTGAATTTGTAGGCATCGCCGCGTGACCATCCGGCGGTGAGACCGAACGTGGTTGCGCCAGAACCCGTCTGTGTGTAGCAGCGGTAGGTGAAGCGCTTCAAGTTGTAGTCGAGCACCAAACGGTAGCCGTCATCAGTGGAGATGGTTCGTTGGTCGCCATCGCCCCAAAGGCTCCAGACGCTGGCATTGTCGGCAGAAGCAACGAGGGTGCCGTCCTGATGAAGGAAGAGGCCCGAACCCACATTGTAAAGATAGCGGCGGGCTCCGCTGGGCAGTTCGTTTTCACCCAGCCAGAAGTCCTTCGCCTCGGTGGGACGGGTGTCACTGCCTTTGACTTCAAAAGTGGCCACAAGGGGATAGTGGTCGCCCAGCATTTCACCGGCTTCGTTGACATAGTCCTCATCAAGGCGCATTTCCTTGAGCGAAAGCTGGATGCCATAGGCAGGATTGAGGACGAATATTTTGTCAACGACCTCGTTGTTCGGGCTGTTGTGCCCCTGAGAGGTGTTAGTCAAGGCAGCGCCGCCATAGGTGGGATAGCTGCCATTACGCATGTACTCCACCCACACATCTTTAATAGAATAGAGGGACTGAGTGTTAATGGCATCAATGAACTTCGTCTTCAGCGGGTCGCGTGTGTAACGGCAATTCGTGTCGCCAATCACCAACTTCGGACGCCCGTTTTTGTTACTGATAATCTCGTCGGCCAGCTGGACAATCTGCGTCTCGCGGGCAGAATTGTCCTCAGCGCCGGTCTCGGCATCCATGTGAAGGACATAGACATCAATCTGCGAACCACCCGGCAGGGTCACGGAGTAGTAGCGGTAGCCCTTCTTCACGTTTTCGTCGAATCCGTCGGCAAACTTGCCGTGGGTGTGTTCCCAGGCTACCCAACGCTCCTGGCCAACGGTATAGCCTTCTTTCCAAAGGAATCCCAGGCCGTCGGTGTCCAACTGCTGATTGTCGAACAGGCCGGGTGCGATGGAGCCAAAATCAATAGCCCCACGCCACGTGCCGGAATTGTAATTCTCCAGGCAGGATAGCAGGGAACTATGATAGTTGAAATCCTCACTCAGACCTATCAGGTCGTAGTTCTTTCCCGCGAGATAGCTGCTGATGAGCCTTGTGCCCTCAGAGCCCGGTCCATCGGGGTTCACGTCGATGGTCAAGATTTTCTTGGGAAGTCCATCTACATTCAGCGCACAGACGGTGAAGGTTTCGCCCTCGGCAGAAACGGTCTGCGAAAGTCCCCAAAGACAAAGGGACAGCAACGATACGAAGTATTTCCTCATCATAGTGTCAGACTTTGCCGCAAAAATACAGCTTTTCAAGTTAAAAATTAAAAGTTAAAAGTTAAAAGTTGAACAAAAAGAAGATTTTTCAAGTTAAAAGTTAAAAGCTGAAAGTTAAAATGACCGAACTATCGTAACTTTGCAACATGAGAATTAAATACATTCTTCTTTTATTGTTCCTGCTTTCCTGCCACGTCGGCAACATGACAGCCCAATCCCGACATACGGCAAAAGCCATGACGGAAGTGGCCATCCTGCAAATGTGGAAAGCAGGAGGGACGGTGTCGCAGGAGGCCGTGGAGGAATATGGGCTGGAAAAGTGTTTCACTGCAATGCCTGTACCCGATGCTGTCTGGGCGGGAATGCAGGGAAAAACTTACAGGGAGAATCCGTACATCGGAAGGGACGACCTGCGGCTACTCCGGGTATTGCATTGGGACTATGACCAGAAGGTTCATTTGGGCGAAATGGTTTGCAACCGACGAATTGCAAAACAGCTGACAGAGATATTCAGGGTTCTGTACGACAACCACTACCCCATTCAGCGCATGGTACTCCCCGATGTGTATGATGCAGACGACGAGCGACAGATGCGGGACAACAACACCTCATGCTTTTGTTTCCGGGGCATTTCCGGTGGAAAGAAACTCTCGAAACATGCCCTCGGACTGGCGGTTGACCTTAATCCGCTCTACAATCCTTATTATA
Source organism: uncultured Bacteroidaceae bacterium (assembly GCA_905236065.1). Classification (GTDB taxonomy): domain Bacteria; phylum Bacteroidota; class Bacteroidia; order Bacteroidales; family Bacteroidaceae; genus Minthosoma. The sequence goes on along the minus strand of CAJONZ010000095.1, from coordinate 12,868 downwards.
AAAAACAGAAAAACGGCCAGTTGTATGTACAGCCGGGAAACGCCGCTGAATACTGCAACCGCAGCAAGGATTTTCCCTACAAAATTGACGACAAGGATTTGGCCTACAAGCTATTCACCGAGGCAGGCTTCACCTGGGGCGGGCGTTGGAAAACAGTCAAAGACTTCCAACATTTTGAGTGGGACAAACATTTTTAAAGTCGCAGAAGAGGCATTGGTCTCGATTCTCCGTGGGCAAGAACGTGTTTTCCGCAGTGAAAATCTCCTGAATGACCGTCTGCAACCGCTCATGGTATTCAGCCTTCAGCTGTGACTTGAAATCCGTAATGACTTCTTTGTCCATCAGACAGGCAAACGTCCGCTTGGAAGGCGCATTCTTCACATACATCAACAGGGGATAGACGGGCAAAGTGGCCGTGTCGGTCAACACGTCACAATAGTAATAAGCCTGTAGCCAGTGGTGGGAACGTTTCTTGGCATCGGGATCGAAAAGCTGCTGTAGGGAGGTTGCCGTCTGAGCCGTGCTGCTGGTCTTATAGTCAACGACCCGAATGCGGTCTTGGCCGGGAAGCCCCGTCTGGACGGCATCGTTAATTTGCTCATAGCGGTCGATGATGCCACCGATACGTACAGAGAAATCGCCCTCGGCAGAAGGAACCTTCAGCACCGAATAGGCTGGCCGCTCCACGCCCAAAAGAGTGAAAGGACACGACAGGGCATCGAACCGCAACTGTCTCCTGACGTATGTAATCAGGACGTGTCGGTTGAGCAATTGGTGTCCATTGTAGGGGAGGTTCCGGGCTTGGGGGACAGTCTTGAAGACGTTCACGGCAAATGCTTCATCGACCAGGGCAGCGATTTTCTCTGGATCGTCTGCCAGGTTGAGCAAGTATTGGCTTTGTACCTGCCTTCCCACACAGGGACGATAGATTCTTTCCATGCAATCGTGCAGCAAGGTACCGAACATGGCATCGTCCACGTCGTCTGTCAGTTCGTCATCGACCTTCAGCCCCATCACATATTTCAGATAAAACCGACGACGACAATCCAGATAATCGTTGATGGCCGATGGACTGAGCGTCATCTTTGCCCCGTTGTGTGCCGCACTGTAGGCAGCTTCGTAGGCAAGGTCGAAACGTCGGTGCAGTCTTTCCAAAACATCTGGTCCCTTGGCCACGTCAAGCGGCACGTTCGGCAAAATACCACTGCCGGCTACCAGCGTTTTCAGTTCGATTTGCACGTTGGGAGCAAACAGACGGTCGGCCTCAATTTGCAACTGCATCATGAAGCGGGACATCTCGCCTCGGTTCAATCCTTCGGTCGAACTGTTGTACATCAGCGTGATATTCCGGGCACGCTGTAACAAGCGGTAGAAATAATAGGCATAGAGGCTCGTCTGCTTTTCAATGGTGGTCATGCCGTGCAGACTGCGGAGTGTATAGGGAATGAACGTGTTGTTCATCGATACTCGTGGCAACTGCCCCTCGTTGACGGAAAGCATCAACACATTGTCGAAATCCAGGTTGCGAGTCTCCAGCAGTCCCATAATCTGTAGCCCCACGGCGGGCTCACCATGGAAGGGGATGGTCTTGCTACGCAATAGCTGTTTGAGCAAACGGCAGAACGTGTCCTTGCTGACCTTGAAACCTGGCAACGTCTCCTGAATGGAACGGATGCGGCAGACAAGGGCATGGGCCTGATAGACCGATTCGGCAAAAAGCGGATGGTCGGAAGCCATCGTTCCCAAACGCTCTATCAATTTCGTCAGGTAGGCTGGCAGCTCGGCAGCCTCCCCGCAAGGTATAAAAATATCGGCAAGCGTCTCGTTTTCACGCAGTAATTCGTCATCAGGGAAAAGGATGGATTTTTTGTTGAGCAATGCCAACAACTCCGTGGAAGCCCCCTCTGAGAGCCACTCTGTGTAGGGATGGCGAAGGACGGCAGCTACATGGCTGTAGCGCCAACGGCCCGACGTGGTTCGTCCGTGCGTTTGCAAATCAAGCAAAACCGACAAGAAACTGAAAACAGGTGTGTCGGTCAAGGGGAATCCCATCGTCACGTTCAACAACACGGACTCCCCCTCCACCATCGGAGGAATAGAGTGCAGGACGGAATTCAGGATTTTCTCGTTACAAAGTACGATGGCCGTTCGGTTATCGATGGAAACATCTGCCGACTGCAACCATTGGGCAATATAGCGGCTTTGTGCATCTTCCGTGGGAGAAGACACAAAAGTTATGTGCTTCTCCTTGTCGGTACGGAAATTGTCGTAATACCCACGTCCAGCAAAACGGTTGGGAAACAGGCGTTTGTTCTCGTTGATGAACGTACCGGCTTCGTAGTCGATGTAGGCATCGTCGTAGTCCCAGTAGAACAGGGTTTCCCGCTCCATACCAAGGAAGCGGAAAAGCTGCTTCTCCGTCTCGTTCAGTACGTTGAAACCCACAATTGCGAAACAACGGGTGTCCAACCGCCGGGCACACTCCTCCGGACACTGCTTGAGTTGCTCCGTCACCTGGCGCTTCAACATGCCGCCGTATGCCTTCCGCTCACACAGCAACACACGGCGAAACTCCGTATAGACCGAGAACAGACATTTCCACACCGACTGGAAACGCTCCTTCAACTCCGTTTTCTCATCACGGCGGAACGAGGTGAAAAACTGATGGATAGCCCTGCGCTGTTCCTCCGTCATATAGTCATAGCCCGTCAGGTCGTCAAGGTCGGCGATGTTGGCAAACAACTTCTCCGCATCAACCAGATTGTTGTCAATGTCATCGAAATCACTCAGCAGTAGTTCGCCCCAGGCATAGAAACGGTCCAGCGTCTCTCGGCTTCCCGTCACTTGGCAATACACCTCATGCAGACGGCAGACCAGATACAGCGGGTCGGCCACCATGAGATCGCTCAACCGACTGAAAATGTCGCTGATGGTTACATACTCTGGCGTCCACATCGGCCTGCCATCGCCCGACGCTGCCAAGCAGTCATTCATAAACAGGCTGGCCCGCTTGTTCGGGAACACCACCGTCAAGTCCGAGTAATCGCCGCCAAAGACCTCCCTCAAATCTTCTGCGACCCGTTGCAGGAAACCCACATTTGCCATTTTAGCCATTTACTATTTAATCCGCAAAGGTAACCAAATTTCATTTTCCCAACCCACAGTTACAGCATTTTTTTTACTTTTAACTTAAATGGTAAAGGGCAAATGGTAAATAATTCGTACCTTTGTCGCCAATTATAAACGTATTTGAATGATTACAATCTCAGACCTTGCCATACAGTTTGGCAAGAGAACCCTTTACAAAGATGTGAACATCAAGTTCACCAATGGCAACATCTACGGCGTCATCGGAGCTAACGGCGCTGGAAAATCAACCCTGCTGAAAGCCATCAGCGGAGAACTGGAGCCCACGAAGGGCACCATTACACTTGGCCCCGGTGAACGCCTCAGCGTATTGTCGCAGGACCACTTTAAATTTGACGATTGCACCGTACTCAACACAGTCATGATGGGACACACGGTGCTATGGGACATCATGCAGGAAAAGGACGCCCTCTATGCCAAGGAGAATTTCAGCGACGAAGACGGCATCCGTGCCGCCGAACTGGAGGAGAAATTCGCCGAACTCGACGGTTGGAACGCTGAAAGCGACGCAGCCCAGCTACTGAGCGGCCTGGGCATCAAGGAGGATTTGCACTACAAGATGATGTCGGAGCTGACAGGTAAGGAAAAAGTACGTGTGATGCTGGCTCAGGCACTCTATGGAAATCCTGACAACCTGCTACTCGACGAGCCAACCAACGACCTCGACCTCGACACCGTGGAATGGCTGGAAGACTTCCTTGCCAACTTCGAGCACACCGTCCTGGTCGTCAGCCACGACCGCCACTTTCTCGACGCCGTCAGCACCCACACCGTGGACATCGACTTCAACAAAGTAAACATGTTTGCAGGCAACTACTCTTTCTGGTACCAATCCTCTCAGTTGGCCCTGAAACAGGCACAGAACCAAAAAGCCAAGGCCGACGAAAAGCGGAAGGAACTGGAAGAATTCATCCGCCGCTTCAGCGCGAACGCCGCCAAGAGCAAGCAAACCACCTCCCGCAAGAAGATGCTGGAAAAACTGAACATCGACGAGATTCAGCCTTCAACCCGCAAATACCCCGGCATCATCTTCCAGATGGAGCGTGAGGCCGGAAACCAGATACTGGAAGTGGAAGGTCTGACCGCCATCGAGGACGACGGCACCGTATTGTTCCAGGATCTCAGCTTCACTATCGAGAAAGGTCAGAAGTGCGTGTTCCTCAGCCACAACCCACGTGCCATGACCGCCCTTTTCGAAATCATCAACGGCAACCGCACACCACAGGCCGGAACCTACAAGTGGGGCGTGACCATCACCACCGCCTACCTGCCTGTCGATAACACAGAATTTTTCCAGTCGGACAAGAACCTTGTGGAGTGGCTCAGCCAGTTTGGCGAAGGCAACGACGTTTTCTTCAAAGCCTACCTCGGACGCATGTTGTTCTCCGGCGAGGAAGTACTGAAGAAAGTGAACGTGCTGTCGGGAGGCGAGAAAATGCGTTGCATGATTGCACGAATGCAGCTGAAAAACGCCAACTGTCTCATCCTCGACACACCGACCAACCACCTTGACCTTGAAAGCATCCAGGCCTTCAACAACAACCTGAAACTCTTTAAAGGCAACATTCTCTTTGCCAGCCACGACCACGAATTCATTCAAACCATCGCCGACCGCATCATCGAACTGGGGCCCAAAGGCCACATCGACAAACTGATGGAATACGACGAATACATCCACGACGACGCCATCAAGGAACAAAGGAAAGCCCTCTGGTAAGTTAAAAATTAAAAGTTAAAATGCTCAAGACCTTTCTTCTCTGTGCTGCCATCATCGCCATCTGCATCATCATGCTCTGCATACAGATTCTGCTGAAAAAGAATGGCACCTTCGTCAAGAGCCACGTCTCGCAAAACAAGGAAATGCGAAAACGCGGCATCGGCTGCGTACAAAGTCAGGACTTTGCCGCACGACACAGAAGAACAGGCATCCAAGAAATCGTAAAACCATAAAAACTTAATCAATATGAAACTCAGAAATTTCACACTCTCTCTTCTCACCCTTCTTGCCGTCATCCTGACAGCATGTAACGGTAACACATCCAAGAACCAACCAGAAGCCGAGACAACCCAGCAGACCGTCGAAGCCCAAGGCAGCGACCTGAAAATCGCCTTCGTCCTCATCGACACACTGACCAACCAGTATGAACTCTACAAGGAAGCCAGCGAAAACTTCCAGAAAAAGCAAGCCAACGCCGAATCGACTATCAACGCCAAAGGCAAAAGCTTTGCTACCCAGGTACAAGAATTCCAGCGCAAGGCACAGAGCAACCAGCTCACCCAGCAGCAGTACGAAAGCGAACAAGCCCGCCTCGCCAAACTCCAGCAAGACATCCAAGACTTGCAGCAGCGTCTCTCTGCCTCACTCCAGGAAGAATATCAGAAAGAACTGCAGGCTCTGACCGACACCATTCAGAACTTCATGAAATCCTACGCCAAGGAGAAAGGCTTCGACTTCATCCTCTGTAAATCGTCTGGCATCGACAACGTGCTCTACGGCAACCCGAAATTCGACATCACCAACGAAGTCGTAAAAGCCCTTAACAAGCGCTACGCAAAAGACAAGAAAAACGCCCCGAAAAAAGAAGAGGAAAAATAAAAACATACACATCACATGTCAACCACACTTATCCTCATCGTCGTTGTCGTTGTGCTGGTCTTTGGAGCCATCTCCATCTACAACAACCTCGTCAAACTGCGCAACAATCGTGAAAACGCATTCGCCAATATCGACGTACAGTTGAAGCAACGTTTCGACCTCATTCCGCAACTCGTGGCCACCGTAAAAGGCTACGCAACCCACGAGAAAGAATTGTTGGAGAAAATCACGGCAGCCCGAACCGCCGCCATGTCAGCCACCAACATCAACGACAAAATCCAAGCCGACCAACAACTCTCCAGCGCACTGGCCGGACTGAAAGTCAGCGTGGAAGCCTATCCCGACCTGAAAGCCAACCAAAACTTCCTGCAACTGCAAGGAGAACTGGCCGACATCGAGAACAAGCTCGCTGCCACCCGCCGTTTCTTCAACTCCACCACTCGCGAGTTGAACAACGCCGTGCAGACCTTCCCTGGCAATCTCCTTGCCGGCATGTTCGGCTTCCAGAAAGAACCCATGTACGAGATTCAAGCCTCCGAACGCCAGACCTTAGAGACTGCTCCGAAGATTGAATTCTAAGCAAATGCACTACGTCGGCATACAAACCCAAATCAACAGGAACAACAGAAACAGCATTCTGTTGCTCCTGTCTTTTCCTTGCATCATCCTTGCCACGGTGTGGGTTTTCCTCGCCCTCACCACTGGCTTCGAGACCGTCGGCTACGACGCATACGGCTACTCGCAGACCGTCTTCCACAGCGATGTGGTCAATGCCTATTGGCAGCAGACCATTCCCTTCGTCATCGTCGGCGTAGGCATCTGGTTCACCATTGCCTACCTCTTCAACACCCGCATGATTCAAGCTTCCACCGGTGCCCGTCCCCTCAGCCGACGGGAAAACCCACGCATTTACAACATCGTCGAGAATCTCTGCATCGCCGGTGGCATGGACATGCCCAAAATCAACGTCGTCGATGACCCACAGCTCAACGCCTACGCCTCTGGCATCAACAAAGACACCTACACCGTCACCGTGACCACCGGCATCTGCAACCGCCTCAACGACGACGAACTCTCTGGCGTCATCGGCCACGAACTCACCCACATCCGCAATCACGACACCCGCGTGCTCATCACCAGCATCGTCTTCGTCGGCATCATCAGCACCGTGCTGAACCTGCTCACCAACGTCGTCTTCCGCATGTTTCTCTATGGCGGATTCAGCTCATCCTCCAGCCGCAGCGACCGACGCGGTGGCAGCTCCAACGGTGTCGGCACCCTGCTCGCCATCGTCATTGCCATTGCCTGCACCGCCCTCGCCTACTTTTTCACCCTGCTCACCCGCTTTGCCATCAGCCGCAAACGCGAATTCATGGCCGACGCCGGTGGTGCCGAACTCTGCGGCAACCCCCGTGCCCTCGCCTCCGCCTTGCGCAAAATCTCAGGTGATCCCGGTCTTGCCCACATAGAACGCGACGACGTGGCTCAACTCTTCATCGTCCACCCCCAGCCCCATCAGCAATCCTTTCTCAGCAGCTTCAACTCCCTCTTTGCCACCCATCCTGACACCGCTGAACGCATCCGCATTCTGGAACAATTCTAAAAAACGAGGTGATAAAACCTTACGCTTCAATGCCAAAGGCCATTTTCATATGCCTTTTCGTTCCAGACGGATAATGATGGGTGCGTCGGTTATTGGGACTTTAGTAACCCCTTTGTATTTTTCGCCGCAGTCGGCATCGAGCAGGGTGTCCGTGCGCGGCAGCCAGAAGGCGAAGCGACCGATGCTGTCGGTGGCCGCTCCCTTGGCTCGCGAATTGCTATGAACATAGACCCAGGCATCGGCCAGCGGCTTACCATCTTCGTCCAGAACGTAGCCCTCGACGTAGCGGCGCGTCTGCATTAGTTCGGGATGCTGGCGGACGTAGGCGTCGCATAGCGTGTCAGGCATAGTCTCGAATTCCATCACAAAATCCTTGGCCATAATGCCATATCTCTCAGCAAACTCTCGCTTCTCATCCTCCTCGTAATGGTAGCTGATGCTTTTGAGCATCTGGTGACGGCGGTAGAAATAGATCCGGTCGTCAAGCCCGATAGTTCCGATGGTGCTGCGGAATTCGGCGAGCGAGTCGTTGAGCACCGTGCCTTTCCAGACGATGAGCTTTCGAACAGTGCCGGGCGGCAACACTTCAGGTGGTGGGGCGAGGGTGAGACCATCGATGACGCGCTGGAACTCGTTGCTGATGAGCGAATCCTTGCGATTCGTGTCGCCACTACGGACGGCTTTGCGCAAATCCTCGGTAAACGCCACAAGCACGTTCTTGTCACGATGCGACTTCGCCCGGCGACCGTCGATAAAGTACTCCCAATTCACACCGTCGAGGATGAATACCTCGCGGTCTTTGGCACCATATACGGCAGTTTTCCAAACAGTTCGCAGTATCGCCACTTGGTCATCGCTGACGGGGAGCGTGAAGGTTTTGACATCGGGGGCGACGTAGCTCTTTGGACGCTTTCGGGAAACCCACTTGGAATGTCCCTTGCTAACCTTCTTATTTTTGTGCGTAGCTCTGTACGTGGTGTACCAGATGTTTGTCTGCGCCTCACGATAGACGAGCGCACGAGCCACGGAGTCGTAGGTGAGCGTCCATTCCGGCGAGAACGACGAGATGCATTCTACGCCGAATGTCGCTCCCTGCGGCATCAGCAGTCGCGCCTTCTCGCGGTCAAACAGCGTCGTCCGAGGATTATCCTTTTTCCATGACGCCTTGTCGGCCACGCGGATAAGTTTGTCTTGGGCTAAAACGGTTATCGTGGCGAGAGCAAGGATGATTGATAAGATAGTTTTCTTCATGTCGTTATCGTTCTTATTCAAAGCGGATAGCCCCGCCAGTATGTCGTCTATCCGCTTATATCATTATTCGCTATTGTCTATAATCTCCCAGCATACAAATTCTCGACGGGGGAAATCATGTCCCAATTCTTTCCCCACACGATGTTGCCATTGTCAATGGTGAAGCAGCTGAATTTGCGGGGGTCGAGGTACTTGTTGTACTGCGGATGGGGGTGACGGCGGATAATGTCTCAGTCTAATGAAGGAACGCTACTTATCGTCGTAATGCCCGTAGGCGGAAAGCACAATCACGATGACCTCCATGTCATGGATTTCATACACCAATCTGTGCTTTTTCGTGATGCGGCGACTCCACTGTCCACCGCGATTGCCTTTCAACTGTTCTGGCTTGCCAGTACCCGTCTTCGGGTGCTCCTTCAGTTCGGTCTCCAGTTTCTTCAGCTTTTCGTAAGCCTTGGGATCCTCGCGCTGCAATTTTGCGGCATCGAGAAGAGCCTGACGATAATATTGAACCCTGTAACCCATCACACCACTCGCTTAATCAAGTCATCCAGCGTTTCGCCCTCTCTCAATTCATACAATGGCCCCTTCTTCGCCTCGTCCACGCGGCGGAAAAACTCTTCCTTGGTCATCAGCGTCGGATCAGCCTTTTTCTGTGCGGCCAGCTTCTTCACATACTTCACGACCTTGGCCATCAGCGTTTCGTCGTCGGCTATCTCGCCCATGGCACGAAATAACTCTGCGTTCATCTGTAGTGCTGTCATACTCCTAACATGTTTGGTTTGCGACGGCAAAGGTACAAAGAAGAATTGAATAAACAGAAATATCAACATGAAAAACTGAGTAACATGAAAAGAAAAGCAAACACATTCTTATTCCAGCGGGCGGCACTCAGCTGGCCTGGGCCGCACCGAAACATGATACCACCCCCTGCCACACGATGTCATGGCGCACGTAGTCTGGCACTCCAACCGGAGCCCGAAGAAGAAATGAGTGTCACAAAGTCTTAATATCTAAAAAATGAAGGGGAATATCTAACAAAACAAGTTAAAGTTTGGGGAGGAAGATTGATTTTCCCGCGTTTTTTCTTGCGCTTATCTAAACTTTTAGATTAAATTTGCGGCACAAAAATCTAAAAACTTAAATAAAATGAAACAAGCATCCAACGAGCGAACGCTGACCAAGGCGGAAATGGAAATCATGAACATCCTGTGGACGCACGACGAGGGGGCGATGGAAAAGGGCATGACGACCCATGAAATCATTGAGCAGTACCCGGAGCCGCAACCAGCCTACTCCACTATCGCCACCTTCCTGAAGATTCTCACGACGAAGGGGTTCATCCGTTCACAAAAGCAAGAGAGCAGCGGCAAGACGTTCTACTTTTTTCCGCTCATCACCCGCGAGGCATACACCAACCGCGTGATGAAGGAAGTGAAGACCACGCTCTTCAAAGGCTCGTTCAAGTCCATGCTTTCCTTCTTCGTGGAACAGGAAAAAGTATCCGAGGAAGATTTGAGGGAAATACTGGAAGTTATTAAGAAATAAAAAACTCATGTCATGATGCTATACGTTATCAAAGCCGCCATTACGCTGGCACTGCTATACAGCTGTTTCTTCGTCCTACTCAGCAAGGAAACGTTCCACCGGTTCAACCGCTTCATGCTGTTGGGCATCATGGTTGTGTCGCTTATCGTGCCGCTGTTCCACATCACCACGGCGCACCCCACGACGCTGAACGAAGAGGTTTATCTGATGCAGACCTACATTGAGCAGGACACCACACCCATCGTCGTCACACCCACCTTGGCAACAGGCATCACCTGGATGCAGGCACTCACGGGAATCTATTGGGCGGGCGTCGGCCTCCTGCTCCTCCTTACCCTCGTGCAAGCCCTCTCGCTCATCCGCTTCATGCACAACGGGGTGAGACATACCGACGAGAGGGGCAACACCGTCATCCTGCACAACTGCGACGTGCCTCCGTTCAGCATCTTCCGCTTCGTCGTCATGAGTGTGAAGGACTACGAAACGAGCCGCCAATATATCCTCACTCACGAACAGGAGCACATCCGCTTAGGGCACACCTACGACCTCCTGCTGCTCCAGTGCGTAAAGACGTTCCAGTGGTTCAATCCCTTCATCTGGTTCCTTAGCCGCGACCTCAAGGCGGTGCATGAATACGAGGCAGACCAGGCCGTCATCAACCAAGGCATCGATGCAAAATCATATCAACAACTACTCGTGATAAAGGTCGTCGGGAACCGACTGCAGCCTTTCACCAACAATCTGAATCACGGCTCGCTCAAAAAACGAATCCTTATGATGTACCAGGAACCCAAAACCCGGTGGAGAATGCTCAAAGCACTCTGCGCCATCCCCGTGGTGGCATTGACCCTCAATGCCTTTGCCACACCCGCTGAAGTAACGTCCGTGGAAGACATGGTTGCAACCTTGGAAACCAAGGAAGTCCCGACGCTCAACAAGGTAAAGGAGGCCATCCTTACCACCCAGGAAGCCGTCGAGACGGCAAGCCCCGACAACACGCCCCAAGACCCGCTCATCGTGATAAACGGTACACCCGTCAACCTCCCCGCCGATTTCAAGACGATTGACGAGGAAAACATTGCCAAGCTGCTCAACATCAGCCCGGAGGACGTCGAGGGCATCACGGTGCTCAATGGCACTCCCGCCCAAGCCCTCTATGGCGACAAGGGCAAGAACGGTGTCGTAGAAATCAAGGTGAATACCCAGAAGATGCCTGCCGACTCCCTGCTCACAAAAATTCCGGGACTGGCAAAGAACGCAACAGGCAATTACACCCTTGACGGAAAGCCTGTGCAGAAAATCCTCGTCGAAGGTCAAGAAGTCTATAGCGGCGACGACAGCCCTGTTTTCGAGATTTGCGAGGAACCGGCTGAGTTCCCCGGTGGCCGGCAAGCCCTCATGCAGTTCATATCCAGAAACATTCGCTATCCGAAGGAGGCTGCGGAGCACAACATCCAAGGAAACCTCCTTGTCCAATTCATCGTCGAGAAAGACGGTACATGCAGCAACTTCAAGGTAGTCATCTGCATCATGAGTGACCCGGAGGGCGTGACCGTCACGGCAATGGCCCGAAAGACGGAAGTCCAGCAACAACAAGGCACCGAAGCCTCCGAATCGCCCGAGGAGGTGCAGGCATGGAAGAAGAGCCTCGAAGAGGAAGCCGTCCGCATCTGCCGCCTCATGCCGAAATGGGAACCTGCCAGGCAAAGGGGGAAGGCCGTGAGGATGAAGCAGACCATCCCTTTCACCTTCCGCCTCCAGTAAGACACATGTGTCAGTTAATAAGATAGATTGGTTTAAAAAGTTTAAACTCGCCTCGCACTGTCAGTGATGATCGTGCGAGGATTTTAGGGTGACGGTGCAGCCACATTATATATATTAAAACGACGCAGAACTCTATCGGAGATGACGCAGAACTGTATTCGATTTCACGCAGTACTGTATTCGTCAATAGAGTTCTGCGTGATTTTAAAGGCAGCGGTGCGTGGAAAATAGCGTAGCGAAGAGGGGCAAGATGAGGGGGCAAACCGCATTTTGTTTTCTTTTTATTGTGTCTTTCTGCAAAAAGCCGTAACTTTGCAGCTTGAATCGTAAAAAACGTAAATCGTGAAATTGTAAAAATTGCAAATTACACATGATGACAGCAAAAGAGATACGCGAGTCTTTCAAGTCTTTTTTTGAAAGCAAGGGGCACTTGATTGTGCCGTCGGCTCCGATGGTCGTGAAGGACGACCCGACGCTGATGTTCACCAATGCAGGTATGAATCAGTTCAAAGACATCATCCTGGGCAATGCCGTGCCGAAGTGCCGCCGACAGGCGGACACGCAGAAATGTCTGCGCGTGAGCGGCAAGCACAACGACCTGGAGGAGGTGGGCCACGACACGTACCACCACACGATGTTCGAGATGTTGGGCAACTGGTCGTTTGGCGACTACTTCAAGAAGGAGGCCATCAGCTGGGCTTGGGAGTACATCGTGGATGTGCTGAAGATTAACCCGGAGGACTTGTATGCCACGGTGTTTGAGGGCAGTCCCGAAGAGGGATTGGCCCGTGACGACGAGGCTGCCAGCATCTGGGAGCAGTTCTTGCCGAAGGACCACATCATCAACGGCAACAAGCACGACAACTTCTGGGAGATGGGCGACACAGGCCCCTGCGGTCCCTGCTCGGAAATTCACCTGGACAGCCGCACCCCGGAGGAGAAGGCCAAGGTGCCCGGCC
>CAJONZ010000094.1 GCA_905236065.1 uncultured Bacteroidaceae bacterium | reverse complement strand
TTTAACTTCCAAGCGGAGCGATAACTTCTTTTTAACTTCCCTTTAACTTCCAAAAAAGTTGAGCTTGCGAAACTTAAATTAATTAATATAGTCAGGGAACGTCAGCGACCAGCGTGAACCGCTCCACTTGCGCCGCAACGAGTCGTAGTCGGCCAAATGTTTGTACGACAGGCGCTTCTGCAACCAGGGGCGATGCACCTTTTCCTTTACGAAATTACCGTAAAGCTCAAACTCCGAAAATCCTGCATGGCAGTGCCGGTCGTAACTGTCCAGGATGGCCTTCGTCCACGGCTGTCCCGCCGTCTGCTCCAGAGCCTGATGCAACACCTCCAGCTGTTCCTTGTCGAACAGCATCTTGTGGTCAACATACGAAAGCTTGTGCAACGCCAAGTCGGGCAACAACCGGTGGATGTTTTCGTAATAGGGCCGATGCTCCTCATAACTCATGTAGAACACCGTCTTTCGGTCTTCCGTCAGGAATACGTGCGGACGAATCAACACGTGGTCGGCATCGATGCACAGATAATGCCGACACGTTCCCACCTTGCCGCTGAGTTTGATGAATTGCTGAAACAGCCAGCCGCTGCGTCCCAGCGTCCGCCCATCCTCCAGCTGCACCTGCAAGCCGAGCGCCTGCGGGCCGAAGCCCAGCACACTGCTTTCCTCCACAAAGCGGAGTCCCCATTCCTCACAGAAACGCAGTATCTCCTCCTGCGGCGGAGCCACGATGTAAATATCCTTCACGGGATGGGCCACCTGACGGCGAACGCCCTCCAGACAAAGCGGAAGGATTTTCAGATCCTTGGCAATAAGGGGTATGACCACGTCAATGGGGTCTGAGGCCGGCACCAGCTTGGGAAAACGGCGCCAGGCAAACAAGCGGTATCTGATTTTGCGAAGCTGTGACATTTGTTTTACGGTTTTGCTGTTTTGCACCTGCAAAAATACAGCTTTTTGGCAAAAGACCCATTCAATTTTCTCATTTTTCACTTTTTACTTTTAACTTTGGGGCCAACAAACCGACTATTTTAACTTTTAACTTTCAACTTTTAGCTTAAATTCGTACCTTTGCGCCCAATAAATGGTAATGTAAGATGATACCCTTCAACAAACCCTACTGCTCAGGCAGAGAAATAAGCTACATACAGGAAGTGTGCAACTCCATCACGATGTCGGGAAACGGCGACTTCACGAAGTACTGCCACGGCTTCTTTGAGAAACGCTATGGCTTCCGCAAATGTCTGCTCTGCACCTCCGGGACGGATGCACTGGAAATGTGCGCCATGCTCTGCGAACTGAAGCCCGGCGACGAAGTAATCGTGCCCTCCTTCACCTTCGTCTCCACGGCCCTCGCCTTTCTGCGCGAAGGAGCCCACATCCGCTTTGCCGACAGCGGGACGGAGAACCCCAACATCACCGCCGAAGCCATCGCACCGCTCATCAACGAGCGGACCAAGGTCATCGTCGTGGTTCACTATGCCGGCGTAGCCTGTGACATGGATCCCATCATGGACCTGGCCCGAGAGCACAACCTGCTCGTCGTGGAAGATGCGGCACAGGCCATCGACGCCTACTACAAAGGCCGTCCCTTGGGCGGCATCGGCCATCTGGCAGCCTTCTCTTTCCACGAAACCAAGAACATCAGTTCGGGCGAGGGCGGTATGCTGGTCGTCAACGACGAGCGTTTCGTGCGCCGTTGCGAGATTCTCTGGGAGAAGGGCACCAACCGCGCCGAGTTCTACCGAGGCATGGTCAACAAATACGGCTGGTGCGACATGGGCTCGTCCTTCCTACCTTCCGAAATCATCGCCGCCTTCCTGTGGGCCCAGCTCGAACAGATGGACGACATACAGGGAAAGCGCAAGCACATCTGGGAACAATACGACCAAGCCCTGCGCGGGAAACTCCATGCCGGCATCACCGTGATGCCCCCGCTACCCGCGTATGCCACCAACAACGCCCACATCTATTACTTGCTCTGTCCCTCGCTCGATGTCCGCACCCGCTTCATGAACTACCTGAAGAACCACGGTGTGCAAACCACCTTCCACTACCTTCCCCTCCACTCCAGCGAATACTACAAGGACAAGCACGACGGACGCCCGCTGCCCCAGTGCGACCGCTACAGCGACACCCTGGTACGCCTCCCCCTCTTCTACAGCCTACAGGACGAGGACGTCGCCAAAATCATCAAACTGGCCCTTGCATTTAAATAACAAAAGAGAAGCCTGCGCAGTTGCAAAAACCGCACAGGCTTCTCTTTTGTCACCGAATTCCCCGGTAGTTGTAGTCGCGTATCAGCATCTCGACGATGAGCTGGAACCAACAAAGGGCGACGGGCAGGGCTTTCAGGGAGAAGGGCCATACCCAGTTGTAACGCAGGTAGGCTGGGAAAAGGTCGCTGGGAGAAAGGGAAGTGAGCACGAAGACGAAGATGAGCAGGGCCAAATCCCAACGATTGCGACGCCAAGGCACGGAGGCGTACCAAAGGACGACGCCGATGATGCCGATGATGTATCCGCTGGACTCGGTGCTGGTGCTGAAAAGACAGAGGAACATCAGGGCCGAGGCGAGGAACATGCGGCGGAAGCGTTCATTGTGCCATTGGCCGAATCGCAGGTAAGGAAGAGCGAAGAGCAGGAGGCCGGCGAGGATGAGCCAACGGTCGGAGTAGCAGTACCAGAAGTTGGCGGTGTCGATAGGGGTTTCCTCACGGAACATAGCCATGTAGGCATCGTGGCCACCGATGGAGAAGGCGTAGCCTATCTTACGAATCATGCCTAAGAGGGAAATGTTTTGATGGGAGGAAAGCAGGCTGGAGGTGTTCTTGTCGGCGATGGCGACGTACCATTCCTGATACTGACTGAGTACGTACTCCGGCCCGCCTATCAGCATGGGCAGGACGAAGAGGACGGCCAGCCAGACGGCCAACCAAAGCAGGAATTGCTTTTTGTTCTTGGAGAAGAAGAAGAAAGCCAGCCCCACGATGCCGAAAAGCTTGATCAACGTGGCCAGGGCGATGAAGAAGGCCGACCAGCGCTCGCGTCCCTGACGGATGTAGCAGTAAGACAGCAGTATCATGCCGGCAATGGCGATGTTGATTTGCGACATGAAGAGGGCAGTCAGCAGTTCGTGGGCACAGAACCAATAGAGGAAGAGCTGTTCGCGCCATGAAAAGCGAGTCTGGCGGATGGCCCAATAGAGGAAGACGGCAAGGGCCAAGTGCCAAAGCACCACACCCGCCCAGTCGGGCAGAAGGGCGAAGGGAGCCATCAGCACGGCAAAGACGGGGCCGTAGTGGTGGAGGTCACCGTATTCGTCGGGGTGGAACGTGTACATGTGTTCGCCGTTGACCAGGTGCCAAAAGGAGTATTTATAAATCAGGTAGTTGTTAGGTACCATCTTGGCAATGGCGGAGGCCACGGCCAGAATGACATACAGTCCGAACACCGTCAGGGGATGGGTGAGAAAGGGGGTTGCAGCAGTAAATTTTTGGCTGCACCAAGCTAAGGGTGTACTTTTCATTTTTCTTTTTTAACTTTTATCGGCAAATATAGTACTTTCCACACTTTTTTTTACTAATTTTGCAACCAAATTTATAAATAGCCGCAAAATGCTGAAGCAATTCCTCTCAATCATGGCACGCTACATCAGGCCCTACTACAAATATCTGGGCTGGTCGGTCGTGCTAAATTTCTTCTCGCAATGGATGAATGTGTTCTCGTTCATGGTGCTGATTCCGATTCTGAACATCCTTTTCAAGATTGACCAGGCGACCTACACGTACCAACCTGTGAATTGGAGACACATGAACAAGGACGTGATCATCAACAACGCATACGCCTGGATTCAGGAGCTGATTGCGGAGAACGGAGAATTCCTAACGCTGGTCATCATGGGCGTGGGACTCATCATCATGACCGGCATCAAGACCTTCGGCTACTTTGCCTCGTCGTCTGTGATGGTTCCCCTGCGGACGGGTATCGTCAGGGACATCCGCGTCGAGGTGTATGAGAAGGTGCTGCGCCTGCCACTCAGTTTCTTCTCGGAAGAACGCAAAGGCGACATCATTGCCCGCATGAGTGCCGACGTGCAGGTGGTGGAGAACTCTATCACGAGTTCGGTGGATATGCTCATCCGCCAACCCATCGCCATCTTCGTCTGCTTCTTCACGTTGTTCACCGTGAGTTGGCAGCTGACACTCTTCGTCATCGTCGTGGCTCCGTTTGCCGGTTGGATTATGGGCATTGTCAGCCGAAAACTGAAAAGCCAGTCGTCTGCCGTACAGGGACAATGGGGCGACATCATCGCCCAGTTGGACGAGACGCTGGGCGGTTTGCGCATCATCAAAGCTTTCATTGCCGAGCATAAGATGTTGAAGCGTTTCGTCTTTGTGAACGACGAGTTCCGCAAGGGCATGAACGAAATGATTGTACGCCAGAACGCCGCTCACCCCATGTCGGAGTTCTTAGGCACCATCATCATCGTCATCGTGCTGTGGTTCGGCGGTTTCCTTATCCTGAACGAGTCGAACCTCATCGATGCCTCCACCTTCATCTTCTACATGGTCATCCTCTACAGCGTCATCAATCCGCTGAAGGAACTCTCCCGGGCCACTTATCAGATTCCCCTCGGACTGGCTTCTATGGACCGTATCGACTTCATCCTGAAAGCAGAAAACCCCATCAAGGAGCCGGAGCATCCCGTCAGCCTGCCTACGTTTGAAAACGAGATTGAGTTGCGCGATGTCTCTTTCAGCTATATCGAAGGCCGTGAGGTGCTGAAACACATCAACCTGAAAGTGCCCAAGGGAAGGACCATTGCTTTGGTCGGCCAGTCGGGTTCGGGAAAGAGCACCCTGGTGGATTTGATTCCCCGCTACCACGACGTCGGTCAAGGTGAGGTGCTGATTGACGGCCAGAACATCAAGGGATTTCGCATCTCCGATCTTCGCTCCCTCATTGGTAACGTCAACCAAGAGGCCATCCTTTTCAACGACACATTCTACAATAACATCACCTTCGGCGTGGAAAACGCCACGATGGAACAGGTGATTGAAGCCGCAAAGATTGCCAATGCCCACGACTTCATCATGGAGAGCGAGCATGGCTACGACACCATGATAGGCGACCGTGGCGGTCGTCTCTCCGGCGGTCAGCGCCAACGTGTCAGCATCGCCCGTGCCATCTTGAAGAATCCACCGATTTTGATTCTCGACGAGGCCACGTCGGCCCTCGACACCGAGAGTGAACGCCTTGTTCAGGAGGCACTGGAGCGACTGATGCTCTCGCGCACCACTATCGCCATTGCCCACCGCCTTTCCACCATCAAGAATGCCGACGAGATTTATGTGCTCTACGAAGGCGAGATTGTGGAACGCGGACAACACGAGGAACTTATCGAGAAGAACGGATACTACAAGCGACTGTACGACATGCAGCAACTGTAACCCTTATGAAAATCCTCTACATCCTTCCCTTTGTCCCCTACCCACTCTACAAAGGGGGCAATCAGGCTGTTTTCAACATGATTGAAAAGGCCCGCTCCTGCCACGATGTGTCTGTCTTGCTCTATCAGAACGGTCACCACGACGAGGATGCCATGAAGGAGCTGCAAACCGTCTGGCAGGATGTAACTTTCTACAACTTTTCCATGCAGGGTTTTCTCGACGAGGCTTTTCTGGGAATGACGGCCAAAGAGAAACAGTTCTACCGCCTGCACAACTACATCCTGCAATCCATGACACGGAAAATTGCCCGTGCCAAGAAACGCGGCATCCTCCGCATGAAAAACACGGAGGAAACCGACGCTGCGACCGACACCCTCCAAGGTTTCAACTTAGGAGCCTTCGTGAAGAGCCGCTCCACACTCTACAATTCCAGCAACAGCCTGAGTGCGGACTTTCTCCACTACGTCTATGAAGTGAGCCGAAAGGGGTTCGACCTCATTCAGGTGGAATTTTACGAGTTTCTTGAACTCGCCTATGTGCTGCCAGAAGACGTAAACACCGTCTTCGTCCATCACGAAATCCGCTTTGTGCGCAACGAAAACGAAAGTACACTCTTCGACCATCTTTCCTTCTACGACCAATACCTGCTCAACCGGAAAAAAGCCGAAGAACTGGCTGCACTCAACACCTTCCGCCACATCATCACCCTCACCGACGTCGATCGTGAAATCCTGGCCCAATACCTGCCGGCCAACAAGATTCATGTTTCCCCTGCCGTCATTTCCACCGACGAAAGCACGGAAAACCATCCCTTCACCCCGGCTCAAGACCTTGTGTTTGTCGGCGGTTGCGACCACTTCCCAAACCTAGACGGCCTCCTTTGGTTCTGCCAAGATGTCATGCCACGCTTGCAACAGACCGACACAGCCATCCGGCTTCACGTCGTCGGCCACTGGGACGATGCCTCCCGCCAGCTGGTGAAAAGCCTCTATCCAGACGCCCACTTCACGGGCTTTGTTGAAGATTTGACCACCTTCCTCAACGGAAAAATCTCCATCATCCCTATCCGTATCGGCAGCGGTATGCGCATCAAGATCCTGGACAGCATCTTTGCCTCCACCCCCCTTGTCACCACTTCAAAAGGTTGCGAAGGACTGCCCCTACAGGACGGCATCGACTGTTGCATCGCCGACACCGCCGAAGACTTTGCCACTGCCATCCGAAACGTGCAAGGCAACATTTCCCTCCAGCAACAACTCACCTCTGCTGCCATCCGCCGTCTCAAAACTGCCATGAACGGCCAAAAGCTCCTCTCCCGCCGCTTAGAGATTTACGCGGACATCGCAGGAGCACAGAAGTAGCAGAAGGGCACAGAGACAGAGTCCATGGCTTATTATATATTGCAAATTCCACATTATATTATATATTCATAAAATGATTTCCGTCGCCATTCCCTGCTATAAAGGAAAATTTCTGGCAGAAACCATCCGTTCCATCCTCAACCAAACCTATCAGGACTTCGAACTCATCATCGTCAACGACCAGTCGCCCGAAGACATCGAGGCCATCGTCCATTCTTTCAACGACCCTCGCATCCGCTACTTCGTCAACGAGAAAAACCTCGGAGCCGGAAACCCTGCATACAACTGGAACCGTTGCCTCTCCCATGCACAAGGCGAATTTTTCGCCCTGCTCTGCGATGACGACTTATACGCACCCACTTTCCTGGAGCGTATGATGGCCTTGGCTCAGAAATACCCCGACACCAAGGTCTTCCGCTCCCGAGCCAACTTCATCAACGCCGAGGGCAAGGAAATCAACCGCTATGCCAGTGCCCCCGAATGGGAAACATGGGAGGATTACCTGTGGCATGTCACCAAAAACTACCGTTCGCAGACCATTTCCGAGTGGTTCTACCGTCGCGAAGCCCTTACCGCCGTTGATGGCTACGCCCTGCTTCCCCTCGCTTGGTACGCCGACTACCTTTCCATCTTCCGCTTTGCACAGGAAGGCGGTATTGCTTCCACCTCCGAAATCCTCGTCCACTTCCGTTTGAGTGGCGAGAATATCTCCTCACGCGACGACGAGAACACCATCTTGAAAATTGAGGCACAGAACCAATACCGTGCCAGCGTTGCTGAACTGCTCAAAGGCAATCCGCAACGTGACGACCTGATGAACCAGCTCAACTGGCTCCTCAACCTCCATTTGAAATATAATTTAGGCCATGCGCCCAAGCGTGTCCTCTTTCAGATTTACCGCAACCGCCGGAAATATGGCATCAGTGGTAAACTCATTTGGCACGCACTTTGGCATAAAGATGGATAAGCGTCCCTATGTCAGTAACCCTGACCACTTCGTGTATTTATCCACCTCATACAGCAGCACATCCCAAAAGGTGCCAGCATAGAGGTCTGGATAGGCAGCTATGACGGCTTGTTTGTTGGGAAAGTTCGCTTTCCGAATGCGTTTGGTGAGTCGTCCGCGCAGACAACGCCGCTGATAGGCCGTCAACCCAAGCAAGTCCGCCATGCGCTGCTGACATTTGGCGTTTTCCTTAAAATCCCTGCCTTCCAGGTTGGCTTTCTTCGACACTTTTCCCAGATGCTGCCGGAAGTTATTGAGTTTCCGGGGCACTTCGGCCACCTTTCCCTCACTCATCATGTCGAACCAGAAACACCAGTCGCCGCAATAGGTGAAGGCCTTGAAGTCGGGTGTGACGTGTGTCAAGGCAGATTTCCGAAAGACGACCATACTGGCGTTGTAAATGATGTTTTTATAGACCATTCGGTGGCTACGGAACCATTGCGCATCGTAAATGCCATTGCCCGAATATTTCTCCGGCTCATCAATCGAGGTCTTCATTCGCCGTCCGTCCTGGTCTATATAATAAGAATAGGTGTAAGCCAACTGGACAGCCTCATCTGCCTCCAACCGTTCCATGCACTCTTTCAGCAAGTCGGGCTCGGCCACGTCGTCGCTTTCTGCAATCCAAATAAATGCTCCCTTCGCCAAGGAAAAACCCTTCTCCCACTGATGGAAGGTGCTGCCCGAATTCCACTCGTTCAGCACCACGTGCGTCACATGCGGATTTCCGGCATACGACTGCAGTATCTCACGGCTGCCGTCCGTAGAGCAGTCGTCAAGGAGGATAAGCTCAAAATCCTGATAGGTTTGGGCAAGGATGCTGTCGATGCGCTGACGCAGGTAGGGGGCGTGGTTATAGTTGGGGACGATGACGGAAACCATGGAAAGGGGAAGGGATTTAAGGGTGGGACGGGGAGGTTTTCTCGAAATATTTCTTTAGGACCATGAGGGAGATGAGGCGTTCGTAGGAGGGGTTGAAAAATTGGCGCACGTAGGCATGGGCATGTTCAACGATTTCTTCCGCTTCGTTGGGATGCGCCATGTAGTAGCGGATGCGGTCTTCGACGTCGGAGAAATCGGGCTTCACCTCCACATAATGATAATTGGGCCGCAACGTGCCCTCCATGAACCAAGTCTCACAAGTGGGACGGGGCATCACGGCCAGACTGTTGCTTCCCATCACCCATTTCAGGTTGCTGGCCACATCGTTTCCTTCCAAGGCCATGATGAATTTATAGTGCAGGTGCTTGTAGATGCTCAGGCTTTCCCCAGGTTTCGCCTCGTCGCTGTGGGGGTCGGTGTCGGCAAGGTCGAAAAGCGGGTTTCCCTTGAATCGTTCCATGAAGCGTCGGCGGTTCTCCTTGGTAATCACCGCCCCACGGAATACCACCCTGTCTGCCTTCTCCCGCCACGGAATCGGGTCATTGAAAAACATGAAATGCCGAACCTTGTCCTGATTCAGCAACACCGAGTTGCGGTTTGAGTCGTCTTCCGTCACGGGACGGCTCTTCACGATGGACGGATAAGGGCACAGCCAATCGACGTCGCCCCACTCATGCCGCCAGCGCAACTTCGGGTCGAAGTACCGAAGGTATTCATACGTATCGAAAAAATAGACCGACCGGCAGGTATGTTTCTTGTAGGTATGCTCACTCAATGGAGCGGACTCCTCGACAGGCAAAAGCGTCGGCTCCGTCAGTCGGCAATAGTAATCAACCCGCCGCTGCACGTATATACGCTCTGCCTCGCTCAACTTATCAAAGGCTGCAAGCTCGTGCTTCAGTCGCCACCGACAATACCAACGCGGCACCAGCAAGCGCAGAAAACCTTTCAGGAAATACACCTGCTTGTTGTTCTTCCGCACTCCCCTGAACAGCGAGTAATACAACTCTTTTACTTTTTCGGAATCCATTCCACCTTTCCTCCACGCTTTACGTACTCCTCATAGCCCTGCCGCGTGCGTTTCCATCGGTTATGAGTCCACAGCCAGTATTGCGGCTGCTGCCGGATGGTCTCTTCGAGACGGCGCACGTACATCTCCGTAATCTCATAGTCGGGATAATCCTTCGACACCATCGTCAGAGGCTCTATATTGATCTGGTAATAGCCACGCCGCAGGCGGCGCATGTTAAAATAGACACAGGCGAAGTCACACCGCTTGGCCAGTTCCTCCGTCCCGGTGATGACGAGCGAATCCTTATGGTTCAGGAAGTCAGTCCAGTAGCGAGTGGCGGGATAGATGGGCGACTGGTCGGAAATAAACCCGATGACCATGAGCCGACCGGCCCTCCGTTGCTCAACCACTGTGCGCAGGGTCACCTTCGAGGATATATTTACCGAGCCCATGCGGGAACGGATGCGCAGCAGCAAATCGTCGAACACGGAATTTTCCTGTGTGTGGTAAATCTGCCCCTTAAACACCTCCTTGGGCAGATGCAAGGCAATCGAAGTGACCCACTCCCAGTTGCAATAATGACCAAGATAGAGTGCCACGCTGTGCCCTTGGGCAAGGGCCTCATCAATGTGTTCCAAACCTGTGTACTTCACCCTACGCCGCATCTCCCATTTAGGCATGGAGGCCAGTTTGATGGTCTCGAATATGTAGTCGCTGAACCACAAGTAAAACCGCCGTTCTATCCACCGCCGCTCTTCGGGCGTCTTCTCCGGGAAGGAGGTACGCAAGTTCTCCTCGACCACCCGTCTCCTATATTTTGCCACATGATACACAATGACAAACGCCACGTCGGAAAACAGGTACAACACCCGCATGGGCAAAAGGGATATGAGATAAAACAACCCATATAGCAGGTAAAACACAACATTCCTCAGCAACAATCGCATCTTTGACTTTTCACTCTCCATCGTTCTCACTCTTCAGGGATTACCAATCTGTTTCCATTCATTCTCTCCATATAGCTTTGTATCATGGCCTTCAGTTTCCATTCCAGAATTTCCCTTACGAACGGCTTCTCCGCCATCACATTATGCTGCAACATCCAGTCTTGCCGATAATCATACAAAGCCCTCGATGCCTGTCCGTCATGCTGCAAGACGTAACCGTCGGACACGTATTGATAAATGCCGTTCTGGTAGTTCACCGCCCACGTGTCCTTGTCGCCAGTCCGCAGCAGGTCACTACCAAAAGCCACATAAGGCCGACGATAACCCAGATAGCCCAATACCGTGGGCATGATGTCTATCTGCTGGGCAATGCCATGACGGCGCCCTGGCTCGATGCCTCCCGAAGGGTCATAGAACAGGATGGGCGCACCAAACACACCCAGGTCGGTCAGATATTCCGCATGGTCGTTTCGGTTCGTGTGGTCACTGGTCAGTACAAAAAGGGTGTTCTCGAACCACGGCTGACGGTGGGCAGTCTCGAAGAATCGCCGCAATGCCATATCCGTATAGCGGATGCACTTGTGAATCGGGTTGTCACCCTCTTCGGGGAACACAGCCGCATACCCCTCTGGAACGGCGTAGGGATGATGGCTCGAAGCCGTGAACACTGCCGTGATGAAAGGCTCCTTCAACTCCGACATCTTCAGGGCATAGAACTGAAGGAAGGGCTCGTCCCAGATGGCCCACGTACCGTCAAAGTCCTTATCACCGCCGAAACGACTGTCCGCATTGTACTCTGTACGTCCGAAGTAATGCTGGAAGCCCGATGCACGGGCAAAAGCCTGGAAACCCATCGAACCGTTCTCGGCACCGTGGAAGAAGGCCGACGCATAGCCCTCCTTGCCAAGTTCACCCGCCAGTCCGCTCACGTTGTTCAGCGATGCGGGGGTCAGGATGAAGGGCTCCACGAACATGGGAATACTACTCAGGATGGACGGCATGGCATCGATGCTCTTCCGGCCATTTGCAAACGTATAGTCGAACGAAAGGCAATGTTCGTAGAGCGAATCGACAAACGGCGTGTAGCCTTGGTAATGGCCGTCTTCCAAATGCTCATTGTATGCACCGATATACTCCCGGCCAAAACTCTCCACTATCAGCACGACGACATTCTTGCCCCGTCCCGCCGCAACCAACGAGTCGTTGGGTTGATGCACTGGCGAATAGAGCCTGTCCAGTTCGTCCTCAGGAAAATACAACGGCGTGACAAACACCTGCTTGTCCAACGTCCGAATGAGCGAGAAGGGGGTATTCAGAATCACAGCTGCCTCTTGGGGACGGTTTACATACTGGGTCGCATTGCTGATGGTAATGGGCCGAACAGCCGTGGTGGCTCCACCTCGCATACCGCATATCGACAAAAGCGCATACATTGCCAGGCAGAGCGTCCGCACCCCATAAACAGTAAAAGTCCGCATCAGGCTTCCTCTCTTCGTCTTCCCTTGGGGATTCACATACAGCACCCACAACAGCACCCACAGAATCAACATGAAAATTACCAAGTACCAATGATGCCCGATTTCCGTCAGGAAAATGCTGCCAACATTTTCCTCATGACGAAATTCATCCATCACCGAGAGCGTCGTCCGCCGTCCAGAATACTGGAAATACACCGAGTCAACCACATTCGCAAATAGACACAGGGCGTTCACCAACCAGAAAACGCACTTGGCTCCCCAACGCCAACCTTTGCTCTCCGTCCATCGGAACGGCAGGAGCATCATCAGGGCATAGAGCGCATTGGTATAGAGCAGGGCCGAAGTGTCGAACCGCCAACTGCCTATCAGCAAATCCGTCCATGCGTTCTGAAAAAGCGTACCACCAAAAGCATTCCAGTTTTCCCATACAAATTCTACTCGGCACAGCGCATACAGCACATACACCAAGAGAAGATTAAGAACCAATGCCAAAACATTGGAAAACACACCCTTATTTATCCTTATCAGCTGTTTCATACCTAAGAATCAAACTCTGGGTCGAACCCAACAAAAGCCATCATGTCCCTGTCATGAATGTCGTCCCTCACCATTCGACCCTGCAAAGATATGCTTTTTTAGTTTACCTTCCATAAAAAAAGCGCATTTTCTTTCACCTGCTCTTTCGTCTTCCTTCACCACCCCCATCCTCACACTTCACTGAAACTTTCCCAACGTCGCACTTTTTACAAATATTCTCGCCGAAAATAAAAAATATATCGTCGCCATATTTAATATTCCCGACGAGAATAAAAGATATGGCGTCGAGAATAAACTTTTTCAGCGAATCGTGAGAAGACTTCCAAGCCAACGTGAGGAAAATCTCAGCGAAGAGACAGAGGATTTTGCTCCCATACACATAAAAAATTTCTTACAAAGGGAATGAATTTCTCATATTTTATATTTACCTTTGCAAGCGAGAGACGAAAACCAGGCTTTTAGTAACAACAGAGAAGACATGGCAACGAAGAGACGCTACCCCATTGGCATCCAGACTTTCTGGGAAATTGCGACACAGAACTATGTCTATGCCGATAAGACAGCCTATATCCACAAGATGGCCTCCGTTGGGAAATACTATTTTCTTAACAGACCACGACGCTTTGGCAAATCCCTTTTGATAAGCACTATGAAAGCGTATTTTGAGGGACGCAGAGAGCTATTTGACGGCCTTGCCCTCGGAAAATTGGAGACAAGGTGGGTGACTTATCCGGTTATTCGCCTGGATTTCAGTGTTGGGAAGTACTACACATTAGAACGCACACATACCATCCTGAACGGTCTGCTCAAAGACTATGAGCAGGAGTTAGGAATCAATGCCGAGGATCCGCACGGCTATGGGGAACGGATGAAAAACATCATCCGAGCCGCACATCGACAGACTGGGCTACAGGTGGTGGTTCTCATCGATGAGTATGATGCTCCCATGTTGGACACCATTGACAAACCCCTCATACAGGAACAGATTCGCAACTGTATGCGTGACTTTTTCAGTCCACTGAAAAGTCAGGCTGACAATCTTAGGTTCGTATTCCTTACCGGCATATCAAAATTCTCACAACTCAGTGTCTTCAGTGAGTTGAATAACCTCAAAAACATCAGTTTCGACCCAACCTTTGAGGGTATATGCGGTATAACTGAAGAAGAACTGCTCACAACAATGAGTCCAGACATCCAATGGTTGGCACAGCAAAGTGGACAAACATACGAACACATCGTTCAGGAATTAAAGCGGATGTACGACGGCTATCATTTTTCCAGCCGAATGACCGACATCTATAATCCTTGGAGTCTTTTGAATGCTTTTGACATGGGCGACATCCAAAACTTCTGGTTTGCTACAGGTACCCCCACGTCGCTCATACAGCTTTTACAGAAGCACCATCTCGACCTTCCTGATTTAGAAGGCATCCAGGCTTCTTTGGAACGTTTCGATGCACCCACCGACCGCATCACCGACCCAATACCAGTCCTGTTCCAAAGTGGTTATCTCACACTCAAAGGTTATGAACCAGCCACAGGAACGTTCACCCTTGATTTCCCTAATGAAGAAGTCTATCGCGGATTTGCCAATTCATTATACAAATATTACTGTGAAGACTATCCAGACAACAGCAATCAAGTGAACGTTGCTTTTCGTGCATTGCAGCAAGGGGAATGTGAGATAGGGGAGTTTTTGGAAGTTATACGCCGATTCTATTCTGCCATCCCATACTCCATCACGAACAAGAACGAGCGACACTACCAATCTATCTTATATACCCTTTTGGCAGCCATTGGTGCTGATGTAAGTGCAGAAGTCGAAACAGCCACAGGACGTATGGACATGATTTTACGTGGAAAGAATGCCATTTACATCTTTGAGTTCAAGTATGATGGCGATGCCAACACTGCCCTGCGTCAAATTCTTGAAAAGAATTACCCTGTTCGATTCGCCTCCGATCCTCGCCCCAAAATTGCCGTTGGCATTAACTTCAGCAGCGCGTCCCGCACAATTGAAGACTACCTTGTTGCCCACTGCTGAAAGGATTATTGTTACAAACCAAAAGACCTGAAAAAGAATGAAAATAGTCAAAAATTTTATCAATCTGTTCGTTACCCGCTCGTTTGTGAGGCGGGTGACAAAGGAAGAACGAGAAAAGGCGGAAGATTCTTGTGGAAGGATGTAACAAAGAAAACTACACCTTCAACACAGAAAGACAATTCATGTTGTCAAGCATGGAGTATTAGCAATTTCATTACCCATCAACATTTTAAAGTGGGAATATTTGTACGTATGCTCCTGTCACCAAATGAATATTAAAACAATATAAATATGCAAAATATGGCTATAGATAAGGATTTGTTTTTTCCTCAAAATATCAGTAAGACACTCAAACGTATTGCTATTTTTGCATCCTACAATGTGAAAGGATGTATTTCCGACTATGTGGTTTACTATTTGAGAGAATTAAAAAAGGTTGTAGATGTAATCATTTTTGTAGCCGACAACCAGATTAATCCAGAAGAGATAGAAAAAATAAAAGATTTTGTAGCAGTCGCCAGTTTCAAAAAACATAACTGCTATGATTTTGGATCATATAAAAAAGGGTATGAATTAGCAAAAAAAGAAAATTTATTAAATCTTGCCGAAGAACTTATCCTATGTAATGACTCTTGTTACGGACCCATTTTCCCGTTTTCTGAAGTCTTTAATACAATGGAAAAGGAAGATGTTGATTTTTGGGGAATGGCGCGTTCACTACAAGTAAAAGAGCACTTGCAATCCTACTTTATCCTATTCAAAAAGAAAGTATTCATCTCACAGACATTCATGGATTTCATTAATAGCGTTGTGCATCAAAATAACCAATATGAATACGTTCTAAAATATGAAGTTAATCTTGCAGCTGTTTTGCAAAAAGCCGGCTTTAAATACAGCAGTTATTTGGACGTGAAAGGGAAAAACTATCCCGAAGCCTTACAACGAATCGGTTGGGAAAATCCAACAACATATCCTTTAACCCTACATAAACTGCGTATTCCTTTGATAAAAAAGAAAGCTTTTCTCGCAGATTTCTCTTCGAAGTTACATGAATCAATCATGGAAGAACACAAAACGATAGAATGCGTGAATTCAGAATTATATGATTATATTTGTCGTAATATTAAGGAACAATATTACGAACAACCACACGCATATGCAGATTGGGTAGCACTGGCAAAAAATTATACTGAAGTGGATAAGATTTTGCCTGTTTTGGACAAAGAAAACACACACAAAGCAGAAATCATCGAAGAGTTGGAAGAACAAATGAAGCGAGAGAAAGACCAATTTTATAAGATGCAGGCTGCAAAAGAAGAAAACATTCAGATATTAAACCAAAAACTGAAAGATGCCAATGAAAGGAACACTTCCTTACAGAAGGAAATCATGGTATTACAACAAGAAATAGAGGCACAACGCAGACAACTATCACACAGAAGTGTGAAAAAAGCCTTGGCAATAGAAAAACAGATTGATAAAATAAATAAAACTTTCCATTGGGGGAAATACAGCAAGAAGAGAATAGGGACGCAATCTATTCTGTCTGACAATCCGTCGGAAGAACCTATGGCACAGCTATCTTACGACTCATGGTATGAGACAAATATTGACTATTCAGATTTTTGTACTGATATAAAAGCAATCGCTCTATATCTGCCCCAATTTCATGAGTTCAAAGAAAATAATGAATGGTGGGGAAAGGGATTTACAGAATGGACTAATACAAAAAAAGCTGTTCCGAGATTCATCTCTCATTACCAACCTCGTGAACCCCATGAGGACTTTGGATATTACGATTTGTCGGACTGGAAAGTGTTGGATAAACAAGCAAAGCTTGCTAAACAACACGGTATATATGGATTCTGTTTCTACCGTTACTGGTTCTCCGGAAAAACGCTAATGGAAAAACCGTTGGAGCTGTTATTGGAGCATCCCGAAATAGACTTAAACTATTGTCTTTGTTGGGCAAATGAAAACTGGACAAGAAAATGGGATGGTAACAATAGCGAGATTTTGATTGGGCAATCATATGAAAATGATTCTTTACAATACATTATTGACATTGAAAAATTTCTTAGAGATCCACGTTATATCCGCGTGAACGGAAAACCTGTGATTATTATTTACAGACCTAACCTACTTCCAAATGCGGCGGAAACGTTCAGAAAATGGAAAGAGTGGGCAAAAAATAATGGCATTGGCGACATTCTGATATGGATACAGCGGGGCTGTGCGACGATTGGTATATCTGAAATAGTGGAAAATGCTGACGGAGAGATTGAGTTTCCACCATCAGGAACTGCGGATTTCGACAATTACGACATAACAAAATTAGGGGTTCCAAGCGAAACAGGCAACCTAATAGGATACCGTAAACTGGTGAAGAATATCATTGCAGGCAAAGGTTCTGTGGAAACTTTTTCACATAAAACATATAGAGGAATAACACTTGGATGGGATAACTCGCCACGACGGAAAGAAGGTTTTTGGGCAACATGGGGATTCTCATTATACGATTATTATAATTGGTTCAGATACATCATCCAATATACCCGCCAAAAACATGACCCCGAAGAGCGTTTCATCTTCATAAACGCATGGAACGAATGGGCAGAGGGCACATATTTGGAGCCGGACAAACGCTTTGGATATAGTAGCATAAACGTAACAGCAAGAGCACTGTTTGACTTGCCGCTAAATCCAAGAATTGACGGCACACCCTTTGAGTGTGTTGATGAGAATGAGGTAAAAAAAGCAGAAAATCTAATAAGTAGAAATATTCCTTTGTTTCCTTATTCTATCTACGCAATGTACCATGAAGGTATTGATGCGTATCCTGCGGCTACATGGGAAGCTTGCAATGCCCTTAAAAATCCGAATGAAGAATTGAAAAAAATCAGGCAAACGTTCCTAAATGACGAAAAAAAGACTTTTGAAAAATTAAGCCTCAAACGCATCGTATTAGAAGAAGTTCCTCTTAGACCTATTAATGCGACCGATAAAAAAATAGCTGTGCATCTCCATCTTTTTTATGTGGACATGGTGCCTTTCATGGTAAATTACCTAAACAACATACCTGAGACGTTCGACTTGTTTGTATCTGTCCCTGAGACAATGAATTGCAATCCTGATATATTGAAAAAGGATTTCACCAAAATAAGAAAGGTGGACAACATTGTAATAAAATTATGCCCAAATCGCGGAAGAGATATTGCGCCAATGATTTGCTTGTTTGGCAAAGAACTTCAGACGTATGATTACATTGCCCATTTACATAGTAAAAAGAGTTTGCACACACCTTCGCACAACGTATGGGCAAAGTATATCTTTGACCACCTGTTAGGTTCACAGGAGAATGTCAGCCGTATTTTTAACCTACTTGATGAAAATATCGGAGTGATTTCTCCTCCTGACTTCCTTATGATGCCTGAGCAGCCATCTGGATGGGGTAGCAACATGCAATTAGCACAGGATATGTTGAACAAAAGTGGACTGAAAATCGACCTAAAAAAAGTTTTTCCCATCATTGAATTTCCACAAGGAAGTATGTTCTGGGCAAAGACATCATATCTGCAACAAATGTTTACTTTACCCATTGATTTTAAAGACTTCCCAGAAGAGCCAATCGGACAGGATGGGACTATAGCCCATGCATTGGAGAGACTTTTCTTCGTATGGGGAATGAATCTTGGCATGGAAACCAGACAGATTTATTTAAATAGCGAAAAATATAATATTAACACATTACGATGAATCGCAGGGTCATAGCCATCCATCTTCCTCAATTTCATCCTTTCAAAGAAAATAATGAATGGTGGGGAATGGGATTTACAGAATGGACAAATGTAACAAAAGCAAAGCCCAGATATGAAGGGCATTATGAGCCACATTTGCCTTCTGACACGGGGTTCTATGACTTACGATTGCCCGAAGCACGGCAGCTTCAGGCTGATTTAGCCAAAGAATATGGCATTGACGGCTTCTGCTATTATCATTATTGGTTCAACGGCAAGCAATTGATGGAGCGTCCTGTCAATGAAATATTATCTTCGGGACAACCAGACTTTCCATTCATGCTTTGCTGGGCAAATGAGAACTGGGCCAGGAATTGGGACGGCGGCTTCACAGATGTTCTCATTAAGCAAACATACTCCCATGAGGACGATGTTGAGCACATGCGTTGGCTGTGCAAAAACGTTTTCCCAGACAAGCGATACATCCGCATTGCGGGGAAACCTGTTTTCGCCGTGTACCGTGTGGCACTTTTCCCAGATTTTGAAGAGACTATCAAAACGTGGCGCCAGGTAGCACATGATGAATTTAACATGGAAATCTACTTGATAGAAACCATGTTCCCTGGTGACCCCACTCACACGAAACTTACAGATGGGATAGACGCAGCCATGGATTTTCAACCTATTGGAGTGCAAATATCTTATTTGTCAACAGTCCATACCATTCCTATTGACAAGACTGAGACAAAAGAACAACAGCCCACAGTCTATAATTATTCCGACTATGTGGAGTATTGCAGAAGCACAGAACTTCCTGATAGATGCTATCCATGCGTATCACCAGGATTTGACAATTCTCCTCGCCGCGTTGGCCGCACATTCCTTTCGTTCACGGAATTAACTCCTCAAAACTATGGGCGCTGGCTGTTTGACGCTCTATGTAGAAAGACCTCATTTAAAGAAGAGGATGAAAATCTCGTCTTTATCAATGCTTGGAACGAATGGGGAGAAGGGAATCATATTGAGCCAGACCAGAAATGGGGACGGAGTTACTTAGAGGAGACTTTAAATGCTATTGAAAAATATAAAAAAGGGGGCGTTCCCGAAGGATACGAAGAGGAAAGGATGGTTGCCAAAGAAAGACTTTTGCATAAATATTTCCTGGACAAAGGTTTCTTGGAGCAGAAACAAAAATATGCAGATTGCAAAAGAGTGATTAAAGACTCTGCATATACTTACGAGGAGGCACGTGAACAAATACAGTCCATTAAAAACGAAATCTCCTTCAAAAATTACATTAAATTAAAATATAAACTGCTTTTCTACAAGCTAATATTAAAACGACAGGCTATATAAAAGCAATGATTATCCGCTATTGTACCCCCCAGGACGCTGAAGGCGTCTCCGCTCCGTAACCGTAGGTCGGAACGACCTGCGGATGGGATGCAAACAGGGATGCACCCTGGAG
>CAJONZ010000093.1 GCA_905236065.1 uncultured Bacteroidaceae bacterium | reverse complement strand
GTTGCGAACGACTTCCCCTACGTCGTGGGCGACATCGTGTGGACGGGTCTCGACTATCTGGGCGAGAGCGGCATAGGTCGTAACTACTATAAAGGTGAGCGCGAGGGCGAATCGTGGATTAAGGGCGGACAGCCCGAATGGCACGGTGCTCCCTGTGGCGATGTCGATATCACAGGCTGGCGCAAACCCATCAGCCACTACCGTCAATTATTATGGAGCAATCCCTCACCTCTTACCTCTCACCCTACACCTCTTCTCTATATGGCCGTCAAGGAGCCAAATGGATACCACGGCGAGATTCACACCACGATGTGGAGTGTTTGGCCCACATGGGAGTCGTGGACATGGCCAGGATGGGAGGGTAAACCCGTTGAGGTCGAGGTCTATACCAAACAGCCAGAAGTGAAACTGTATCTTAACGACCAACTCATCGGCACGAAACAGGTAAGCCGTGAGACGGAATATAAGGCCGTGTTTACGGTGAACTACGAGCCAGGCGTGTTGAAGGCGGTAGCTACTAGCCAGTCTAGCCCATCTAGTCTATCTAGCCCATATAGTTCTGCTAATATTCTTCAGACCGCTGGCGAACCCGCCCGTCTGCGCCTCACACCAGACCGTACCGTGATGACTGCCGACGGCCAGTCGCTCACCTTCGTTACCGTTGAAGTCCTTGACAAGCAAGGCACACTCGTTCCCGAGGCTGCCATCCCCTGCGAGGCTACCATCAAGGGAGCTGCTACGCTGTTAGCCTTCGCCTCTGCCGACTTGAAGGACACAGAGCCCTACACCTCGCCTCGTACAAAAACGTGGAAAGGCCGCGCCCTCCTCGTTGTTCGCAGCACACAGAAGAAAGGCTCCGTCAACGTGAGCATCAAGAGTTCGCTACCTACTGCCAACTTGACGCTGAAGAGCAAGTAATAATATGGTGTGGGCAGTATTATCAGATAATCAGTCGAGCAATCCTGCGCTAATGTATTTAATGTGATGAAAGACGTGATGGATGAACAGCAGTATCCATTCAGTGCAGCTACAATAAAAGCAATAGAGGAATGAAGATTATGCATAAGAAATTCAAGTTCGGCGTTCTGCTTATCTTAATAGCGCAAATAGTATTCGTATTCCTGTACTCATGTGGCACGCGACATTTGGACGCTATATCGCAGCAAGAAACGGCTGTTTCCGTCCATGGGAAGGTTGCAGAGATTGTTGACCGTGGTACAATCCTCTTTGGAACGACTGGCGATTACAGGCCGCTATCTTTTCGTGAACCTGACGGTACTTATTGGGGCTTCGGCATTGAGGTGGCAGGGGAGATTGCTAAGCGCATGGGCGTCGGCCTACGGTTCGTGCCCACCTCGTGGCCGACGCTTTCGGCAGATGTGCAGGCTAATCCGCAGATCTTCGATCTCGCCATTGGCGGCATCACCATCACTGATGCACGCCGTGAGACCATGCTGATGAGCGACGGCTATCTGGCCAACGGCAAGACAATCCTTTGCCGTGCTGCCGATGCCGACCGCTTCCGGTCGTTGGCCGGCATCGACAAGCCTGAAGTGCGTGTGATGGTGAACCCCGGTGGACTGAATGAGAAGTTCGCCAACGAGAACCTCACTTATGCTGACATCAAAATTCATCCCAGGAACGAGGAAATTCCGGCACTTGTAGCCGAAGGCAAGGCCGACGTGATGATAACGGAGATTACGGAAGCTCCCTATTATGTGCAGACCGACCACCGACTGGCGGCTCCACTTTTGCATGAACCTTTTAATCATAATGAGATTGGTATCCTCATGCAGAAGGGACAGGAAGATTTGCTACAGCTGGTGAACGGTGTCATCCGTCAGATGAAATCCGACGGGTCCCTCCGCCGACTGCATGAAAAGTACGGGCTGGTATATGCCTACTAACATTCGCCCCCAATATATCTAATACAAATACTAACGTAAAACATGAGACCTATGAGTAATCCGCTTTTCAACATCCAGTATGGCCTGTTCGTCATCACGACTTGTGACGCAGGCAGGGACAATGGCTGCATCAGCAACACCGTCGCACAGGTGACGGCACAGCCCAACTGTATCTCCGTAGCCCTGAACAAGGGTAACTTTACCACCGAACTCATCCAGCGTTCGGGCAAGTTCACAGCCTCCATCCTTAGTGAGGCCGCAGACTTCGAACTGTTCAAGCACTTCGGCTTCCAGAGCGGAAGGACTGTCGATAAGTTCGACGGCTTTACTAACTGTCGCCGCGTCGCCAATGGTACACTGGCCATCACACGTGGCACCAACGCCTTCATCTCTGCAGACGTGGAGCAGGCCATCGACCTTGGTACACACATGCTTTTCGTAGGCCCCGTCACCGAAATGGAAGTGCTGGCCGACGTGCCATCAGCTACCTATAATTATTATCAGCAGCACATCAAACCGAAGCCCCAGCCTGTGGGCCAGACACCAGACGGGAAAACCGTCTGGCGCTGTAGCATCTGCGGCTACGAGTACGTTGGTGAGGAACTGCCCGCAGATTTCACCTGTCCCATCTGCAAGCACCCCGCCTCCGATTTCGTGAAGGTTGAAGCCGTGCCCCCCACGAACAAATATGCTGGCACCCGCACTGAGAAGAACCTTGAGGCCGCTTTTGCCGGTGAGTCGATGGCCCGAAACAAGTACACCTACTACGCCTCTGTGGCCAAGAAGAACGGTTATGAGCAGATTGCCGCCCTCTTCCTGAAGACCGCCGAGAACGAAAAGGAGCACGCCAAGCTGTGGTTCAAGCATCTGGGTGGCGTAGGCACCACCGCCGAGAATCTGCTACATGCCGCCGAGGGCGAGAACTACGAGTGGACTGATATGTACGCTACCTTTGCCCGTGAGGCCGATGAGGAGGGTTTCCACGAGTTGGCCGAGCAGTTCCGTGGCGTGGCGGCCATCGAGAAGCATCACGAGGAGCGCTATCGTGCCCTGCTACGCAACGTCGAGGCCGCCGAGGTTTTCCGCAAGAGCGGCGTCAGCGTCTGGGAGTGTCGCAACTGTGGCCATATCGTTATTGGCACTGAAGCTCCCGACGTATGTCCCGTTTGCTTCCATCCGCAGGCTTACTTCGAAATCAATGCGGAGAACTACTAATTTTATGAAAGCGACATTCCATGCTTATAAACTATGCCGGGTGAGAAATCTGTAAACTTTCTCACCCGGCGTGGTGTCTTCTATATGACCAAGATGCGGAACCTCACGTATGAGACGTATATGTTGGTTTAGTCGTTCCTCATCCCTTGAGCATAATTCGCTCTTCTAATTTCAGAATCCTGTACTCTGCATTTTTCATCTTGGGGATTTCACGTGTCATTTTGTGATAAAAGACGGCTTGGATGGCCTTGTCGATGATGCCGTGTCCGACGGCTAAAATCGTTTTATCGGTGAAGTGGGTGGATGTCCAGTCCAAGAATGTTTCGGCACGATGGAGCAGGTCGTACATGGTCTCTGCGTTGTCGGGCATCGGCAAGCCATGGAGGTCGGGGATGTGTCTTCCTGTAAAGTCCCCCCAGTCACGTTCACGAAGTAAAGTCGTGGTTTCTATTGGAAGTTGAAAGTGGCTTGCAAGAATTTTTGATGAATCGAATGCACGTTTCAGGTCACTGGAAACAATCGCATCGAAATGAATGTCAGATAAAGAAACGGCAAGTTCCTCTATCTGAGCAATCCCTGTAGGAGTCAATTCGCCTTGCTGTTGTCCTTGCAAAATCTGGGCAACGTTATCAAAGGTCTCACCGTGTCGAATAAGATAAATTGTAGTCATAGGGGAATGGAAGGGAAGTTAAAGAGGAGTTAAAGGGGATGGGCATCTTGTTATTCGGGCATGAGGCGGATGAGCAGGCTGTCGGGTAAGGTGACGGTGGTTTCGTGGATCGGGCGTTTGTTCTTCGGACTGAAGATGTAGCGCCAGGACTCGAAATTGTGCATGTAGCTGAGGCCGATGCCTTGTGTGTTGAGGGTGGCCTTGGTGAAGTAGCGGTCGTTGGTCTGGTTGTAGGCTTTGAGGTACATGTTCCCGCCTTCCTCCTTGAGTCGCCATTTCACCTCGAAGTCGCCAATGAAGTTGCCCTGGTTGGTGAGTGCGTTGTCGCGGTAGCCGAAGTTTCCGTTGATGAGTAGGCGGTCGTTGAAGAGGTGGCCAGAGAGGGTTCCCTCGACGTCGAGGTCTTCCCAGCCACGCTCGCCGGTACTTATGCCAGTACCGAAGGTCCAGTTGGAGTTGCGGCCCACGAGGTTGCTGATGATGTTGTTGAGTTGCCCAGAGATGGTGCTCGACACGAGGGAGTTGACGGCAGAGGTGGAGGCTTCGTCTCTATTGGCACGGGCGATGTTGGTGGGGTAGAAGCGTCCGAGGGCGAGCAGGTAGATTATTTGCGTGTTCATTTCCTCCTCAGTGGTGATGATGGAACGGACGAGTTGCTTGACCTCGTCGTTGGCGTTGAGGATGTCGAGGTCGAACTTGAAGGCCATGTTGCCGAGGTTGCCTGTGATGTCGAGGATGCAGTTGACTTTCACCTTGTTGCTCTGGGTGAGACCAGTGGTAGCGGTGAGGTCGATGAGGGGAACGGAGTTGATGAGGTGGTGGCAGATGAGGTGGATGTTGGCATCGAATGGCGGGCCGTTGAACTCGACGCTACTGCCGGGCTGCATCATGAGGTCTTTGTAGATGATGTCTTGGAGGTAGAGGCGGTAGCGTCCGCTGGTGATGTTGTAAGTGCCGAAGAGTTCCAGGTTGCCCTTGTTGTAGTATTTAGCAGTGAGGGCACCGTTGCCGCGTGTGGTGATGTAGCCTTCCTCGCTGTTATCCATGCGGAGTTTGATTTCGCAGTCTTCGTTGAGGTTGATGTTGAAGTCCATGTAGAGGTCGCCGTGGTAGATTTCGTCGGCCTCGCGCTCGTTGCGGGTTGAGAGCGGACGGTCAATGAGGAATTTGCCAAAGAGGCTGTCTTGGCTTTCGAAGTAGTTGAAGTGGAGGTAGTCGATGGTTGATTGCTCGATGGTGTCGCGGGGTGTGGCATCGCGGAATTGGATGAAGTTGTTTCCGATGATGGCGTCGGGCGAAGCGGCGTCGTAGGCGAAGATAGAGCCACGAGTAGGGGTGATATTGGCGGAGAGGTACATGGGGTGGCCGTCGCGTCCGTGTAGGTTGAGATTGCCGTCGGCAAAGACGGTGGCGTAGAATTTGTCAGCGTTGAAGGTCTTCTCTTCGTAAGCCAGGAGGTGGTTGAAGCTGACATCGAAGTTGTAGCGGAAGTTGGAGAGGTTCTCATGAGTGACGGTGCCGTCGATGGTTCCGCTGCCAGCGAAGCGGTCAGTAAGGGCAATGCCGGCGAAGAGCATGGTGTCACGCCGGAGGGTGACGTGCTGACGGTTGAGGGTATAGGGTACGTCGGTGGCCAGGAGGCTGAGGCGGAGCGAGGCATCCACGTCGCCGACGAGGTTCACGCGGCTGAGGGGGCCGACGACGCTGACGTTACCGGTGACATTGCCAGTGATGGGGTTGAAGATATTGTCGAGGTAGCCGTTCAGGAACTCAGCGGGGGTGTTGTCGGCAGTGATGTCGAGGTGGATGTCGTCGTTGGCGGGCGAGACATAGCCGTGGACGGTGGTGGCCGACGAGGGTCCGCTTATATCGGCATCGAGCATAATGGCTTTCTTATCGGGATTCCAGTTGCCGGTGATGTCGGCGTCGCCCATGGGACCGCCCTCGAAGGTGAGGCGACGGACGTGGAGCTGGGCGTGGAGGTGGGGGTTGTCGGAGAAGACGTCATCGATGATGGCATAGCCAGAGGCGTGGCCCCCGAGATTGACGGAGGTGAAGTTAATGGCGTCGAGCAGATATTCAATCTGTATGTTGTTGAGTTCGGCGACGATGCTGTCGTTCAGGGAGGGGGAGGCGGTGCCGTTGATGGTGATGTAGCTGTCCTGGTTGTAGATGCGGAGGTTGTTGCAAGTGATTTCTTGGTCGCAGAGGGAGAGGTAGGCGGGCGAGACTTGCCAGATGGTGTCGTTGATGGTGAGCGAGGATTTATCGATGTGGAGGTTTGTCTTGGTGTGGCCGAGGCTGTCAGTGAAGGTGAGTCGGCTGTTGAGGGCCATGTCCATCTGGGTGTTTCCGCGCAGTTGCAGGTTGATGTTGCTGTTGATGTCGTTGTTGCCAGCCGTGGCGAAAATGTCGATTTTGGCGGCAGACTCTTCGTTGACGGTGATGGCGGAGAGCTGGGTAGTGAGCTGTTCGGGGGTGTTGTCGCAGTAGAGGGCAACGTTGTGGTATTGGTTTCCGGCATATTCCAACTGGCGGGTCTCTAACTTCAGACTCATTTCATGCAGGCTGGCGTTGACGCTGCCAGAAATGTGGACGGGACGGGTAAAGCGGTAGTTTCCTCCGAAAAGGTGATGGATGAGGGCGTTGTCGGTGAGGCGGGCTGTGTAGGTGAAGTTGATGTCGGCAGGTTGGTATTGGAGGGCTTTCCGCTGAGGAATGAGGGAAGGCAGATGGGGATGGAGCATGGCGACGAGGCAGTCGGGGAGTCGGGAAGGGGTGATGTTGCCTTGCAGGTCGGCAGTGAGGAAGTCGCTCTCGATGAGGTAGTGGGT
Source organism: uncultured Bacteroidaceae bacterium (assembly GCA_905236065.1). Classification (GTDB taxonomy): domain Bacteria; phylum Bacteroidota; class Bacteroidia; order Bacteroidales; family Bacteroidaceae; genus Minthosoma. Next base: position 19,675 of record CAJONZ010000093.1, on the reverse strand, counting down.
CTCCTGCTCGGCTTCTTTCTCAATGTTGATGTTGATGCCATCCAGGGCATAGAGGGTAGAATCGGACTGCATTCGGATGTCGTAGAGTCGGGCATAACCGGATAGGTCGTCGATGTTGCTGCCTGTCAGGTGGGTTTGCAGGTAAAACTGGTATTGTTCGCCTCGGTATTTCTCCGTGAGGCCCAGGGCGTGTGGGTTGACGTTGTCGGCGTCGAGAATGAGGTCGAGGCTGTGCATGGAGCCTTGTCGCTGGTAGGCCAGCTCGGACTGCACGGCGATGCCAGAACCCACGATGTCGGCTTGCCCTGTGGCAGAAAGGAGGTGCTGGGTGGTTGCCGTGGCGTTGATGTCGAGGTTGGCGATGCCGTATGGCTCGTTGTTGAGGAGGGTGCCGAGGTTGAGTTGCTGGCCGAGCAGGTGGGCGGTGATTTGCTGGTTGGAGTCGAGTGTTGCCTGATAGTCGAGAGTGCCGGACTGGGTAAGGAGTTTTCCCGAGGAATGGGTGGCCGAAGGGGTGTAGTCGATGTTGCCGGTGTAGTCGATGTTACCGAGCAGGAGGATGGGTTTCAAAGTCTCCTCATTGAGGTTGAAGTCGTTGAAGATTTGTCGGATGCCTTCGTCGGAGACGTGGAGCCCATCGATGAAGGCAGATGCTGCCTGCAGTTTGCCGTCATTGAGCGAAGCGACGGCATTGGCCTGAAGGCGGATGGTGCCGTCGGTGTTTTGCAAGGTGAGGCTGTTGAGGTTTATTTGGTTGCTGTTGCCTTGGAGTGTGGCGGTGAGGTGGAGTGGGGAATGGGCGCTCTGGAAGATGGGCAGGAGGCTTTTCAGGTCAGAGGGCATGAGGTGGGCGGTCAGGGTGGTTTGATCGATGCTGAATGCGCCGTTCTCCGTGTATTCGGGATAGTGGATATGTAGTGTGTCAATGGCGAGGCTGCTGTGAGGCATCTTAAAGGAGAAGTCGGTTAAGAGGGCGCTTTGCTTGTTAGCCTCCAGACTGAGACCAAACTCACCGACGGAGAGTCCACTGTTCCTTTCGCTCATCGTTAATCGTTTGATTGACACGTTGAGCGAGTCGTTTGTGAGTGTTTTAATAGAAATGTTCATGCCTGCGTCTTTCAGTTGCAGGTGGTGAGGGTCAAGGCGGTAGAGGATGATGCCCTGGGCATTGGTGCCGACTTCTTCGCGGTGTGGCATGTCCTTGATGTCGTAGCTGATGTTTGCATGGCGCAAGATGAAAGAGTTGATGCGCAGGTTCAGTTCCGTCTTGGTGTCGGTTTCGTCGGTGCGGAATGCGTCGAGGAGGAATTGGTAGTTTGCCTGAGCCGACAGGGAGTCTTTGTAAAGCACGGCCTTGGGGGAGAAGAGTTGTGCCGTGGGAATGACGATGTTTCCCTGAAAAAGCTCCACGTAGTTGATGGAGGCAGAGAGACGCGACACTTTCAGCATTCTGACGCCTTGCAGGTCGTTTAGGGTGAGGTCGTCGATAATGATGCGGTTGAGAAGTCCGAGGTTTACGCTGCCGATTTGTACCTTGGTTTGCAGCTTCTCGGACAAAATATCTGCTACCCAACTTGCTAATTGCCTTTGTACAAATGGCAAGCTGAATAGCAGTATGCAGGATGCGTAGAGGATGATGAATCCTAATACTATTCCACGTAATATTCTCTGAAAGTGTCGGATAGGGAAACGGAGAAGCTAAAAGTTAAAAGTGATAAATGAGAAATTGAGCTTTAAAAAATCTCATGGCTTTGGCGGACTTTGCGGTCGAAGTCGGCCATTTTGATGGCTGTAATGGCACATTCGTCGCCTTTGTTTCCCAACTTGCCTCCGCAACGGTCTAATGCCTGTTGCATGTCGTTTGTGGTTATCAGTCCGTATATGACGGGAATGGGTTGGGTGGCGTTGAGTCGTGCCAGTCCGTAGGTGGTTCCTTCACAGATATAGTCGAAGTGAGGTGTATCGCCACGGATGACGCAACCAATGGCGATGATGGCATCAAAGGGGAGTTTTGTCATTTTCTGTGCGCCGTGAACAAGTTCGAAGCTGCCTGGCACGGTCATGATGGTGATGTCCTCCTGCCGTACGCCGTTTTTTAGCAGCGTGTCCTGTGCTCCTTGCAGCAGTGCTCCGGTGATGTTTTGGTTCCATTCACTGACAACAATACCTACCTTCATTCCTTCGGCGGAAGGTACGGAGTTGATGTCGTAGTCAGAAAGGTTATGGTTTTTACTGGCCATAGAGGAAATAAAATAAGTGAGAAGTGAAAAAATCTTGATAGGTCAAGCGTACTAAAAAAACGGAATGCATCCGCTTGGGATGGGGAGGCTTGGTAGGGAAAAATAATAAGGAGAAGACATACCTCTTCCCCTTATTATATTAAAATATGTGTTATTTCGTAGCACGCTCGATGTATTTGTCCATGTCGGCAGAGACGGGGCTGCGGAAATATTTCTCCTTGATTTCCTTGTAGAGCTCAACAGCCTTTTCGTTCTCGCCTTCAGCCTCATAAACCTGTGCGGCCTGGAGCAGACAAACGGGAGAGATTGCATCGTTGCTGGCTGCCTTTGCTGCCTTGAGAAGCATGTCAACGCCTTTCTTGTTGTCGCCTTTCTGAATGTAGCAGTTACCAAGAGCAGCGAGCGATGCGGGAGAAATCATCTGGTCATCTTTCTGGCTGAAGTCTTCGAACATCTTGATGGCTTCGTCGTATTTCTCTGTCTTTGCATAGCATACGGCGGCGTAGAGCTTTGCAAGATTGGCGGTCTTTGTACCACTGTATTGGCTGATAATGTTCAGGAAACCAACGTTCAGGGTTCCGTCTCCGTTAAGCGCCTGTTCATACTGTTGCAGGGCGAAAGCCTGCTGACTTTTTGCGATAGCCTTCTGTGCATCGTTTTCCTTACCTTTCATGTAGTTGTTGTAGAGCCATCCTGCCACAACAACGATGATGATGGCACCAATCGCAATGAGGATTTTCTTGATGTTCTTCTCAATGAATGCTTCTGTCTTGGTAAGCTGCACGTCAAGTGCAATCGCCTCTTCTGTTTTTTTAGTCTCTTTTTTTGCCATTGTTTTATGTGATTTTTATTTTCATTCGTTTTAAAGTATGCAAATTTACGCCTTTTTCTCTGAATGGCGAAGAAAAAAGCAAAAAACTTTGATTTTGTCTTTGCTCTTTGTGGATTTTAGACTAATTTTGGGCTGAAAAACAGATTGCAGATGAAGAAAATTGGTGTTTTTTGTGCAGCGTTGTGCATGATAAGTATGTCGTTTGCCCAGCATTTCAGTGTGAAAAATGTGGAGGGCCGACGGATAGAAATAACAAAATCGTTGGACGCCAATCCTGCGACCGGGAGGGGATGGGATTTTTTGTCTCCATACAAGCAGAAAGTTGACAGCTTGATTGGTCCTGTGTTGGGCGTCAGTGAACTTTTCATGAACGCCGACCGACCAGAAAGCCTTCTCAGCAACTGGGCTGCGGATGTGTTGCTGAATGCTTCCAAAAGGATAGACGGAAAGAAGTCTAAGCAGGCAGATTTTGCGGTGGTCAACGTGGGCGGTTTGCGCAGTTCCATGCCCAAGGGCAATGTAACCATTGGTGACATCATGGCCATCTCTCCGTTTGAGAACAAGCTTGTTGTGTTGACCTTAACCGGCGATAAGGTGCTTGAGCTTTTTCAGCAATTCGCCATTTTCGGCGGGGAAGGTGTCAGCCACGGCGTTGAGTTGGTCTATTCGGCAGAAGGCAAATTGCAAAGTGCCCGGTTGAACGGTCAGCCGATTCTTCCTACGAAAAAATACACCATTGCCACGTTGGACTACTTGGCAGAAGGCAATGACAACATGAAAGCCTTCAAAGACCGCATGTCTATCAAAAAATCAAAGATGCTGGTGCGTGACATCTATATGGACTTTGTGCGGCAGCAAACAGTCAAGGGAAAACAGCTGACGGCGAAGATTGAAGGCCGCACCCTTTTCCTGCCAGCCGAGGAACCCGTGCAAAGGGAAGAGACAAAAAGCCTTTTCATTGCCCACACCAACGACACGCATAGTTGCATCCTGCCTATCAATGTGAATTTCAGCGATACGGCTCAAGCCGACAAGGCTGGTTATATCCGTCGTTTGGCGTTGGTTGAGGGATTGCGCACGGAGCATCCCGATAACATGCTGCTTTTCGACTCAGGCGACTTTAGCCAAGGTTCTCCCTACTACAACCTTTTCCATGGTGACGTGGAGGTCGGACTGATGAACCTCATGCAATACGATGCTGCAACCATTGGCAACCATGAGTTTGATTTCGGCCTTGAGAACATGGCCCGCCTTTTCCGCATGGCGAAATTCCCCATTGTTTGTTCCAACTACGATTTCTCCAACACGTCCGTTGACGGAACGGTTACACCTTATATTATTATAGAGCGGAATGGCCTTAAAATCGGTGTGCTGGGACTCTGTCCACTGCTCGAAGGGTTGGTGCCCACTGAAAACTATGGAGCCACCCGCTATCTCGACCCCATTCCTGTGGCCAACCGCATTGCTGCCATGCTGAAGCAGGAAAAGCAGTGCGACTTGGTTGTCTGCCTCTCACATCTGGGTTGGAACACAGAGACCATCAATGACCAGCTGCTCATTGCTGCCACACGTAACATTGATCTTGTGCTGGGCGGCCATACACACACCTACTTTGAAGAGCCGCAATTTGTGAAAAACCTCGATGGTCAGTTTGTCCTCTGCAACCAAATGGGCAAGAACGCTCGCTATGTGGGGACATTGAAATTGGAATTTACAAAAAAGAACCAATAACTAACTAATCTTTATTGTATGGAATATGTAGAACAATTTTTCTCGTACATCATCGCCTTGGGTGCGGCGGTGATGATGCCCATCATTTTCACCATTCTGGGTGTGTGCATCGGTATCAAGTTTTCAAAAGCACTCAAGAGTGGCCTCTACGTCGGTGTCGGTTTCGTGGGTTTAGGCGTCATCACGGGGTTGCTTACCAGTAGCTTGGGACCTGTGCTCAACAAGGTGGTGGAAATCTATGGACTGGAACTCAATGTCTTCGACATGGGTTGGCCTGCTGCTGCCAGTGTGGCTTACAACACCTCGGTAGGTGCATTCATCATTCCCGTCTGCTTAGGCGTGAATCTTGTACTGCTGCTTATTGGCTGCACACGCACTGTGAATATCGATTTGTGGAACTATTGGCATTTCGCCTTCATTGGTGCCGTGGTATATTTTCTTACCGATAGCATTGCGTGGGGCTTCTTTGCTGCCATCATTTGCTACATCATCACATTGGTATTGGCCGACCTGACAGCCAAAAAGTTCCAGACCTTCTACGAAGGCATGGAGGGCATCAGCATTCCGCAACCCTTTTGTCAGGGCTTCACGCCATTTGCCATTCTCATTGGCAAGGCGCTCGACTTGATACCAGGTTTCGATAAACTCAACATCGACGCTGAGGGCATGAAGAAGAAGTTCGGACTCTTTGGTGAACCACTCTTCCTGGGCGTCATCATTGGTATTGCCATCGGCTGTCTGGCTTGTAAGGACTCGCAGGAACTTATCGACAGCATTCCCGCCATTCTGGGACTGGGCGTGAAGATGGGTGCCGTGATGGAGCTGATACCACGCATCACTTCGCTCTTCATCGAGGGACTGAAACCCATCAGTGAAGCCACACGCGAACTGATCGCCAAGAAGTTCGGTGCCAACAAGGAGTTCTACATCGGTATGTCGCCCGCACTGGTCATTGGCCATCCCACAACGCTGATTGTCTCGCTGTTGCTCATCCCCGTCACGTTGGTACTTGCGGTAGTATTGCCTGGCAACCAGTTTTTGCCCTTGGCCAGCCTTGCCGGCATGTTCTATGTCTTTGTAATGGTATTGCCCTATACCAAGGGTAACGTAGTGAAATCCTTTATCATCGGTCTCGTTGTAATGGCCATAGGCCTCTACTTCGTCACCTTGATGGCCGACAACTTTACCAGTGCTGCAGCCACGGTCAGTGCCGCTCATCCCGACGATGCTGCAGTGCGTGTGCCCCAAGGCTTCAAGGCAGGTAGCCTCGACTTTGCTTCCTCACCCATCGCCTTCCTCATCTATGCTTGTATGAAGTACATCTTCTCATGGGTGGGTGCCGCCATTCTCACAGCCATTGCTGCTGCTATGCTGGTATGGAACCGAATCAGAATCAATTCCTAATTTTTCACTTTTAATTTTTCATTTTTCACTTTTTATGAAACTCAGATTTTTCACCCTTCACTTATCACTTTTCATGCTTCTGCTTTCTGCCAACGCACAGCAGAACGTGTCGTTCCAGACAGCTTGCCATCCGGCAGACGTAAAACACTACGACACACAGACCCTTCGCGACCGTTTTGTCATGGAGAAAGTCATGGCTCCCGACGAAATCAACCTCACTTATTCGCAGTACGACCGCTTCATCTTCGGTGGTGCCATGCCTGTGACCAAAGACCTGAAATTGGAGACTTTCGACGCACTGAAGGAGCCTTACTTCCTTCATAGCCGTGAGATTGGCATCATCAACACAGCCGGTGACGGTGTCGTTATCGTTGACGGACAGGAATATCCGCTCGGTGAGAAGGAAGCCCTCTACATAGGTCGTGGTTACTTGGGCAAGGACAAAAAAGGCAATCCCATAGACTCGAACAAGGATGTCATCTTCCGTTCCAAAGACCCGAGGAAGCCAGCCAAGTTTTACATCAACTCTGCCTGTGCCCACAAGCACTACAAGACCCAGTGGATTACTCTCGACGGTCGCAAGAACGGCAAGATTCAGTCACTTAAGGCTACCGTCCTCGGCCCGCTCGGCACCCTTGCCGAGTCCAATCAGCGTACTATCTACCAGCTGATTGTGAATACCGCCTTGGAAGAAGGTCCCTGCCAGTTGCAGATGGGACTCACTCAGTTGCAGGAGGGTAGTGTGTGGAACACCATGCCGCCTCACACCCACGGTCGTCGCATTGAGGCATACTATTACTTCAATCTGCCTGAAAAGCAGACCGTCAGCCACGTCATGGGTGAACCACAGGAAAGCCGCATCGTTTGGCTGCACAACGAGCAGGCCATCATGTCGCCCGAATGGTCCATCCATTGCGCCTCTGCTACCTACTACTACACCTTCATCTGGGGTATGGCTGGTGAGAACCTGAACTACAACGACAAAGACAACATTCCCGTTTTTGACCTGAAGTAATTTAGGTTGTCGCGCTTGGAATACAAGTCGTGGGAACATACAAAAAATAGACGAAGAAGGCACCTTTTTGTTGGGTATTGTTCTGTGGGTTTACTTTACTGCAAGGTATCGCTGCGTGAGACCGTTAAAAGCTTCGATGCGGCGATCTCGGAGGAAGGGCCACCAGCGGCGTACATTTTCAGAGCGTTGCATGTCAATATCCACGACGGCAACGCTCTCTTCGTTGATGGGGGCACGAAACAGCAGTTCTCCCTGTGGACCGCAGACGAAACTGGAGCCCCAGAACTGGATGCCGTTGGTCTGTCCCGACGGGTCGGGCTCGTAGCCCGTGCGATTGACGGCAATGACCGGGAGTCCGTTGGCCACGGCATGACCACGTTGCACGGTAGTCCATGCCTCCCGTTGCCGTTCCTGTTCTTCTTGCGTGTCAGTAGATTCGTAACCGATGGCGGTGGGGTAGATCAGGATTTCGGCTCCTTGCAAAGCCATCAGACGTGCGCCTTCAGGATACCACTGATCCCAGCAAACCTGTACGCCGAGGGTGCCGACGGAGGTGTGAATCGGCTGGAAACCGAGGTCACCGGGGGTGAAGTAGAATTTCTCGTAGTAGGCAGGGTCATCAGGGATGTGCATCTTATGGTATTTGCCGGCAATGCTACCATCACGCTCAATGACTACGGCGGTGTTATGGTAGAGCCCTGGGGCACGGCGCTCAAAAAGGCTGGTGACGATGACAACCTCTAACCTTCTGGCCAAATCCCCGTAAAAATCGGTCGATGGTCCCGGAATAGGTTCGGCAAGGTTGAACCGTTCCACGTCTTCCGTCTGGCAGAAATAGAGGTTGTTGTGCAGTTCCTGTAAAACCACGAGTTGTGCGCCCTGTCGTGCAGCTTCCGTAACCTTCTCAGCCAGTTTCTTTTTGTTTTCCGCTACACTTTCCGTGCAGCTTATTTGTATAATTCCTACTTTCATACGTGAATTTTTCTGCAAAAGTAGAAGTTTTTTTTCAAAGAATGCCTGTTAGAGCGCAATAATTCTTAACTTTGCAGGAAATTATGCCATTTGAAAGGCAAATAATCAATCGAAAAATGTCAAATACTCAATAAGAAGATGCCTAAAATTTCCATCCGTGGCACAGAGATGCCCAGTTCACCCATCCGCAAGTTGGCCCCCCTGGCCGATGCGGCAAAAAAGCGTGGTGTCCACGTCTATCATTTGAATATCGGTCAGCCCGACCTCCCCACGCCGCAGGTTGCGATTGACGCTATCAAAAATATAGACCGGAAGATTTTGGAATACAGCCCCTCGCAGGGCTATCGCTCCTATCGGGAGAAACTGGTGGGCTATTATGCAAAGTACGACATCAACCTCACGGCAGACGACATCATCATCACTTCCGGTGGTTCGGAGGCTGTGCTTTTCTCTTTCCTTGCCTGTCTGAATCCAGGCGACGAGATTATCGTCCCAGAGCCTGCCTATGCAAACTACATGGCTTTTGCTATCTCGGCTGGTGCAGTGATTCGTACTATCGCCACGACAATTGACGAAGGTTTCTCGTTGCCGAAAGTGGAGAAGTTCGAGGAACTCATCAACGAGCGCACCCGTGCCATCCTGATTTGCAATCCTAACAATCCGACAGGCTATCTTTACACACGCCGTGAGATGAACCAGATACGCGACCTGGTGAAAAAGTACGACCTGTACCTGTTCTCTGATGAAGTCTATCGTGAGTTTATCTATACCGGCTCCCCCTACATCTCGGCTTGCCATCTTGAAGGCATTGAGCAGAATGTGGTTCTGATTGACTCCGTCAGCAAGCGCTATTCAGAGTGTGGCATCCGCATCGGTGCCCTGATTACGAAAAACGCGGAGATACGGAAAGCCGTAATGAAATTCTGTCAGGCCCGTCTTTCGCCCCCACTCATCGGGCAGATTGCCGCCGAGGCAAGCTTAGACGCCCCCGAAGAGTATTCACGCGAGGTCTATGATGAATACGTGGAACGACGCAAATGCCTGATTGACGGATTGAATCGCATTCCCGGTGTTTATTCTCCCATCCCGATGGGCGCATTTTACACCGTGGCCAAGTTGCCCGTCGATGATTGTGAGAAATTCTGCGCTTGGTGTCTGGAAAGTTTCAATTACGAAGGGGAAACTGTGATGATGGCACCCGCTTCCGGCTTCTACACGACTCCCGGTGCCGGCAAGAATGAGGTGCGCATCGCCTACGTCTTGAAGAAAGAAGACCTCATCCGTGCCCTCTTCGTGTTGCGGAAGGCATTGGAAGCTTATCCTGGAAGGGTGGGAGAGTGAAAAGAGGAAAACGAAAAGTGAAAAATGAGTTTTGCGCTTTTCATAGCAAGAAAAATTTATGCTGACGACAGCGACGACGGGAAACGTTTTTCCCGTCCAGCTGTGCGTATTGCCGTGGCAGGCATCGCCATCGGCATTGCTGTGATGATTATTTCACTTTCCGTCGTCCTGGGTTTCAAGAAAGAAGTGAGCGACAAGGTCGTCGGTTTTGGCTCCCACATTCAGGTTCTTTCACTTACGCAGTCCTACGATAGGGAAATGCTGCCCGTGTTGACGAACGACAGCCTGCGGCACATCGTGGAAAGCTTCGACGATGTGGAACACATACAGGCATTCGCCACCAAGTTGGGCATTCTGAAAACCAACGAGGATTTCTGTGGACTAACGTTCAAAGGGCTTTCGGCAGACTACGATACCACCTTCCTTCATCAGTCCCTCTTGCAAGGTTGTATGCCAACCCTGAGTGAAAACGAGTCAAGCAACGAATTGCTGATTTCAAACAAAACGGCCAAGACCTTGCACCTGCACGTAGGCGACAAAGTCTTTGCCTACTTCTTTTCCAACGAGTCGATGCGTGCCCGCCGGTTCATGGTGTGCGGCATCTTCGAAACAAACATGTCGGAATACGACAACGCATACGCAATGACGGACATCCACACGGTGCGCCGGCTAAATGGTTGGGAAGATGATATGTCGAGTGGTTACGAGCTAACCATCAAGGACTTCACGAAGTTAAGGAATGTCACTTTCAGCATGGCCGAGAAAATCAACAAGGGACTGGATCGTAACGGCGTAACCTACGGTGTGTTCAGCATCAAGGAATTGGCACCGCACACCTTCTCTTGGCTCGCTGTGCTCGACATGAACGTCGTCATGATTATCATCCTGATGATTTGCGTCAGCGTCTTCACCGTCGTTTCCGGCCTTCTTATCATCATGTTGGAGCGTATCAATATGATTGGCATCCTGAAAGCCCTGGGCGCTACCAACTTCAGCGTTCGCAAGGTGTTCATGAACTTCGCCGTCATGCTCGTCGGTAAAGGATTGATTATCGGAAACGTCGTGGGTCTGCTGCTTTGCTATTTGCAGAAGATTGCGCACCCCGTCAAGCTGGATGCCTCCATCTATTATCTTTCCTATGTGCCCGTCGAACTGAACTATTTGTATATTCTACTCATCAACGTGGGCACAATCCTGATTTCCTCCCTTGTGATTTTCGGCTCCTCCTACCTGGTCAGCATCTCAAATCCTGCAAAGACCATGCGATGGGATTAATATGTTCACCGCTCTGAAACCAGGTTGAACTATTTCTTCTGCCAATTGAGAAAATGGCAACGCTGAACGAGGATTTTGTCGAAGATGAGTACGCCAACGACGGCGGTGAGGATGCCTAAGAGCACGTCGATGATGTAGTGGTGACCGCTATAGATGGCAGAGAACCAGATGCCCACGGAAACGATGCTGAGGAGGGTAATCCAAACGCCGTTATTTCTGACTTTGAGTGCATAATAAAGTGCGACGGGGCAGTAGGCGGCATGAAGGGAGGGAATGGCTGCAAAGACGTTGGCATTGCCGGCATAGATGGAATGGAAGAGGTTGATGCCGGTTAGTCTGTCGAAGTTTGCAAAACCGGCCACATGGCCCGGTGTATTGAGAATGGGTGTGAAACCGTACTCCATGACGTACCAAGGTGGGGAAGCGGGATGGATGTAATAGCCGCAAAAGCCAATGAGGTTGACGAACAGGAAGGCGCAGGAGAGTTGCAGGCTGAGTTTGCGATGGCCGGTGAAGTAGAGCCAAATGGAATAGAAGATGGGCAGGGGAACCCAGCACAGGTAGAAGAGTCCGGAGAGAATGTCGGTGACGGCCCAGTGGTGAATGCGGAAATATTCACAGGGGGTGAGCCGTGTGCCGTCGGAGACGATGCCGAAGAGTTGCTTCTCAAGGGTATAGACGCCTTCGGTGTCGATGTCGTTGAACAGGTAGTTGGGGTAGTAGCGCATTGAGTTATATATCAGTGCGAATAATATAAATGGAGACATTGCGAAGATGAAACGCAGTGTCTCCTTGATGCATGTATCTATTTTCATTTTCCTTTCAGAAGCTTATAGACATGATGGATGCGGAGGAAGGCCGTGTAGTTGGCAAGCAGGGCTATCAGAATCTGTGGTACGAGCAAAATCCACATGGGGTTGAAGCTGTCTCGGACGATGGGTGCCAGCATTCCGCAGAGCATGGCGCCGAGGCTGGTGAGGACGACTCGTTCGGGGCGTTGCATGAGTCCGACCTTGCATTCCAGTCCAAGCCCCTCGGCACGTGCGCGTACATAGCTCACCATGATGGAGCCGATGAGCGAGAGGAAGGTGACAACCGCAGCCCAAGAGTAGCCGTGTTGTACGAAGTAGAAGGCCATGCCCGAAAGGGTGAACAGTTCGCAATAGCGGTCGAGGACGGAATCATAGAAGGCACCGAAAGTGGAGCAGAGGTTGGCAGTACGTGCCATGTAGCCATCGACCATGTCGAAGATGCTGAAAAGGATGGTTACCAAGCCTGCATAGCCTACGAGGGTGAAGTCGTCGGCTGGTCGGTAGAGTGCCGAATAGATGAAGAGTGAGGCTGCGAAGAGGTTGCCCAGGAGTCCGACGGTGGTCATCATGTTGGGCGTCACGCCTATCTTTACCAACAGGCGTACAGGTTTGTCGATAAGAAAATATACGGCGTGTTGAATGCCGTCGCGGAATTGTTGAAAAGTCATATATCCTTTTTATATTTTATAAACGTATTTTTTCTGCATGGTAAAGTTCCAGAAGAAGGCGACGAGGATGGCGACCAGTGTTTTGGATTCCATGACGATGCCGAAGGCTTTTGCCGTGCCGTCGTGGGAGATGATATTGGCCACGAGTGCCGTACCTGCGGTGTTGAGTATCAGGCTACCTATCCAAACCAGGCAGTAGCGGTACATGATGGTGCGCTTGCGATGCTCGCTGCCTTTGAAGGTCCAATTGTAATTGATGACGCAGTTGGTCGCACCGCCGGCGATGGAACCGATGAAGGTGGCATAGACGTACCAGAGACTTGCGAATTTCACAAGTGATGCAGTTAGCAGGAAGTCAACGGCTGTGCTGATTAGCGAGGACATTTGTGCTTCCAAAAATTGTGCCACGGTACGATGTTTCATGATTCCTGTCAGGGGGCGGTTAAAGCGTCGTGTCTTCTGTATCTTGGTCGAGTTTCAGTTTGTCGCTGTCGTCCCGCTTTTCGTAATACTGACGGCGGAGCGGATGGGCATGGGTGCTGTCGTAGCGCCTTCTGTTGCGTATGGCGTCAATGGCTGTGTAGATGGCATTGCGAAAAGCGCATTCCGAAGCGTCTCCCTTTCCTGCGATGTCGTAGGCATTGCCGTGCGCAGGGGAGGTGGTCACGATGGGTAGCCCTGCCGTGTAGTTGACGCCTTCATCCTGCGTGAGTGCCTTGAAGGGGGTATAGCCTTGGTCGTGGTACATGGCGAGGATGGCATCGAAATGTTTGTAGTTGTTTTCACCGAAGATGTAGTCGGCGGCGTAGGGGCCAAAGCAGCGGACACCCTGATTGAACAGTTCCTCCAGTGTGGGCTTGAGGATTTCCTTCTCCTCCGTGCCTGTAAATTCGTTCTCGCCGTTTCTTGGGTTCAGTGCCAGTACGGCTATGCGAGGGTTGTCGATGTAGAAGTCGCGTTTCAGGGTGTTCTGCAGGATTACCAGTTTTTCGGTCAGAAGTTCTTTGGTGATGGTTGCGGACACTTGGTTGATAGGTAGGTTTTCCGTGGCCAAGGCGATACGCAGGGAACCTGCCATCATGATGGTCAGCGAGTTTTTATCCTCCGTCGTTTTCTTTTGGATATACTCGGATTGTGTAGCCTCAGCGAGGTTCGTAAGGTTGAACGGTGCCGTGACCAGTACGTCAATCTTTCCTTCTTTCAAGTCGTCAATTGCATGGTCGAGGGAAATCAGGGCGGCTTTCTCTGATACAGGGGTAGGGGTGCCGTATTCCACTTTGATTTCTTCCTCGCCAAAACAGTTCACCATGTTTACGCTCTTGTCCTGCACTTCCTCGATGGAGTTGCGGACTACAAAATTGGTTTGACTGTTGATAGCTTTACGGTGATAGGTTGCCACCTTGGGCGAGCCGTATATGACGGGCGTACAGATTTCAAGCATTTCTTCCGACTCAAATGTCTTCAGTATGATTTCATACCCGATGCCGTTGATGTCTCCTTGAGATATTCCTACTCGTATCATATTTAATGTATAGTTTATAATTCGTAATGTATAATAGGGGACTGCGCTGTGTCTATAGGGTATCTGGGGATTTTTTTGGTAGCTCCAGCGTGTAGAGTGCAGCCTCCAAACGGCGAATCATCGTGCGCTTCATCTTGTCTGGGGCAAAAACGAAGCCTTCCACAACGATGATGCGGTTGTTCACGGTGTCGATGCGGGAATGGCTGACGAAGGGTCCCCCCATTGCCTCTGTGGTCATTTCCCACAGGCCACGTGCCTCCATGGCGTAGTCACCTCTTACGGATATGTTTTTCGTCCACACAAATTCGCTGTTTGTGCTCATCACCGCCCCTTCATGTTCACCGGCTATGTTGTCGGCCATCACTTTGTTGCGCAAGGCGATGTAAGGATTTCTTGTCAACATTTTCTCGCTAACGTATGGAAGGCTATAGATGCAGATGTTCTGGATGCTGGAAATGCCGTCGTTGCTTGCCCAGATGAAATCTTTGCCAACTTTCATCTTTTTTATATCCACAGGGATGTAAAAGTTGCAGTCGAACATTTCCTTTACTTTCTTGGCAAACTTGACGTTGTGCTCATAATAGAATTCGTTGGCTGCCGTGTTAATTTCCGTTGTGGAAATCAACGAAACGATGTCTTTGGTGTGTTCTGTGATGTACTGGCTTGTAACCACTTGGTTGGGTCCTTGGATGGTGATGATGAGCTGTGGCGTTGAGTGGACGTCTTTGTCAATCTTCATCTTCGCCATCGTGTATTCACGTCCGATGTTTATCTTGACGATGTTTCGGAATATGTTCGTAATGTGGTTGTAGTGCTTTTCTGTAATATGGCTTTTGTGGAACTGTGGTTCTGCCTGTGGCAGTCCGAGTAGCGACTTGTCAAGTATGGTTTGCAGGGCTTTTCCTGCAAAACCTTGATAAACGGAGTCGTCGCATACCACCATTACCTCGTATGGGTTGCCGCTCGATTTCGGAGTCAGCAATGAGGCGGTGCGTTTGCGGCGTCCGTTTGGATGCCTTTCACCGTCACAGGCACACAGCAACAGGGCGGCGATGGTTACGATGAGCAGAAGTCTTGTCTTCATCATGCGTTCTTTTCCTCTGTTTGTTTTTGGGTTGACAACAAGCCACACGCAGCCCAAATATCCTGACCTCTTGATGCCCGGATGGTTGTGTTGATGCCGTGATTGTTCAAGTAGTCACGGAAGGCCGTCATCCTCGATGCTTCAACTTCTTTCAAATCTACGTCCGGGATTTTGTGCCAACGGATTAGGTTTACCCGGCATTCCAGTCCCTGGAGCAGTTTGCATAGTTCTTTGGCATGAAGAGTGGAGTCGTTGGTGTCTCCAAGCATGGTATATTCAAAGGTGATGCGTCGTTGATGGCTCCAGTCGTATTGTCTCAGCAACTCTACAATCTCTGCAATGGGGAATTGGCGCTCGGCTGGCATCAGCCTCAGTCTTTGCTCGTGGATTGGCGTGTGCAGGCTAATGGCCAGGTGGCAGTCGCATTCGTTCAAATAGCGGTCAAGGTTTTTTCTCAGTCCGACCGTCGAGACTGTTATTCTTTTGGGGCTCCAGGCCCATCCGTAGTCTGCTGTCAAAATCTCCAGCGATTTCATCACGTTGTCATAATTGTCCAGTGGCTCCCCTTGTCCCATATAGACAATGTTTGTCAGCGACTCCGGACACTCAATGGAATAAATCTGATTCAGGATGTCGGCGGCACAGAGGTCGCCTTCCCATCCCTGTTTGCCGGTTTGACAAAACAGGCAGTTCATTTTGCATCCCACTTGGCAACTGACACACAACGTGGCTCTTTCTCCGTCGGGAATATAGACCGTTTCTACAAATTTCCCGTTTCCTGTTGGAAAAAGATATTTAATGGTGCCGTCTGTACTGCGTACCGTCTCTATAGGTTTCGTGAATCCCACACAAAACGACGCTCCCAGCTTCTCCCTGTTAGCCTTTGAAAGATTGGTCATGTCGTCGATGCTGTTTACATGCTTTTGGTAAATCCATGCGGCAATTTGCTTGGCCGTGAATTTAGGCATGTTGAGCCCCAGGACGATGTCCTGGAGCTCTGCAAGCGTCTTACCTAATAGAGGGGTATTCATAGATTAAATTACCAAGCAAAAAGTGGGTAGTTCTTCATCGTCTCGTTCACTTCTCCGCGAACCTTTGTGATGACAGCCTCGTCTTCTGGTGCGTTGAGTACTTCCTCAATCCAGGCAGCAATCTGAACCATCAGGTCTTCTTTTGCACCACGGGTTGTAATGGCCGGAGTACCAAGGCGGAAACCGCTGGTCTGGAAAGCAGAACGAGTGTCGAACGGCACCATGTTCTTGTTGATGGTAATGTCTGCGGCAACGAGGGCGTTTTCAGCAACCTTACCTGTCAGGTCTGGGTATTTGCTGCGCAGGTCAACCAACATGCTGTGGTTGTCAGTTCCACCACTTACAATGCTGAAACCACGCTTCATCAATTCATCGGCAAGTACCTTTGCATTCTTCTGTACCTGTGCGGCATACACTTTCCACTCTGGTTTCAGACATTCGCCGAAGGCAACGGCTTTGGCTGCAATCACATGCTCCAATGGACCGCCCTGCTGTCCAGGGAATACGGCAGAGTTGATGAGTTGCGACATCTTCTTCACAACACCCTTCGGAGTCGTGTAGCCCCAAGGATTGTCAAAGTCTTTGCCAAGCAGAATCAAGCCGCCACGCGGACCACGCAGGGTCTTGTGGGTGGTAGTTGTCACGATGTGGGCATACTTTACAGGGTTTTCCAGCAAACCGGCAGCAATCAGACCTGCGGGGTGAGCCATGTCAATCATCAGCAAGGCACCGACTTCATCAGCAATTTTGCGCATACGGGCATAGTCCCATTCACGGCTGTAAGCACTGCCACCACCGATAATCAGCTTGGGCTTGTTTTCCTTGGCAAGCTTCTCCATCTCGTCGTAATCTACACGGCCAGTCTCTTTGTTCAGATTGTAGCCTACGGGCTTGTAGAGAATTCCCGACGTGTTGACCAGCGAACCGTGAGAAAGGTGACCACCGTGGTCAAGGTTCAGACCCATGAACACGTCGCCTGGCTTCAATACGGCCAGCAGTACAGCGGCATTGGCCTGGGCGCCTGAGTGTGGCTGCACGTTGGCATATTCTGCGCCGAAAAGTTGGCAGGCACGGTCGATGGCGAGCTGCTCAATCTCGTCCACAACCTGACAGCCACCATAGTAACGGTGTCCGGGATAGCCCTCTGCATATTTGTTGGTGCAGTAGCTGCCCATGGCTTCCATTACTTCGTCGCTTACAAAATTCTCACTGGCGATAAGCTCAATACCCTTGAGCTGACGCTGATGCTCTTTCTCGATGAGGGAGAAGATTACATTGTCTCTTTCCATGTTATAATTGTTTGTGTGTTGAGTTTTTTCTGCTTTTGAACTGCAAAATTAGGCATTTCTTTCGACTTGTGGAAATATCAGTGCTGGAATTTGCCTGCATTACAGAATAATTAACCACTTCGCAAGGTTCTTTCATCATTTTTGGGGGCTTCCTTGCTACATTATCAATTTTAGTAGGACTATTTACGATATGAAAGCCACAGGCAGGAAACTTCCCGTCTGTGGCCTATTTTGCTCTTTTAGGTTCTTTGAATTTATCTCATTTCTTGATTCTGAGCACGGGCATGATGTTATTCTGCTTCTGTGGCAGGGAAACCACGAGGGCGTCTTTGGTACGTGTGAATTTCACCTTTCCGTAGCCAAGGAGTTCGACCGTCTTGATTTTCTGTGGGAAGAGTCCTGACTCTTCAGAGAGCGACTTGACCGTGATGGTTTGGTTGTCTGGCCATGCCAATGCCGTGACGTACAGATTCTTGTCGGTCTGTGTGAAGCGGATTTCGTCAGCGCCAGCCTTCGTGTATTGTCCGTCGTTAAAGCCTTGGGCATTAATTTTGATGTCTGCGTTGGCGATGGGGCCTTCACCAAAGACGATCCACGGACGGGTCTTGACGATGCTCTCGCTATTCACCTTCATCCATGCGCCAAACTCCTTCATGATGGCCAGTTCCTTCTCGTCCGGCGTACCGTCGGCACGGAGGGGTACACTCAGGAGCATGTTACCGTTCTTGCTCACGATGTCAACCAACAGCTTCGCAATGGTTGCCGCACTCTTGTAGCGGTTGTGCTCATAAACACCTGTGTTATAATGCCAATCGCCGATACAGTTACAGCATTGCCAAGGACGGGGCATAATCTGGTTGGGCGCACCGCGCTCCACGTCCCATACCAGTGCGTCCTTCTGCTCATCAGTCAGGATTTTTCCGAACACTACAGCCTGATTCTTTCCTTTGTGCAGGGCGGCACTGTGGTTGTACATGTGGGCCGTAATCTTCATGCCCGCATCGCTGACGGGGTAGAAGGGCAGGACGGTCACGTCGAAATAAATCAGGTCGGGATTGTAGCGGTTGATGGCATCGAGTGTGCGGTTATAGAAATTCGTGACAAACTCCTGTGTGGGCAGGCTGGCTCCGTTCTCCCATCCCCACTGGCTGTGAATGGCCCCGTTGTCCCACGTGCGGTCGGAGAAGTCGTGGTCTTGGGCATAGAGTTTCTGGGGATCCAGTCCCTTCCACCATTTTTCCGTGCCGTCGGCGTTCGGCTTGTAGCCGTCCTCCTTTGTGAGCCATCCGTCGTACTTTGCACCGCGCTTTTCACCCTTCAGGTCGAAACGCCGTGAAGGCTCATACCATGTCCATGCGTGGTCGGCATGGAAGGAGATGCCGAAAGGCAGTCCGGCCTTCTTGGCTGCCTGTGCCCATCCTTCCAGCAAGTCCTTGTGCGGACCGATGTTTTTTGAGTTCCATTCCTGATATTTGCTATCCCAAAGGTCGAAGTTGTCGTGGTGATTGCCTAAAGCAAAGAAATACTGTGCGCCGCATTCCTCTTTGTAAAATTTTACCAGCTCTTCGGGTGTCCAGTGCTCGGCTTTGAACAATGGTAGGATGTCTTTGAAGCCCACTTCGCTCGGATGTCCGTAATGCTTGCGGTGGTAATTATACTTCCCGTTACCCTCCATGTACATTTCGCGGGCCATCCAGTCGCCGCTGCCCTCCACGCACTGAGGTCCCCAGTGGGCCCAGATGCCGAACTTTGCGTCGCGGAACCATTGCGGAACCTCGTAGGTGCGTAGTGATTCCCAGTCGGGCGTGAACTGCCCCGTTGCCATTTTCTCGTCATTTTCCAGCACGGGGATTTTGTATTCCTGTGCGTTCGTGGTCATGGCGAACACCGTCAGTGTTGCTGCCAAAATGTTTCTCATGTTCTTTTTCATAGCGTGTGATTGGTTTTTGGTGTTTGCGCTGCAAAGATATAGCTTTTATCCAAATAAAAACATTTTGTTTTATTAAAATATGATAAAAACCGCCATTGCTGCAATTTGCAATAGCGGTTTTCCTGATGATTCTTGTAATTTGATATTCAGACGTCTCCTACTTATGTACCACGCGATCTTTCAGTTCGGCCAGCTTGCCGGAGTTCCAGCGGTCGGTAGTGCCGACGAGGTAGCCGGTGATGCGTTGCAGGGTGTCAATGTTGGTGCTGCCACATTTAGGGCAGACTTTCAGGTCTTCGCTGGCATCTTCGTAACCGCAGTGCATACAACGGTTGCGGTTATGGTTCACAGAGCCGTAGCCAATGTTGTACTCGTCCATCAAATCGACAATCTGCATGATGGCTTCGGGGTTGTGGGTGGCATCGCCGTCAATCTCCACGTAGAAGATGTGACCGCCACGGGTCAGTTCATGGTAAGGAGCCTCAATCTCAGCCTTGTGGCGGGGTGAGCAGTGGTAATAGACGGGCAC
>CAJONZ010000092.1 GCA_905236065.1 uncultured Bacteroidaceae bacterium | reverse complement strand
GCAGGCACCGTTCATCTCCTCCAAGAGCTTGCGCACATAGAGGTGGTAGTTCTCGTAGGCCACCAGCTTCTGCTCGTGTACGCCGTCAGTCACCAAGCAGTACTGGCATCCCACATGGCAGCCCTTGATGGGGTTTACCTCAAGCGTCAGCGTCGGGCAACGGCCCGTGTAGTTGTGGATTTCGGTCTCTATCGTGTTGGGGTCGCAGTCCTCCAAGTAAAGAACTGACTTGGGGATGACGGTGTGTTCTTCTAAGCGTTTCATAAACAGTTTCGAGCCTCTGATAAGTCCTTGCAGTGTTTCGTCAGAGGGTTCAATCGTTACACCGAGTCTTCTCAGATACTCAGCATCAACAATCTGGGGCTTGAAGCCTTCCAGATTGTATGCGTCAGTCTCATGCTCGTAGAGATTGCGCATTTCAATGGGTTCTTTCATTTTTGTGAATAATATTTAAGTATTCTATTTATTATTTGTTAATTGTATTTAATAAGCCTTTTCGTCTCTCTTGAAGATAGTCTTGACCGTCATCCAAATGATGCGCAGGTCGAGCCAGAAGCTCCAGTGCTGGATGTACCAGATGTCGCGCTCCACACGCCCATCCATCTGCCAGAGTTCACGGGTCTCGCCACGGAAGCCCGTCACCTGGGCCCAGCCGGTGATGCCGGGCTTGACGAAGTGGCGCACCATGTACCTGTCAATCAGCTTATCATACTGTTCGGTGTGGGCCAGCATGTGAGGCCGCGGCCCAACGATGCTCATGTCTCCGATCAGCACGTTCCAAAACTGTGGCAGTTCGTCAATATTAGTCCTTCGCATGAAATCACCGAAAGGGAACTTTCGCGGATCGTCCTTGGTGGCTTGCAAACGGTCGGCATCACTGTTTACATGCATGGAGCGGAACTTATAGCAATTGAAATCACGACCGTCAATCCCTGTGCGTAACTGGCGGAAGAACACGGGGCCTGGGCTCTGACGCTTTATCGCCAACACGATGAATGGTAGCAGCAATGCTGAGGGTATCAGGCACAGAATGGAGAGCACGACATCTAATAATCGCTTTAATAATCTGTTCAACGGCTCTTCCAGCGGACTGGTGTATGTGGTCATGACCCCGATGTCATCGATGAGGATGGGTTGCAAGTTCAGTTTCTCTTCTGCTGTCGGCAGATAATAGAACTTGGCCACGCGGTGGTTGGACAAACGGGCAGTCTGTTCAATCAGTTCACGTTCCTTGCGTGGTACGCACAGGTAAACCTCATCGCCCAACTGCAAATCCTCCGGGCGGGACAGCAGCGCTTTGAAATCGCTGATACTGCCGTCTGAGGTCAGCCCCTCGATGTCGCCGTAGATGCGACTAACCGTGTAACCATAAGTAGGGTTGTTCTTGAGTTTGTGGTATAGGTGCAGCAGTTCTTTGTCCTCGCCAACAAGCGTGACACTACGTGTGTTGTAGCCCGATTGCCTGAGTTTCTTCACCAACCATCGCTCTACAAAGCGCAACAGGATGATGCAGGCCAGCATGACAAGCCCCATGGCAAACAGTTGCCAGCCCAGTCGGGACAAGAAGTGAATGGCACGCAGCAACAGATAGGAGAATAAGGTATGTGCCAGAACAAGCATCGTGCTGCGGCGCAGGATGTCGTTAGCACCCACCACACGCTCATGAATGACGGAGGGGAACAAATATTCGGCAACAACCAAGGCAAAAGTGCATACCATCCAGAATACTCGTCCCTTTTCTTCGTTCCAGTCCTCCGACTGGGGAATGGTGCCTACCAGGTAGGTGAGCAGCACCCACAGCACTACAAAGTCTCCCGCGATGATAAACAGCTGAATCAGTCTGTTGGTTCGATGGCTATTCCTTATTCTTAGATGCATTGCATTTGTCCGTTGCTCAATCTGTATCAATACGCCTTAAAAAGGCGGTTGGG
Organism: uncultured Bacteroidaceae bacterium; assembly: GCA_905236065.1. Taxonomy (GTDB): domain Bacteria; phylum Bacteroidota; class Bacteroidia; order Bacteroidales; family Bacteroidaceae; genus Minthosoma. The sequence continues at coordinate 3,622 of CAJONZ010000092.1, read as the reverse complement.
ATATAAGCCGTTGAAATGAGTCCGATGCCTGATAAAGAAAGAACCACTCGCTGTTGGCCAGCTACTCGGGCCACCTTTCCCTCAACACCAGCAAATTCTCCATCAATGATTCTTACCTGTTCTCCTCCCTTAAAATGACACTGAGATGGCTGCACAAACAACAGATGTTTGCTCATGTTACAGGTGGCCCGAACGAAGCGGTTCATCTCTTCATCGGCAACTGTCAATGGGGGATTCTTCTGCTGTTCGTCCCGTTCAAAGTGGTTATAATAATAGCTTAGGTAAGAAATGGCAGGCGTGTTTTTGACATATTCTTCTGCCTTTTCCTCTGTTGTATAGGCAAACAACAGGTTGGGTATGAGGGCCTTCAGATACCTCCTGCGTTTTCCTCTCACATACTTCTCTACAATTTTCTTTGCAATATAAGTGTATGTGCCGTCTTCCACAAGATAATCAGATGCCTCGTTTCCTCTTCCGTATGAGACGCGAAAAACATACCAACGCTTGCCTGGGGCAGGAGCATATCTTACCGACACCCCTGTTTTTGAGCTTTCTGCTTCGGGGAAGGCATCAGGGGCAAGCCTGGTGCTTGGAGGATTTACCTCGCCTCTTCGAGGTGTCACATTAGACAATGTGCTCATATCAGACCCTTTGAAGGTCATTCCCATCACTGCTATATACTAGCGTATGTTATATTAGGCTACAAAAGTACTCATAATTTCCCATTCTTGCAAGTTTTCGAACAAATAAGCAAGTACGTTTGAACAAAAAAAGCAAATTTTTCAAGCAAGCGCATAGCCGAGTCCTGACCTTTCCCCAGGGAAAGGTTACGGGGAGGCGACCACAGGTCGGGAATACGGCTGCGCGTTGTTTATGCCGCTGAAATCCGTTTAATTCGTGAGATTTGTCGAAGACCCACGAGTGCTCGCAGTAAACCTGTGGTCGTTTCCATACTTGCGAAAGTTGAATTATATTATTGATGGTGCAAATGTTGCAATAATTACCCCTGTTCGGAACAAGAAAGTTCTCTATAAAGTTAGTAACCTGAGATATTTCTTGTACCTTTAGATATGATTTCCCGTTACTTGTAAAGTCACAAAAGAACATGTTCAATGACTTCCCAATGGCCACCCTTGTCAGGGCCGACACGACGGATGATGCCTAATTCACGAAGGCTTCTAATTTGTTTCTCGATACCTTTGACTGATATATGTATTTCTGCAGCAAGTTCAGATTGTGTAATTTCAGGATGCACTTTTATCAATTCCACAATTTTCTCCCTACTTTTCTCCCTACTTTTCTCCCTACTTTTCTCCAGTCCACTTTCTGGCCTTTTTTCTGGCCACCTTGTTGTTTTCTGGTCTTTTTTCTGTGACGTCTTCTCCCTACTTTCCTCCCCAGTTTTCTCGGTAGTTTCATTCTCATCCCTCAAAGCAGAGTTAAGTCGTACTTTGACCATAAACTCTATTTGCTTGTATTCAGGAGCAGGATTGCCAGCCTCTGCCATTTCACGGAACATACGATCGACACCCTCGCCAAACTCCTTCACCAGTTTGTACTGTTGCATAAACTCGGCAATCTTAGGATTGCGAGAGAAGTGCATCTGGCGGATATTATCAATTCGCACCAAACCTGGCAGAATACCTGGGCTTTCAACAACATAATGATGATCGAATATCTTCACCATAATATCTGTACCCAAGATGCTGTAGTCACGATGGGCAACGGCATTGACAATCAACTCTGTCCAGCAGAATGGCGGATATTGTGGAATGGTCACAAAACGGGCATCCTCGCCCAAGAAGGTGTATTCTCTGATTTGAGTATCGACAAAAGCGATAGCTTTCTGCGTCATCTCCAAGATGCGTCCTTCGAAGGATACATCTTTGATGACATTCATTTCACGGCCAAAACGCTCTTCATCGCCTAAGTAGCGGACAATGCGGATACGGGCTCGTTGGAAAAACTTCTGTGGGTCTTTGCCAAACAAAAGGATGGCAGATCCAGATACCTTGTCAACTCCATTAACTGTCGTGACAAATCCTTTGTTGGTGCGCAGATAGGTTTCAGCGTCTTTGGCATAGCCTATCTTCTTGCAATGCTGGGTCACATAGTCAAGGTCGATGTCATCGATGGTAGCACCATAAACGGGTTCATCCTCATAGTAGCGCCCACCTTTGGCATAGAACAGTTGCATACGCATCTCGAAGTTCAGTTTCTTGGATTTGTCGCCAACACGATAGAAAGCATCATCAGCCTGATTGGCATGAACTCGCATACTGGGTTCAACGTGCATCACCAAAACACGATTGGGATTACCATTGACATCTGTACAATCCACGAAATGCACTTCTACAGGGACAGACGGCACACAAAAATCGAAAGGTACGCGCAAAAGTTCGTTCAAATGATTTTCATTGCCATTGGTGCCAGTAATACGCCCGTCATCTTCAATGCCAATCACCACATCGCCACCATCGGCATTGGCAAAGGCAACCACAATCACGGCCAGCACTTTTGCGTCAACGCGAAAACTCTTTCGGTCAAACTGCTGCCCTTCTGGTTGTTGTTGAAGAGTCTGTATGTCGTTGATGCCTATCATTGTTTGTTGTCTGTTAATGTCTTTAATAACTATCCCTGCTCGAAAAGAGAAAATTCTCTAAGAAGTTGATAATCTGAGATATTTTTTGCATCTTCACATGTGATTTCCAGTTACTTGTAAAGTCACAAAAGAATATACTCATGATTACCAACGACAAAATTACAGAATTTTTCTGTGCCATGGATGAATTTTGCAAGGAAATTGACAAGGAAAAGGGCAAAAAGTCTCTGTGTCGCCAAACTGCGTTGATTTCAAAATGACGCAGAACTCTACAAACGAGAAGAGTTCTGCGTGAAATCGAATACAGTTCTACGTCATCTCGGATAGAGTTCTGCGTCATTTTTATAAAATCCGCTGACCCGGAAGAACTAACATTGAGGGGAACCGGCACAAAAAAAGCCCCGCAACTTCACAGGGTGAGGTTGCGGGGCTTGCGTTATTGGACATCCTTCGGGGGAAGGATGGGAGTTTTAGTCGTTGTTGAAGGAGGCAAAGGCGAAGTCGGGATTGAACTGCTTGTGCTGTACATCAGCAAAGTCTTCCTTGCTGCCTACAACAATCTTCTCGAAATCGCGGAGACCCGTACCGGCAGGGATGAGGTGACCGCAGATGACGTTCTCCTTCATGCCTTCGAGCGAGTCGCTCTTGCCAGAGATGGCAGCCTCGTTGAGCACCTTGGTGGTCTCCTGGAAGGAAGCTGCACTGACGAAGCTCTTGGCACCGAGGGCTGCACGGGTAATACCCTGCAGAATCTGGGTCGAGGTGGCAGGAACGGCGTCACGGGTCTGGACAATCTTGAGGTCGCGGCGCTTGAGCATGGAGTTCTCATCGCGGAGCTTGCGGGCGGTGACAATCATACCTGGAACCATGGTCTCGGAGTCACCAGCATCGGTGACAACCTTCTTGCCCCAGATGCGGTCGTTCTCCTCCAGGAAGTCAATCTTGTCAACCACGCCGTCTTCGAGGAACTTGGTGTCGCCAGCGTCGTTGATTTGCACCTTGCGCATCATCTGACGGACG
>CAJONZ010000091.1 GCA_905236065.1 uncultured Bacteroidaceae bacterium | reverse complement strand
TGTGAAGAGGAGGAGACTCGAACTCCCACGGGCTGAGCCCACTACCCCCTCAAAGTAGCGCGTCTACCATTCCGCCACCTCTCCATTTCCTTCTGTGCCCACGACAAGAATCGAACTTGCACGTCTCTCAACACTCGCACCTGAAACGAGCGCGTCTACCATTCCGCCACGTGGGCTGCACAGGATTGATGTCAATCTTTTTGAGCGGAAAACGAGACTCGAACTCGCGACCCCAACCTTGGCAAGGTTGTGCTCTACCAACTGAGCTATTTCCGCCTGTTTTTCACCGTAAAGTCTTCATAGACATGGCCTCGGTGAAAGCCCTTCCCCTGAAAAGCGATGCAAAGGTAGCGGTTTTTGGCGTACAACCAAAATTTTCAGCCTCTTTTTTTACCCATCATGTGGTTTTTTCGTCTTTTTACAGTAATTTTGCAACAATTTTTAGCGGACAAGCATCAAGAAAGAAATGATTAGACGAGAGAAAAACGAGATAGTCATCTTCCTCATCAACCTGTTTTTTGGGGAGTTCTTTGGCAAATACATTGTCAAAGTCTGTCTTTGGTTTTTCCGTCTGCTCGGTTGGGGATTTATCTCCGATGCGTATTACGCCAGCCCACACCACTCCTATTACACCTTCTTTATTATATTATGTATAGTAACAATGGTCAGTGTGGTGCGGATTGTGAGGTCGTCGCAACAAAAATAAGAAAATCAGCCACATTGTTTGCACATACTACACAAAATGCCTAAATTTGCAACAGATTAGAATAGGCACTCCCGACGATTCCCCATTCATCGGGACATGAAAATTTGCCGTTTTGAACACAGAAAGAACATAAATTTGACACATAGCTATATGCGAATCGTAATATTGGACGGTTACACCGTCAACCCCGGCGACCTGAGTTGGGAAGCCCTTGAAAACATTGCAGACGTAGAGGTATATGAACGAACCAGCGAGGACGAGGTTGTTCCCCGATGCAAGGGAGCCGAAATGGTGCTCACCAACAAGGTCGTCCTCGATGCCAGTGTGCTGAACATGCTTCCCCGCCTGCAATACATTGGTGTGTTGGCCACAGGCTACAACGTCGTTGACCTGGAAGTGGCAAGCCGACAAAACATTGTCGTCACCAACATTCCGGCCTACAGCACCGAGAGCGTGGCGCAGATGGTTTTCTGCCACCTCCTCAACATTGTTGGAAGGACGGACTACTATGCAAACGAAAACCGAAAGGGGCGTTGGACCTCTTCCCCAGACTTCTGCTATCTTGACCATCGGCTTTTTGAACTCAGCGGCAAGCGCATGGGCATTGTCGGCCTCGGCAACACGGGCATGGCCACGGCTCGCATCGCCTTGTCTTTCGGCTTGAACGTTGTGGCCTACACCTCAAAGGATGAGGACGACCTGCCCGAAGGCATCAAGAAAGCCTCGCTCGACGACCTCTTCAGCAGTTGCGACATCATCAGCCTGCACTGCCCCCTCACCGACGACACCCGTGAGATGATAAATGCAGAGACTTTAGAGACCATGAAGTCGTCGGCCATCCTCATCAACACCGGCAGAGGCCCCTTGGTCAACGATGCCGATTTGGCAAAAGCACTCAACGACGGTGTCATTGCCGCCTACGGTGCCGACGTCCTGACTCGCGAACCCGCCGAAGCGAACAACCCACTGCTCACAGCGAAAAACTGCTACCTGACTCCACACATAGCCTGGGCCACGGTGGAGGCACGCAAACGACTCATTGAACAATGCGTAGCCAACGTTCAGGCTTTCGTTGATGGCGAACCGATTAACCAGGTGAACTGAGAAAACGAATTTACACCTATTTATATATAAAGGCTGCATACCCACAACGGATATGCAGCCTTCTCTTTGTTCGTTTCGTCTCAATTACTTCACCAGTACTTTCTTCACGGTCTGGCCCACGCGCTGGAGATAAACACCCTTGGCAGGCGTACCGTTGACACGGCGGCCATCCAGTGTGAAGTATTCTGCGCCGTTGGCTGGAACAGATTCTGCGTCGTTGGCAATCTCACTGATGCCGGTAGCCTCAGGCTTCAGACTGAGCACGAAGCGACGATTATTTGTGCCGCTTTCAGCATAAAACTCATAATTTTCTGCCGACAAATCGACGGTGATGCCCGTTTCCTTATCCGTGAGCAGAATGTTTTCCGCATCATTACGGGTAAGGGCCAACGTATAGACACCTGCTACAGGCGTGTGGACACCGAGCTGCACCGTTCCATCAGCCATCGGACGCTCGTTGATGGCGTACTTCGTGCCGCCTGTGCCGATGGTGTAAAGCTGTTGCATCTCGCTGTTCAGCGACATGAACTTGCTGGCATCACACTCCAATTCGTAATCAGCCGTTGCCTCCTCGTTGAGTACCACACGGGTAACATCCTCATGGTCATCGTTCCTGAGTGAGAGGTTAATCAGCTTGCGTCGTGGATTCTTAGCCACACGGCCCTTTGCACTTCCACCTGTTTCGACAACGAACTTGAGATTGTCGATAGCTACAGCACCGCAAGAACCTGGCTTTAAGCCAATCTTAACAGGAGAGAAGTTCGTTGAAGAAACTTTCACATTATCCCATATAACCTCTTTAATAATCTGTTCACCTTGTACATACTTCTCAATGGTCATAGACACCCCATTGGCAGTACCTGTAAAAGTGAAGTGATGCCAATAGGCAAGCGTCAGAGCAGAACCCGTGTCCGAAGAAAGACGAGTCGATTTGTTACATGGAACAACATCAATTGTACCACCTTCTGGGAGGGAAAGTGTCATCGTGCTGTTCCAGTCAGCGATGTCAGAAATTGTAAACATGGCGTTTCCTTCTGCATCATACAGCTTCGTGAAACCAGCCTTCTTGTTACAACCGCTGTAACCCGCCCAGTCGAACTCAAGTGTCCACTGGCCGTTCGTCGTTACGTCTTCACTGGTGATTACGATAGGAGTCTCACCGTTGTTGTCGTTCGCTCCCCAGATGTTGAGGAACTTACCGTCACTGAATGGGCTGTCGTGCGTGTAGTCAGCCGTAGCTTTTGAGCCTATCGTCAAGGCAGGATTCTCAGCATCGTCGAACGAATAGTTTACCAGCGTCTCGCTATTCTTGGTGTTCTCTGCTATGGTCTGACGGCCTGTAGCCATATAGTCAATCATTGGGGAAGCTTCGCGTGGACACTGAACAAAGAATGCCTGATAAGGACGGAGCATGTAGGCATCATCGGTGGGTGAGTAAGCCTTGTAAGTGCCATCTTCCCATACAGTTATTGCGGAAGTAAAGTTAAACTCGCTTGTGCTGTAGTAGCTTGCATACGGATTTCCAATCAGGTTCCAACCATGGTTCGCCAGGTTGCTGCACTCGTTCTGTGCAAGCGTCTGGGTGAACAATGTATTCGAAAATGGCCGTGTGCGGGTTGAGCTGGTAGCATAGAATTCCGTCCATGAGTCCTGATTGGTCTGGAAGATAAAGCCTGTGCCTTGCGGAATGATGTCAGAAGCGAGGTTGTAATTCTTCCAGGCATAGCCCACGGCATTGTTATCCGCACGGCTCTGACCGTCGTAGTAGCGTACCACAAACTGTGCATAACTTTCATTTTTGGTGCTACTCAGTTCGCAGTCAAACGGCAAGCTGATGAAATACCATGTGTAGGCCTGCGTATAGACACGCATGGACAAATTGCTATTGATGTACACCAGCCCTTCATCCTCTTGCGAACAGATTTGTGCATAGCTGCCCTCTGCCAAATTCGTGTTCAGCACGACGGATTCCAGCGAAAGCAAGCCTGCACTCAGGGCACCTGCCTCAATTTTCAGCGCCCCACCATTTTCAATAGTTATCACCGGTGTACCCTCGAAATTGAAGCTCGGCGATATGACTAATTCGTTATCGACAACGACGTTGTTGGTAAGGGTGGCAATGTATGATGTTATCGCCTCATCCAGCATGTTCACGTTCGTGAAAGCGGTAGTAATGCGCTCTTCAAGGTTGGTCAGCTGCGTGTTGATTTCAGGAACATCGGTATCCATATACGTCTGCATCTCTGTCATCAGCGCATCGTAACGCTCTTCAACCTTGTTTTCCATCACAACCGTTGCAATCGTATCCTGATAGTTCCTATACACAATGGCATCAAGGTCTGCACGAATGCCGTCAATCGTATTGCGCAAATCCACCGTGTCGGCGGCAAACACATCGTCATAGTCCTTTGCACGGAGAATAACAGCATCAGCCGAAGTCTGCAACGAGGTGTAGTTTGCCTCTGTCATGGATTTGTTCTCCTGCGACTGGATTACCGCTGTCTCTACTTCTCCGGCCTTTTCGTTCAGCTGTGTCACCCACATTTCGTTGCCTTGTAACTGACTCATCAAGTTTGTGGCGGCAGCCTGTGCATTGGCGATGCGGATATCCAAATCATCCAATCGGGCATTGATGCTGATGATAGTGTCACTGTAGGCAGTCATTTCCTCCATCAATACATCGTATGCCTCATCGACCTTGTAAGCATTGCGAGCCATTTCCACGTCTTCCGTGTAATCGTGGTAAGTAATGGATTCAAGGTCTGTGCTGATGGCATTCAGCGTGTCTTGCAGGGCAGAAATATCCCCGGCATACGTATCTCCATAATTCCCAGCAGAAGTAATGGCCTCCAGAGCCATGGGCTGCATGTTCTCAAAGTTTGTGGTCGTCTGCATTTTCTTTTCCTGAGACATGGTGATTCCTGTGGACAACTCCATCACCTTGTTTCCAAGGGTTTCAGACATCATGTCGTAGTTATCCATCTCCATGTTCAGGTCGTTGATAGCCAGGGTCATGTCACTTGTGCGCATATTCAGGGAGGCGACAGAAAGGTTGGCCTCTGGGAAGGTGGTATTGAGCGCCGTTGCAATGGCTGCGGAAATGGTGGCTTGGTCCTCAGCCAAAGTCATGTTGGCATGACCCATCTCAATCTCATTCGACAACGTGTTGTAGGTATCATTCACGGCGAAAGAGACATCATTAAGCCCAGAAGCGATGCTGTCAAGAGTCATATTGATGGACGTCAGACGTTCTTCGTACTTGTCGCCGTATGTGGCAGCACGGTTGGTCAGCGTTGTGTATTGTGAGACAGCCTCCAAACGGGTGTTTTCCGTCTCCTGAACTGAGACCGTAATATCATCCCGCGCAATCGAAAGTTCACCCAGTTGTGCCGTCAAATTCATATAGGCCGTTTCGTTTTCGCCTGAAGGATCACCAGGGCCGGTCGGGTCATAGGTTCCACTCTCAACAAACACAGCGGTGAGGGTCACTTGATAAGGAGGCATCGTATAGGAGAAGGATATGTCCCGTGAGATGGTGTCGGCCTGAACGAGCTCTAAGGTATCGTAGTTGTAGCGTTCCTCCACCCATCCCTTGAATACATACATCGTAGGATTGTCTTCCATCACCTCAATGTTAATGACCTCTCCGGCAATGTGAATTCCAGAGTAATCATTGATAAGGGAACCACCTGTCTGAGTGGTGACGGTCAACGGATAGGATAGCTCACCGCCGCCTGAGTAGGCCGTCCAGCTGATGCTCCAGATGGAATAGCGGTCTTTGTTACTTGTGCTGCTTGAAGGGCAGTTGTTGGTGATGACAATCTGCAAATCGTTGCCGCTGATGTTCGCCTCAATCGTTTCGGCATCGGCGGTCGATTTTTCAAGTGATTCGTTCACCACGTTCTGGGAGAACACTTCTGTCCCACCCTGCAAGATAGAGACATTGAAGCTCACCCCTTTCGACTCAGAGAAAATATAAGCATAGTTCAGGGTCAGCGTACCAATGCCTCCTTCAATGATTGGCGAGGTGATTTTACCCACTGCCGATGTCTTTCCATTGATGCAGACAGCGACGGCCTCTCCGAAAATCTCGGAGTTTCCGCTGTTTTGTATAGCGGCGTTTTCGTATGCCCATCCGCCAGCCGTTGTACCGCTTAGGTAGCTGTTGTTCGGAGAGAGGGTTGAGAAATCATCGCTACCTTGTGCCATGGCAACGACCGATGCCACGACCGCAAACATAGAGAGTAAAAGTTTTTTCATAATATAATGAGTATGATTGATTAATAAATAGCGTCAAGAAGCTATACTTCCATCGGTAAGTTATTGATTATAAGCATAGATTTAAGCTTTTGTGCATGAAAGACTCTGTCTTCACCGACATTCATGATTGCAAATGTAGTGAAACAGACCGCCTTTTTTACTTCTTTTAGGTTAATTAGTGTTAAATCAAAAGATTTTATTTCGTTCCCCTACAACACCCTCGCCTTGAAACACAAATTTCACTGTCTATGTGACAACACTGCCCCCTTCCCGAAACACCGAAAAACCCAATCAAAAATCACGAAGAACTCTTTTCGTTTATACAGTTCTGCGTGAAATCAAATAGAGTTCTGCGTCATCTCCGAAAGAGTTAAGCGTTGTAAAAGATTGAAATAAGGGGCGCTGAGAGGAGTGTCCGTAGATAGCCCCTGCGTCCCAAAATGTCTGTTCAAAAAATATTTTTCCCAAAAAAGTTTGGACTTTTCGACTATAAACACTACATTTGCAGTAAGAGAACCCGCCAAGCCTCTTTACAATGCTTAAATCGGCGAGGTATTTTTTATTATGACAAAACACATACAGTCTATGCCGTTAAAATCGGTCAAATAGATTCAACATTAACACACAAATAAATCTACAATGTTGCCATGAAGCGAATCACCTCCCTGTTACTGCTGCAATCCCTTTTGGGGGCTATGGTCTTGCTACTACCACAAAGAGTAGAGGCGGCCTCGTTTATCAAGGACAAACAAAACTACACCGCCATGCTCACCGGCAAGGAGACTATCACCTTGTCGTTACCGACGTTTGACTACTGGCTGCTTTCGGGCAATGTCTATGTGACTGATAACAGTTATATTGAAGCAACCTGCGAAGGCACCACAAAGAGAATATTTTGGTGGAAGAGCGACGGCAACGACTGGAGCGACAAATCGAAAGCACGAGCCGAAGACTTCGGTACGTTTACCATAACACGTGAGCACTATGGCAGCAACTATGACAACCTGACGCTAAAGCCCGGCGAATGGTCGGAATTCATGCTCGGTGCCGACCTGGACGACAATTCACACAAGTCCATGAAGGTTGTTTGGAAAGTGCCCTACGAGTGGCAGGGCAAGAAAATCCACCTACAGGCCAATGTCGTGTGGGACGAAGCTACGGGCAAGGGTGACCCCATGGACATCAGCCTGGGCGACTTCACCACGTCGGCACCACCCACCGTCAGCGTAATGTTAATGGATCCCATGCTGGCCTTCGAGAAGGGGCACGTCAACGAAACCATCCTTCCCTATACCATCATGGCCCGCAAGGTGAACAGCATGACAGCCTACTATACCGACCGCATCAGCGGGGAAAACAAAGAAATGTCTATCAACAACCTGGCACTCTCGGGCTATATTTACATGCCTGCCGACAAGGCTGTGAAGGACTTCTATTTGAAATGCAACATCGTGGACAACGATGGGAACGCGCTGACCATCGAGTCGGAGCGCGTCAAGATTCCTCCCCTGCATACGGCCAGCAACTTTTCCACCACGTTGCATGACAATGGCAGTGTGGAACTCAGCTGGAAAGTGGAAGCACCGGAGCTGGAGGATATTGTCCAGACCGACTTTTGGGAGCTGCAACGCAACCTCACGGGCACCACTCAGGATGATGACAGCCAATGGGTGACCATTGGCCAAATCGGCTACGAGACAGGACAGGAATACTATTCCTTCACCGACGGGGATTACCTGAACAGTTTCCAGGGCAAGACAATTAGCTATCGCATCCGACGCATGGCGACCTCGATATGGGGGTGGAACGAGCAGGCCGGCAGAAAACTCTGCCAGCAGTCCCCCGACCTTTATCTGACACAGATGTCGTTTGGCAAAGTGTGTAGGGCTGCCGACTGGGGAATGAACGGACAATATAGCGTCAACCTCTCATGGATACCAGGCTTCGGAAAGTTGGGCTTTCTGCTCGGCAATGACGGAAAGGTCTATAGCACGGCAGCAGATGCCACGGCGAATGGCAACGGCATCTGGGGTGTTGTTGTATGCACGAAGCCCCTCATCGGATGGTCTTCCAAGCGCACCCCCTGCGGGGAAGCGGCAAATGCCATCCAGTTCTACAAGGAGACCTACATCGACAATGGTCAGGCTCCTCCCCATTTCCGTTATGTATATCCCGAATATTCCTATTTGCGTCGGATTGTCAAAGGCTATAACGGCACGATACCCGACAAACCCCGGGACAATGCACAGTTCACTGCCGACACGCTGTATGAAACCCTGGGCAACCTTGAAGCCGACGGCATAGAGGGCATGAGAAACCTGAATCTCTTTGTCCACGACGATACCCCGTGGGCATTCAACATGTCAGGGGTTATGAGCAGCAGCCCCTCTTCTACCCTGCCCCTGCTGTCCAGGGGATGGGTGGTCTATGACGGCAAGGGCAGCAACAGCGTCTGGGACCAACGTGCCAGGCTGTTGCTCTACGTCGATATGAAGAATGATGCAGGCGAGACCGTAGCTACAGAATGCCACGATCTCTCAGGCGACACGTCGGTCATCAACCGGGGCCGCTACACGCTTCAGCTGACGCGCAGATGTGTGGACTACGATTTCCGCCTCGTCATGAAGCGTGGCACCTCGCCCCTGCATTTCTACGAGACGGATGCCGACAGCCTCGTACTGAAAATCGAAAAGGAAGAAACGCTGGCAGGTGTCTATAGATTCATGAACAACGACAGCATCGTCAACCTGACTGCGAAGCAGCAGCAGACCACCGTCGAACTGTCGTGGCAGAACACAGGCGGAGACAGCGACTTCTACCGTGTGCTGCGCCGGGAGCATGGGGCACAGCAGGGCGAGCCGTGGGACACGCTGGCCACAGGCCTCACCCAAATGTATTATATTGACAAGAACCCCCGTCCACAACACGTCTATGACTACCGGGTGGAGTCGGTACTGCAGTGCGAGGGACTAAAGGTGAACGGACAGACCGTCACGGGACAATGTGCACCGACGGGCATGGTGTGTGGCTATGTGCGTCTGGCCGACGGAACGGGACTGGGCGACCTGATGGTATCGGCAGAGCCCGTCGGCGACATCATGGGGGCAGAAATCAAGACGGCTGTGACCGATGCCGCCGGTTACTTCGAGATTGGTGGACTCATCTATCAACAGGCAGGCAGCTATCGCGTCAGCGTGGCATCGATGGGCGACGCTGGCAGCTTCGAGCCGCAGGTTGTCAGCTTCGACGATGCGGTGAACCTGCAAGACAACTTCATCTTCACCGTCAACACCTATTACACGTATAGCGGCAACATTTATTATGAAGGTTCCACCATACCCGTGGCAGGCGTACAGTTCTGCCGCGATGGTGTGCCGATGGTCGATGCCAACCAGCAGCCCATCGTCACCGACAACCAGGGAGCCTTCTCACTGAGCATCCCCAAGGGAACCCATCGGGTTCAGGCCGTGAAAACGGGTCACCAGTTCAAGAACGACGGCTATCTGCTGAATCCCGATTCACAGACGGGCGACCAGCGCGACTACAACTGGACGAAGGACGTCAGCACCATACGCCTGTGGGACCAGACCCGCGTACTGCTGCGTGGGCGTGTGGTGGGAGGTAACGACCAGGGCCTGCTGCCATTGGGAGAGTCGCTTTCGAGGAACAACCTGGGCGACAGCCTGACGATTGTACTCATGCTGGAAGGCGACAACACCTCCTATATCGTCCACGACCCCCTCGACCCCACCAAAAAGGAGCGTCAGGAAACCTTCAGGCACGGAAAGACAGACACGACCACCGTATTCAGCAACCGCCGAACCATCCACATCCGTCCCGACAACCATACGGGCGAATATGAAACCTGGGTATATCCCGTGAAATACAAGGTAACCGAAGTGTCGGCAACGGGCTACAGCACCCTGTTCCAGGAAGGCAAAGTGGGCGAGACGCTCGACCTCACCCCGTTGCAGCAGGGCGATACAGCCGTCTATAGCCGCATCTACCACAGCATCCCGTTGCTCGACGTGGAGCAGTTCAATCCCAACGGCGAGAAGTACCTCGGCGTGAAGCAGTACCAGAGCCAGGACAACATCGGCAACAAGTCGATGGTGTCGCTTTGGGACAAGGAGAATGGCTACAGCTTCGGCTTCCCCGTATTCATGGCCGGCTCCCCCTACGGCTGGATGCTTCGGGCCGTGGAGCGCTACCACTACAACAACGACAGCCGGCGCGAAGCCGACGCAGTCAGCCTGAAGGGAGGCGTGGTGACATTCCACAACGGACTGGTGGGCAACTCCACGGTTGACAAGATTGAGCTCGACAGCTTGGGAGGAGGCTCCTACGTCTTTGTTCCCCAAAACACCACCTTCACCCTCGACGGCGACCAGGCACTAAAGACCGTGAGCATCACCCTGCTCTACGACGACGCCTACTTCGACGTAAGCCCCGTCAAAGGCTATGTGATGGCCTCTGCCGCCATTCCCAACGGCAAGACCGTCGTGGCCAAGGGCATTCCCCACCTGATAGACATCCTGCGCGACCCGCCGGGAGGCGGCAGTTCCGCCTATCTGGAGGCAGGGTCGAAACTCAGCTATGCCTACTCTGCAAGCATAGATGCCACGGCTGGCCTCTCCATCACCAGCGAGACAGGGACGGGAACCGACATGTATCAGGGCATTATAGGCTTGGCCGGAGTCACGGGCACCGAGACCGGCTCCCTGATAAAGATGGAAAAGACACAGAATTTCTCGTTCTCGCTGACCACCAACTTTGGTTGGTCATGGAACTACAGCTACGCCTTTGAGACCAACGAGCGCATCCAGACCTCGTCAGCCTATAAATGGATAGGCCCCCATGCCGACCTTTTCATAGGCGTGACCGACAACCTGATTCTGAAAGATGCCGTTGCCGTGCGCGTGGTGCCCGACAGCCTCTATCAGCTGATGACCACCCGACAGGGTGGCACCTATACGGCTAAAGACGGCACTCAGGTGAATGTGCGATTAGGAGGCGTGAAGGTGTTGGCACAGGGAACAGACCCCACGGGACAGCCTATCTACCTAATACGCGACCAAGTACTGGCCGTGGGTTCCGAAGTCAGTTCTTCGTTTGTCCATTCCCAGTACCATATTGAGAACGAACTGTTGCCCAACCTATTCAAGATTCGCAATTCGCTGCTGTTGCCCAAGGGTACGGAGCCAGCCTATGCCCAGACATTGGCAGACAAGCAGGGATTCTCGACGTACATCAGTCAGGTTGACGAGAACGACAGCCAGTTCGGTATCAGCAAATATGTACAATATGTCCCAAAAGGCTTTGACAAAAGCATGTGTCGTGACAGCATCAGCGCACTAAACGATGAAATCAAGGCCTGGCTGATGTTCTTGGTCAAGAACGAGGAAGAGAAGCTGAAAGCCACCGACCTCGTCAAGAACTACGACATCGATGGTGCAGCCAATGTGCAATATAGCGAGTCCTTCAGCTGTTCTGCAGACCGCACCCGCTACCTGCGCTGGCCGCTCATCAACAACCTGAATGCCGGGGGCATTGTCAGTTCGATAGACCCGCTGATGAAGATGCTCGACAATGTGTTCACGAATGGTCAAATATTAGGGTCGCCCTCCACCTATTACGACGACCCCAATTCGGCAAAAGTCTCGTTCACCGTTATGGGTGCCAAGACGGTATTGAAGTTCCGTCCCATCCTGACAGCCAACATCAGCGACAAGAATGAAATCAAGGAATCATGGAGCAAAAAAACGGGATTCACCCTCTCATTGCCGCAAAAGTCCAACTTGAACATAGACGTCTATCGTACCAAGAGCAACCTGCTGGACGTGTCTCAAGAAGAGCTATCCAACAACCAGTTCTATAGCTTGACCAAAGAGTATCTGGACCAGGTGCGCAACGGTATGCTGTTGTCGAACACCACCAGCTATATGGACAAGCTGAATACGCCCGTCTATAGCGGCTTTGTCTATCGAACCCGTGGCGGTGCCACTGCTGCTCCCTACGAAAACGAGCGCGTGACAAAATACTACAATCCCGGCACCATACTGGATGCCAAGACCACAGAGATACAAAAACTACGCATCTGGACGGAGCAGGCATCGGTGAGCAATGTTCCATTCGACGAACCCGCCCGCTTCACGCTTTACCTGACAATGGAGTCGGAGACGCCAAACAAGACTTCTCCTTACTTCAAGCTGGCCATCGACAACAAGTACAATCCGAAAGGAGCTAAGATTATGGTAGATGGCAACGTGCTGAATGGCGACGGATATACCGTGGCCCTACAGCCTAACGTGGTGCTGACGAAACAGTTGGAGGTGTACCCGGGGCAGGACTTCGACTATGAGGACTTGGCCGTCTGCCTATATGACCCCAACGATGATCCGCGAGCGTTCACGACATTGATATCGGCACACTTCGTGCCGTCAGCCGGTAAAGTAAAGATTGTTTCGCCCAGTGACAAGTGGGTGGTGAATACCGAGAGCAGCTACGATACGAAACGCCAGGGCTACTACCTGCCCATTCGTATCGAGGGCTTCGACGTGAACTATCGTGGCTTCGACCATATCGAACTACAATACAAACTGTCAACGCAAGGCGACAAGGACTGGGTCAACGTCTGTTCGTTCTACAACGACCGCCAACTGATGGCTCAAGCCTCGGGAGTGGTTGATAGCATACCTTCCGACGGAGCTATCCAGACACGATTCTTTGGCGAGGTGGATCCCATCGAGCAGCACTACGACCTACGTGCTGTGGTGTATTGCCGCTATGCAGACGGTTTCCTGACAGCCTCTTCGGCCATCCTGAGCGGCGTGAAGGATACGCGACGGCCTGTACCGTTTGGCACACATCAACCTCAAAACTCGATTTTGGGCATTGGCGACGACATCAAGATTTCATTTTCCGAACCAATCGCTGGCAACTATCTCAGCAGCATCAACAACTTCGAAGTGCTGGGAACTCCCACAAGCCGCGACCTTTCACTCTCCACGCAACTCAGCTTCACGGGCAACACATGGGCTATATCTAAGTCGAATTGCAATTTGTCGGGCAAAAGTTTTACCGTCGATGTCATGCTGAATCCCATCAAGACGGGCCAAAACATGATTGTATTCTCACACAACGGCTTTGGCGATGGTGTAAACTTCGGTCTGACTGCCGACCTACGGCTCATTGCCCGCATCGGGGAACAAGAAGTCACAAGCTCCGAGCCAATTCCTTTCAACGGTATTCGCCAGGTGGCCTACGCCCTTCAGCAGGAATCCGACTCTATGCTGCTGTCGCTCTACGACGGCAACCGTCTGGTAGGTCAAAAACGTATAGCCGGTGTCTATCAGACGAACGACATATTATGGATAGGTTGTGGTGGCGACCAGTCGTTCAGCAACTATCAGGGTGAGATGCTGGAGTTCCGCCTGTGGAACCACTGTCTCTCAGCGGCAGAACTGAGCGAATACAGCCAGAAGACACTGACGGGCTATGAACATGGTCTGTTCAGCAACTATCCGATGAACGAAGGTTCGGGTACCTATTGTTATGACCGTGCAGTGGGAAGCAATGACCTGGAACTGACAGGCTCCGTATGGAAGCGTCCAGACGGCATCTCGATGCAACTAATCGGCACAGAGGGCATACGTCTGCAGCCCAACCGCTTCAACCGAACCAACTATCAGGACTACACGCTGATGTTCTGGTTCCGTACTGCCGACGAGGATGCAACACTCATGGCCAATGGTGAGGCTACGACTGAAACCGATGCATACAACCACTTCAATATCGGTCTGCGTGAAGGCAAAGTGCTGTTCCGTTCGGGCAACCATGAAATCACGACAAACATTCAGGCCAACGACAACAGCTGGCATCACTACGCTATGACAGTTTCGAGAAGTCGCAACGTGGGCAACATCTACATAGACAATGGTCTTGTACAGTCGTTTGCCGTCGATACGCTGGGGGGCATTATGGGTAACAACCTGGCTTTGGGTGCCACCTATACCAGCGCCACCAATTGCGAACATGTCCTCAATGGCAATATTGACGAGGTAGCTATGTTCGAGAGCGTACTACCCCCAAACATGCTGCAGACCTATGCCACACAGACACCCACAGGTCGAGAGACTGCCCTCATGGCTTATCTCGACTTCGGACGCTCTGAACTACAGGATGACGGAACACAGCGGCTCATGCCTACGGGAATCAGCCTAAAGCGATATAAAGATGCACAAGGCAACGAGATAGCCCTACGCAACGACACTCTCGTGCCACAGTCTGTGATTGATGCTCATGCTGACCGCAACCTGTATGCGCCCATGAATAACACTCGCAAGCTGGACAATGTGCGTTTCAGCTATGTGGCTGATGGTAAAGACCTGCTGATAAACCTTGATGTGCCCGACTTCCAGATTGAGAAGAGCAATGTTCAGGTGACCGTTCGCGACGTGGCCGACCTGAATGGCAATACGATGGCCAGTCCGCTCACCATGAATCTCTATGTTTACCGCAACCCATTGCGCTGGGATGTCAAGCGTATCAGCCGTACAATTGACTATGGCGTTGGCGATGTATTCACTGCAACCATCCAAAACTTGAGTGGACAGCAACAGATATTTGAACTGTTAGACATACCCTTCTGGCTGAAGGCCTCGAAGACGCAGGGTATTATCAATGCCCTCGACGAGGAGGTCATCACGTTCCAAGTGTCGCCATATATCAATGCAGGGTCTTACAACGAGGTAGTATCACTCATTGGCGAGAACGACATGAACGAGCCCCTGCCTTTGGTTATCACCGTGATGGGCGAGGAACCTGAATGGGCTGTGAGCGATGAACTGAAACGCAAGAACGGGCTGATGCACATCGTAGCGCGTGTCAGCATAGACAATCATGTGTCAACCGACCCGCGAGACATGTTAGCAGCCTTCAGTCCCTCGCAGGAGGTGATGGGAGTAACGCATGTTGAAGTAGATCAGACGGCCAATGCCAACGAAGCCCTTACCTACCTCACGGTATTCGGAAATCCCAAGCAGAACACTCCGCTCAATTTCCGCTTCTACGATGCATCTACCGGCAAAACCTATCTGCTCTACGAACGAGACCGCAAGGTCATCAAATTCTGTCCCGACTCCATCATGGGTAGCAGCGCTCAGCCAATAGAGTTTGTAAACATGGTTGAAGAAGTGCAGACTATAGATTTGGCTAAAGGATGGAATTGGGTGTCAGTCAATGTAACGCTCAACGACTCAATCAACATTGGCAATCTGCTTAACGGAGCCGCCAAATGGGAAGAAGGTGATGCCATCGAGGTGGTGAGCCGGGGAAAGGCAAAAGCCATCTACTGCAGGAAGGCCAGCACAGCCCTCGGCTACAAGTGGGACAAGGAGAGCCAGTTGGTCGATGTGGACCCCAGAATCATGTACCGTGTCTATTCTGGAAGTGCCAAGAAAGCCTACATCTGCGGAACTCAATCGTACAGCAGCATTGATGTCTATCAGGGCTGGAACCGTATCGGTTATCAATCGCCCATCAATCTGCCTATTGCCCAGGCCATGAGCGAATACACGACACAGGGAAGCGAGGGCGATGTGCTGAAATCGCAGAATGCCTTTGCCATACTTAGCAAGAACAGCAGCGGACAACTCGTATGGAAGGGGTCGCTACTCTATATGGAGAAGGGGCAAGGATACATGCTAAAACGTAAATCCACCACACCTGTATCATTCTCCTATCCACTCTATTATAACGACACTCATTACTCGGGTTCAGCAGAGAGTCCCCGCAGGTCACCTATGCGGCTTAACCACACGGCCACTACGATGACTGTTGTGGCAAGGGTTGAAGGTGTCGAACTACAACAAGGCGACCGTCTCGCCGCCTACGTTGATGGTCAGTTGTGCGGCTTGGCAGAGGTCTCACCCGATAGTTCGTTCTATATGAGCATCGGTAGCGGTAAAGCGTTACCATTGGCGTTCTGCATAGAGCGTGATGGACAGGCCTTGGCAGCTACGAGTAACAGCATGACCTATATTGCCGACGCTATGGTGGGCACACCCGACGAGCCCACCCTCATCAATTTCACCAATGCCGACCGCTACACAGACGGCTACTGGTACACGCTGGACGGACGACGTATGGGGGCAAAACCCAAGCAAAAGGGACTCTATATCCACAATGGTAAAGTTGAAATCATAAGTAGGTGACCATAATTAGTTTTATGTGGTCAACCCCTTTAAAAATTATTAAAACATTGGAATTTAGAAGAATAATATCCTCAAGATTTTTAATTTTGAACACCTACTCAAGACAATGAAACAGAGAATTTGTATCATAGCAGCCCTTGCCCTAATGGCATGTGGATGCACTTCAAGCGATGATGAGCAGCATAATCCCGAAGAAATAGTGCCAAAGGACACAACTTTCGTCATTCAGCAAGGAAGCGACGAACGTCCCACATGGCAATCACCCGATTATGCCCAGTACGGACCGACCATGTCGGTGTTCCTCTACCTGCAGCCAGAACTTTTACCCTATTCCAGCAGTCAGGATTTACTCTGCGCCATTGTTGGTGGTGAGGTGCGAGGCGTTGCCGACTTTGATAGCGATAACAACGGTTTCGCACTGACCATTGCAGGCAATGATTCCGATGAAACAATTTCACTGAATTACTATTGTGACCGCCTGCACCGCATCTTCACACTCAGCAATTGGACAATCTTCAACAGCGACATCGCGCCCTTGGGTACTGGAGCGACCTACAAACCAATCTTTCCACTGTAGAAAAAACATTCTTACTTTTAACCCAAATCGGTCATTAGGATTTCTACTGCCATATAACACAGAGAAATCTTAATGACCGATTTGGCTTTACGCAAAAATGATTCTATTTGCGCCGATATTTGGCTTCAGATTAATAGAGTTCCATGTTTACCTGATTTCGGACGCGGCTCAGGGTTTCAGGGGTAATCTGTAGGAGGGAGGCTACGTGATGGAGGGGGGCACGGCGAATGATTTCGGGATTCTCCTTCATGGTGCGAAGGTAGCGTTCCTTGGCTGTGTCGAAACGGATAACGCAGGCTCGCTGCTGTGACTGAATCAACATGCGCTGTTCGATGGAGAAAATCAGACGGCAGAATTCGTAGGAAGTGCCTGCAAGTTCGTAAAGCTTGTCGTGGGGAATGGCAAAAAGTACGGAGGGTTCCAGTGTGATGAGGTTCATGGTGGAGGGTTCCTGCTTGAAGAAACTCTCAATGCAAGTAATAATCTCACCTTCGTGTACAATATTCTCAGTAACAGTAATATCGTCTCGTTTGTAATACTGAAGCACGAGCCCGTAGGTTACGTAAAACAGATATTTGCAGACGTCTCCCTCGACGACGGTCGTCTTGCCCCTGAGCAGCTTCATGGGTTCCATGATTTCTGCCAGTCGGCTGAGGTTGTCTGCTGAGAGGGTAATGCCATAGTTGGCACATAGGTCGCGGGCGACGTCTTTGGGTTTGTCCACTTTAATCATTGTTTGTCCTATTTTAATGTGTTTACTTGTGTTGTGTAGTCACGCTCACCAAATATCAGACTTCCGACCCTGACGAGGGTTGCACCGTGTTGGATGGCGATTTGATAGTCGCCGCTCATGCCCATTGAGAGTTCACGGAAAGAGGGTGTGTCCTGAAAATAGTCGTGCCGCACTTGGTTGAAGAGGCTGTGGGCAAAGGCAAACTCGCTGGCAACCTGTCGGGTGTCAGCGGTGTGGGTGGCCATGCACATCAGACCTGCGATGCGGATGTGGGAAAGGTTGCGCCATTCGCCTTCGTTGAGCATCTGGATGAGCTCGTCGGGCGAAAAGCCGAACTTCGTCTCTTCCCTGGCAATGTGAATCTGCAGCAGGCAGTCGATGATGCGGTGGCAGCGTTCGCCCTGACGGTTGATTTCTTTCAGCAACTTAAAGGAATCTACGGAGTGAATCAGGGCGACGAAAGGAGCTATGTATTTAACCTTGTTGGTCTGCAAATGCCCGATGAAATGCCACTGGATGTCGTCAGGCAAGAGGGCTTGCTTGGCGACCACTTCCTGCGCATGGCTTTCGCCAAATATGCGCTGGCCGGCATCATAGGCTGCTTGCAAGTCGCTGACGGGATGATATTTGGAAACCGCAACAAGCTTTACCCCATCGCTCAAAGTCGCAAGGACCTTTTGAAGGTTTTCTGCAATCAACATCATTCGAGTGTCAAATGTCAAAGATTGAATTTCGGACGACAATGTCAAGCCTCATACTCAGGCTTCTCGGAGGTTTCACGCTTTTCGTATGGGAAGACGTCGAGCAGTGGAGTTTCCTGTACGAGGGCTATCTCGTAGTCTATCATTGAGCCTTTCATACCTTCGTCAAACCGTTTGACTGCATCGCGGAGGTCGCTTGCCTGGACAAGCATCAGCTGGGCGGTACGTTTCTCGACTTGCGTCTTTTCATCGAGGGTGACGAACAAGCATTTCACCTTATACCATTTGTCGGCACTTTCAAGCTCTGAGGTGAACATTTCACAATAGCGGGCACGTTTGATGTCAACCACTTCAAGCTGTCCGTTGCAAAAAGGTGAGATTTCCTCGATGATGCGGGCCTCGGCTTCCGTGAAGTTGAGGGCATCGACGAGGTAGGGCTCGGTGACTTTCTTCGTTGCGCCGCCCTCCAGCATTTTCTCTGTCCGAACCTTACATTCGAACCAATTATTCATTATCATATTTTATAATGTTTTCTTGTTTCAGTGTATAGAAAGAGCTACCGTCGAAACAGTGGGTGCAGATTTGGCTCTTTTCCAATCCGATGGCTTTGACAAGCGTCTCCAACTTGGAGAATTTCAGGGAGTCGAGATTGAGTCGGCGGGCAATTTCGTTTACCATGCGAGTGTATTCAGGAGAGTCTGTCTTCACATAGCATTGCAGGCGCTCCTCGGGCACGTCGATGCACTCTGCCGTGGGTGCGTCGTCAAGCATGGTGGCTTTCTGGCTGCCTGTCTCCAGGTCTTTGATGACTCGGCGGGCAATCAGCTCCAGTTCGTTTTTGCTGGCAGAGAAGTTGATGAAGGGACAGGCGTAAATCAGCGGAGGGCAGGCGATTCGCATGTGTACCTCCTTGGCACCGAGTTCCTTCAGCTTCTTGGAGTTGTTGCGCAACTGTGTGCCCCGGACGATGGAGTCGTCGCAGAAGAGGCAGCGTTTGTCCTGTAGCATGGCCTGGTTGGGGATGAGCTTCATCTTGGCAACCAGGTTTCTCATTTCCTGATTGACAGGCATGAAGGAGCGTGGCCATGTGGGTGTGTACTTGGAGATGCCACGGATGTAGGGTACGTGGTGGCCTGCCGCATAGCCGAGCGCCATGCCATTCCCGGAGTCGGGAATGCCGCCGACGCTGTCGATGGGTGTGTCGTCGTTTTCGCCCATTACGCGCCCCGTCTCGAAACGCACTTCCTCGACGGTCTTACCCTCATAGCTGGATGTGGGAAAGCCGTAGTAAATCCAGAGGAAGGAGCATATCTGATTGCCTTTGTTGGGCTTGCGCAACTGCTCCATGCCATCGGGACGCAGGCGGACGATTTCGCCGGGCCCGACGTAGTACGAAATCTCATAGCCCAGGTTGGGGAAGGCGGAAGACTCGCTGGTTGCGGCCATGGCACCGTCTTTCCGTCCAAGCACAATCGGGGTGCGCCCCCAGGAGTCGCGGGCGGCAATGATTCCGTCCTCGGTGAGTAAAAGCACGGAGCAGGAGCCGACGATGGTGCGAAAGACGTTTTCGATGCCATCGACGAATGATTTTCCTTTTATGATTAAAAGACCGATAAGTTCTGTGGGATTGATTTTGCCAGAGCTGAATTCACTCAGCACCATGTTCTCGTTCAACAACTTTTCGGCAATATCCTCCATGTTGTTGATTTTAGCCACTGTCACAAGTGCAAAGCGGCCCAGGTGGGAGTTCATCAGAAGGGGTTGAGCGTCAGTATCACTGATGACGCCGATGCCGGCATTGCCGTGGAATTTGCCCAACTCTGACTCAAAACGGGTACGGAAGTAAGTATTTTCAAGATTATGAATGGAACGGAAAAAACCTTTTTCCTCACTGTAGGTAGCCATACCGCCGCGCTTCGTCCCAAGATGCGACTGGTAATCTGTACCATAAAAAAGGTCCGCAATGCACTTCTGAATGGATACGGTACCAAAAAAACCTCCCATATTATCTTATGTTGTGTTAAAACTTATGCAAAGGTACGGCATGGAAACCAAAATAGCAAGATTTTTGGTTTTTTATTTCCTTTTGGAGCCATAAAAGTAGATAAATCCCGCTTTAGCATTTGTGCATTTACCCTAAAGAATTCAGTGTGGAAAATCAGAACGTCATGCGGAAGATGAAACGCACACCGTTGCGGTTGATGCCCGGATGGTCGAGGTAGGTGAGACGGCGTACATAGACGACATGGAAGAGCTTGAAGATGTTGTGCACACCCACCACAGCCTCGATGTAGGGCTTCTTGGGATCCATGACGTAGGTGTTGGAATCGTAGGTGCCGTCTTCCCTGAATCGGCCCGGGAAATAGAACAATTCTCCGTCGGTATAGTTGCTGGCAGCGGGATTGTTTTGGTCTGTCAGGGTTCCCCACAGCACGTTGATGCCAATCCACTCACGCCACTTCAACTTCTTCAAAAGCGGGATGCGATTGAGAATCTTTCCGTTCATGTCCCAGCTAATCATCAGCGAGGCATAGCGGTCGTTCAGGAACTCCCAGATGTTGATAAGGTTGAAGTTGTAGTCCTGAAGGATGTAGGTGTCGTTGGCCACAGGGTGGATGAGCAAGGGGAATGGTACTTTGCTCCACTGAGCACCCGCCTTGATGTCGGTATCTATCTTACCCCAGGAACCCATCCAGAAACGCTTGTAGATACCGGCCTCGGTGACGTGGTAGTTGTATTGGCCACCCAGGAAGCCCTTTATACCCATGGTGTGGGAAACGAAGAAGATGGGGGCGTCGAGGTTGATTTTCAGACGTCGCTGCTTGGTATTGATGTAGGTGGCACCAGGCTCGAAAGTGACCGTCGCCTTCAGTTCCGTGGTTGTCATGTGATTGTCCCACACATCAGGGGTGTTGGTCGGCACTCCCATGCCTTCCTCTGTCAGGGTCCCCGTGCCCAGATGTTGGAAGAACAGTTGGTCAACGGCGTCGTTCCGCGTATTGTCGAAATGCGCATAGAATTTCATGCCGTTCTCCCATTCCCGGTCATACACCAACTTGTGGGTACGGGTGTGGTAGAACTGGTCAACCTTCGACGACTTGAAGGCCATGAACATGTTATCCTTGTCCGTCGTCATGAACTTGGTGTAAGGACTCGTGATGTCGTTATAGTACTGGAAGGAGAGATTGTTCTTCGGAAACTCCCGATGCAGGTAGGCTTTTTTGTTGAAAGAATAAGTGGCCTTCAACATTCCATAGACATTTTTCGTCCTTGTTCCGTAAGCCACATAGCCATCCAGGAAAAAGTGCGGATTGAGGTGGGCCGTCGTGAAACCAGACAGACGGAAACGCCATGAGTCGTAGTCATTGCTTGAAATGATGGTGTTGATGGGGCCGAAGTCGAACTTATTCTTGTCGGTCGAGGAAGCCGTCTCGATGAAGTTCTCTATCAACGCCTTCATACCGAACATGAACCACTTGAAGCCCTTGATGTTCTGCAGCTTCTCCATGAACGACCCCATCTGGCTCTCCGACTTCGTCAACTCAACCTGTCGGAACTGCTGCCAATAGGAGTCGTCCTTCATCTTGGCATCAGGCTCTGTCTTGGTCGCCCCCTTTATGCTTTTGAACACACGGTCGGGAATCGGCTCAAAGGAATAGTCGAAATGCCGGGTGGTACGCTGCACCATCAGCTTCTGAATCCAGCTGGCCAGTTTCAGTTCCACCAACATGTCGTTGACGAGGCAGACCCGCTCGCCTGTGGGGAGTTGAACCAAATCCTGACGGATAATCATGTTTTCCACGAAGTTCACATCCGAGCGGCGCGGGATGTTCAGCTCTACCCTTCGCACCGCATACGTCGAATCCTTCAGAATATAGACATGGCCTGAGAAACCGAAGTCCTGCTGATTGTTAGGCAGGAAACCCACGTCGATGACTGAGTCGTTCTCAATCTTGATGGTGTCTTGCAAATAATAGCGGTAGAAACTGATGGCGTTGTCTGCGATGGGCGACTTGAATGGATATTGCAACAGACGGCACTCGTTTTCGTAAATGTCAACATCCGTGAAGACATCCTTCAACATCGTCGTGATAATCTCACCCGTATTGATGAACTCATTCACACCCTTGTCACTGGAACCCTTTATCAGTTTCTTCTCACTGTGCGGTGACTTTCTGTAGAAAATGTCCGACACGTTTTCCTGGACGATGACAGGCAGAATCAGCTTTCCCGTCTCCTCACAACGCTCCACATGGTCTTTCAGAAAGGCAAACTTCTTGAACTCCCCATCTTCAAACACCTTCTCCGTAAATTCATTGAGCGAGAAAGTCATCTTCTCATACTTCTGATAGGTGTAATAATCCTTCTCACGCAAATCCGTCTGAACCTTATGCTCAATCACCTTGCGCATCAAATCTACCGCTGGGTTGTTCTTTCGAGAATACCTTTTCTTCTTTGCCTGCACGGTCACACCCTCCAAAAGACGCGCTTCTGGCACCAGACGAATCGTCAGGTTTTTGTTGTGTCCGACCGGATCCAGCTTGATAACCTGCGTGATATACCCCATGGTCGAGACAGTGAGTTCCCGCCATGCGGAATCCTCCCTCAACACAAAGCGGCCATTCTCGTCCGTCTGCTCCCCTACTCCCTGCTTGTCGTAATACACATAGACATAGTCAAGCGGTTGTCTGGTTTTCGAGTCAATAACCTTTCCCGTCACTTGCGAGAAAGCCACGAACGAATGGAACAACACAATATAGAATAGAAAAAACTTCTTGATATTCACGATAATATAATCCATAGGACAAACCTGAAAACGAAGGTTTCACACCTTCATGCTAATCTTTGGCGTGCAAAGTTACAACTTTTTATGCAAATAATCTCCTCTGTCTTCTTCCTAAAAATGTTCCATTTGTCGATTTTTTTTGCAACTTACAACTTCATCTTCACTGCCTTCGACTCATTTTGCAACCGGTCAAGCGCAGTGACATAGAAGACATCGCCTTTCTGGTTGCCCGTCAGCAAAACCCTCGTCTCCCTCGTTATATTATATATATGTGTAACATCCGACAAATCCACCCGTTCGCCCCGCTTGAAGCGATAGACCACATACTGCACCGCCTTGTCCATCTCATGCTTGGCCTTCGGAGCCTGCCAACAGAGGGCTACATCCATATCGTTGACCTCCAGGCGGAGCTTTCTGGGCTTTCCAGGTGCCTTTCCGTCTATGTACGGCATCAAGGGTTGCAAAGCCGGCGTGTTGTGATAGACCGTTTCCAACATCAAACGGTAATTGCCTGGATTATTGGCCACGGCAGCCGCATACCACTGACAACTGCCCATCACATGGGGAAGTGAACGCTGCAAATCATACTTTGCCATCATTTGATGCTGTGCTGGATTCTGCGGGTCAGCCCCTTTCACCGTCCGCTCCACATCCTGTCCGATGAAGATAGGACGGTCATGGCAATAATCATTCCACCAGTAGCAAAGCACGGCATAGTCGGCAACTTTCGTGCCAATGTTCCAATAGATTTGTGGAATCGTGTAGTCAATCCAGCCCTTCTTCGCCCACAACACCACGTCCGCATACAAATCGTCATAATTCTGCAACCCCGACGTGGCACTGCCCTCCTCCCCGTTCTCACCCATCGGGTTGTTTCGGTAGATGCCAAACGGAGAGATGCCAAACTTCACCCACGGCTTCACTGCCCGAATCACGTGGAACATATCACGAATCAGCAAATTCACATTGTCACGCCGCCAATCGGCTATGTTCGTGAAGCCTCTTCCATCCTGCAGAAAATACGCCTTGTCGGGAATGGGAATCCCCGCCTCTGGGTAAGGATAGAAATAATCATCCATGTGAATGCCGTCCACATCGTAATGTGTCAGGATGTCCTCCACCACCATACAGATATATAGGCGATTAGCCTCCAGCGCAGGGTTGAAAATATACAAATCGCCATACTGGAAGATGCGTTCAGGATGTCTCACTGCCGCATGGTTCGCTGCCAACGCCGTCGTTCCCTTCGTCTTTGCCCGATATGGATTTATCCAGGCATGACACTCCATGTTTCGCTGATGGCACTGCTCCACCATCCATGCCAAGGGATCCCATCCGTCCGACGGAGCCATTCCCTGCCGCCCCGTCAGATAGCGCGACCAAGGCTCGTAGGCCGATTGGTATAAAGCATCGCCCTCAGCCCTCACCTGAAACATGATGGCATTGATTCCTGCACCCTGCAACACATCCAACTGCTGGGCAAGCATCGTCCGCGACTGTTCCGGCGACCGGCCCAAAAACTGGCCATTCACGCACTGAATCCATGCACCCCGAAACTCCCGCTTCGGGTTCTGCGCCACCACAATCGTCAACTGTAGGCAGAACAGAAAAAGACAAAAGAAATATTTTTTCATCGTTCAACTTTCATTGTCCATTGTTCATTATTCTCTTTTTCACAGCACCGGGGTCAGTAAATTGCCGAACCACCCCACAAACTGCTTCCACAGCGGGCGGCTGCGCCAATATCCTTTGTGTATCTCCTTAGCCCGTTGCTTCTGATCCTCAAACAGCTCCACCAATTGCAAGGCATGAGACTTGGAAAGAATCAGCGTATTTACCTCATAGTCACAACGCAGGCTGCGGGCATCCAAATTGGATGATCCCACCGTGCAGAAGGCATCATCCACAATCATCATCTTCGTGTGGTGGAACCCGCCCTGAAACAGGAACACCCTCGCCCCACGCTTCATCAGGTTGTTGCCCACATAGTGCGTCGTCTCCGGCGTCAAAGGAATATCGCTTTTCTCCGAAAGCAGAATCTGCACATCCACGCCACGGTCCACCGCCCGCTTCAGCGCCTTCCTCACGGCATGTGTCGGCACGAAATACGGATTGATGAGCTTCACACTCCGCTGAGCAGCATCCAGCATCGTAACATACAAATCACGGATGGCATCCGACTCCCTACCCGGCGAACGGTCAACCACCACCAAGCGGGCCTTTTCCTCAAGATGTCGGTGCAACCCCACATAGAAATTTGGATTTACGTTCCATTCCTCCTCCTGTCCGGCCTCGCCTTCGGGTGAATCATAGAAAGCCACCCCATACGAGCGAGGAAAATAACGCACACCCGCTATCGACTCTCCCGTCACCTGCTGCCACATTGTCGTAAAAATGCGGTGCAAGTCGTCCACCGCCGGCCCTTCGATGCGCATGTGCAAATCATGCCACTCGCCCACCCCTTTGATGCCGTCGATATAATAGTCCGCCACATTCATGCCGCCTGTAAACGCCACACGCCCATCGACCACCACGATTTTCCGATGGTCGCGGGGAATGATGTGGTTCACCCACGGAAAGCGGATGGGGTCGAACAGCACGAGCTGAATGCCCAGGCCCCGGATGCTGTCGTGCATGGCCGACTTGATGGGACGGTTGTTCGACGAATTTCCGAAATCATCGTACAGCGCCCTAACTTCAACCCCTTCGCGCACCTTCTGTGCCAGCAGCTCAAACAACAGCCCCGCAATGGAGTCGTTCCTGAAATTGAAATATTCCAAGTGGACAAACGACCGTGCCTGCCTGATTTCGCGGAACAAATCGACGAATTTATCGTGCCCGTTGTCATAGAAACAGACCTCGTTACCGTCCGTCACGTTCAGTCCACGCGCCCTATAATGCTGGGCCATCACTGAATCTGACGATACGTTCTCCTCTGCCTTCACAGCGGCCCAATTCCTCAAAACGAGGAGCATTCCCAGAACAAAAAGAGCGAATATTCTTAATCCTAACACCTTGTTTTCTTGAAATTTTTTGCAAAGTTAGGCATTTTCCACGAAATACGGGGCAGTCGAAAGAAAAAATTTGAAGGCACTGCAAAATAGGCACTTTCTCCTTTCTTTTCCTCTTGAACGCGTCGCGGTCTTGGTGGTGGTGTCATTG
The DNA here is from genome assembly GCA_905236065.1 of uncultured Bacteroidaceae bacterium. Lineage (GTDB taxonomy): Bacteria > Bacteroidota > Bacteroidia > Bacteroidales > Bacteroidaceae > Minthosoma. Next base: position 26,517 of record CAJONZ010000091.1, on the reverse strand, counting down.
AGGATTATCATATTTTTTTATCATTACTTAACAATAAATGAAGGGTAGATACGTTTTAAAATGAAAAATAGCCCCGCCTACCCTTCCCCGTCGCCCTATAGAAAGTTAGGGGCAGGGAGGTAATGAAAAATGAACATTGAAACCTTTATGAGCATTCAAATCACAAAAGTTTGTACGGTCTTGCGATTCTACACTTGTGCAGCCTTGTTTCTGAGCGTCTTCCATGTTTCTGCCCAGAACTTAGTAAACGGTTTGCATCTGGATATAGAGGCCAGCGGGACGGTAAGCAGCGGAACGATGGCACCGCTCTGGCTGTCAAACAATCGGTATGGAATCGTATCTCCCTATGCCAACTCAGCGTATGAACGTGTGGGGGCGTTTCGTGATTTGGAAACAGACTCGGCACGGCAGTGGCGACGGGGCTATGGCGTAGATTTGTTACTCAGCCAAAACTCCACTTCCAAGTTCATGGTGCATCAAGCCTATTTTGAGGCCGGGTATAAAAAAGCCGTTCTTTCCATCGGCGCAAAAGAAAGGCTTATCGATTTAAGAAACAACGAACTGACCAGCGGTGGTTTGAGTAATGGTATCAATGCACACCCCATCCCACAAGCCCGTTTGGACATTTATTATTTCAGCTTTCCCTACACCAAAGGATGGTGGAAATGGAAGATGCGAGCATCCTTCGGCATCACCACAGATGCAGGCTGGCAGAAGGATTTTGTGAAGCCTAACGGTAAATACACCTCCAACATCCTGTACCATGAAAAAGCCCTCTATTGGAAATTCGGAAAAGAGACGGCCACCAAGGTTCCCTTGACTTTCGAAATCGGCATCCAGATGTTTACGCAGTTTGGCGGCAAGGCATACAATGTACTGGGACGTGCCAGTCAGCAACTTACAGACATCAAGATGGCACAGAATGGCGGCGCCTTCCTCCGAGCCATCACAGGCCAAGGCCGCGATATCATCGATTTCACAGAAAGCAACAGCCTCGGCAACACGCTGGGAAGCTACAACATGCGCCTGGCATGGCACGGACGTACCGGCAGCGGCAAAACCTGGCAGGTCGGTGCCTATTTTGAGCGCTATTTTGAGGATCAGTCCATGCTCACCCTGCAATATGGCATCCAAGACCACTTGCTGGGCGTTGACGCCACCCTGCCCGCCAACCCATTTGTCAGTTCTGTCGTCGTTGAGCACGTAAGCACCAAAGACCAGTCGGGTGCCGTCTATCACGACAAGACTAAATCCATCCCCGACAAGATGAACGGGCGTGACAACTACTACAACCACAGCATCTATTCTGGCTGGCAGCATTGGGGCATGGGCATCGGTCACCCCCTGCTTACTTCGCCCGTCTATAACGAAGACCACACCATTACCTTCTACAATACCCGCCTGAAAGCCTGGCATTTCGGTCTAAGCGGTGACCCTACCCCCGAATTGCATTGGCGGCTGATGCTGACGCTGACCCAAAATTGGGGAACCTACGACATTCCCTTTGCCGAGAAGCTAAACCAGCAATACTACATGGCGGAAGTAGGTTGGAAGCCCCGTTTCGCCAAAGGCTGGAGCGGCAAGCTTGCTTTCGGACTCGACCATGGCGACCTGCTCGGAAACTCGGTGGGCGGACAAATCACAATTCGTAAGACATTGCAATGGAATGGAAAATGAAGAATGAAGAATTAAAAATGAAGAATGAAGAATTAAAAATGAAGAATGAAGAATTAAAAATGAAGAATGAAGAATTAAAAATGAAGAATGAAGAATGAAGAATCTGAATTACAAAATATTCCTACTAGCATGTTGCATCATGGCCACGATGGCATCCTGCGAAAACAAATGGCCAAAGAATGGTGACCTTGACGGCCAGTGGCAACTGCTGACCATCGAGCACAACGGAGAGACCCGCAACGTGAAAGACAGCCAATACTACCTGTCCTTCCAACTCGACCTCTTCCAACTGAGCATCGTCAACAACCGCCAGAGATACTATGGGTATTTCGACCGCAACGGCAATACCCTCGTCTTCCGTCAGTTTTCCGACATGGCTGAAAACGACCTGGCCACCACAGACAACCAACCCCTGACCGAGCAGCAGATTTCCATCCTGCAGCAATGGGGCTATTACAAACTGAACGAGTCCTTCACCATCGAGTCGCTGTCGGGCAGTGACATGATTCTGAAATCCGACTCCGCACGTATCACCTATCGTAAATTTTAACCAGATGAACACATCCTACACTTTTATCATCATTCCCTTTCTCACCACGCTGGCACTTTCGCTACTATCCGTCCCTTACGTCATCAGGCTCTGTAAGAAGAAAGAACTGTACGACATGCCCAACTCCCGCAAAGTCCACAACTTTGCCGTTCCGCGCCTTGGCGGCATCATCTTCATGCCCATTACCGCCATCGGAATGCTTGTGGGAATGACCATCTTCAACGGAGGAGTCAACAAGGAGTTCAATCTCTACCTGTCAACCATCCTGATGGTAGTCGGTGCCTTGCTCATCTATCTGATAGGACTCATCGACGACCTGCGCGGGCTTCGGGCCATCGAGAAATTTGCCGTGCAGATTACGGCGGCCATGATTTTCCCTTCCTGCCACCTGATGATTAACAACCTCAACGGGCTTTTCGGCATCTACGAACTCCCTTTCTGGGTGAGCTACTTCCTGACGGTCTTCATCATCCTGCTCATCGTGAATGCCATGAACCTCATCGACGGCATCGACGGCCTCTCCTCCGGCCTCTCCATCCTCATCCTGATAGCCTTCACCTATCTGTTCAACAAACTCGATACCCCACTCTTCGTCCTGCTTTCCATCTGCCTGTGCGGCTCCATCATCGGTTTCTTCGTGTATAACTACTTTGGAGTCATCGGGAAACACAAAATCTTCATGGGCGACACGGGCAGCCTCTTCATTGGTTTTGTCGTTGCCTACCTGGCCATCAAATACCAGATGAGCAGCTGGCCGGGATTCGGCTATCGGGAAGGAGCGTTCCTCACTTCCTTCACCCTACTCTTCATTCCCTGTATTGACGTGATTCGGGTGGCCCTTCAGCGACTGGCCAACAGAAAGGGGATGTTCTCTCCCGACAAAACCCACATCCACCACCTCATCATGGGCATGGGATTCGGTATGCACCAGACCCTCTTCACCATCCTCCTGCTTTATGCCATCCTCTGCATCATCAATTGGGGACTCTTCGTTTGCAACACACCGCAGACATGGATTATCCTCCTGGATGTCGCCATCTACTCCGCCTTCATCTGGAGCACCTATAAAATTGGCAACACGAAGTAAGATTTTTGCTTTTCAGCTCTTAACATATCATTTGTAAAATGACGCAGTACTCTATCGGAGACAACGCAGAACTCTATTCAACATGACGCAGAACTCTATTCGTGAAAAGAGTTCTGCGTCATTTTTGATACAATTAAGATACAAAGTGAAAGGTTAGGAGAAGCGAAATTCAAAGACTTTTGTGAAATACTTCATGCAAACCATGGGGAAACAGGTGAACATGCCGTAGGCCCGACAAGCCTTTACGTCTTCCAGCGAGATTTTGAGGCGGTTACGCATGTTGGCCGTGGAGATTCCCCCTGTGCGCATGGTGACAAAATCGAAATTCAGGTATTTGTACTTGATTTTGTGTTTCCAGAACAAGCGAACCATCATGTCGTAGTCGGCACAGATTTCGTAATTGAGCGAGTAGAGTCCATACTTCTCATAGACTTCACGGCGGGCATAGAAAGACGGATGGGCAGGCATGTAGCCCCAACGCAGAAGGGCGGGACGGAACTTGGCCGAACTATAATAGCGCACACACTGGTTGGGGTTGGCATTGCTCACAAAATGGACGTCGCCAAACACGGCATCGATATCTTCAGAAAAACCATTCACAATCCGTTCCACGACGTCGTTTGATGTGAAGTGGTCGTCGGAGTTGAGCATTCCGACAATGTCGCCTGTACACCGGGTGATGCCTTTGTTCATAGCATCGTAAACACCCTTGTCCCGCTCTGAAATCCAGTGCATCCGCCCCTCAAACATGGGTTCGTACTTCTTGATGATTTCCACCGAGCCGTCGTTGGAACCGCCATCGATAATCCAATACTCAATATCGGAATAAGTCTGCGAAAGGACGGACGAGATGGTGTCCTCCAGGGTTCGGGCGTTGTTATATATTACGGTGATGATTGAAACGGTCATTCAGAAGTTCATGATTAAAAGTTAAAAATTAAATTCCCCATTTAGTGTTTGCGTTTGTTTCGGAAACAGATCATACACAGGCCCTTGATGACTTGGTAGCGGTACTGAATCTTCTGTAAAAACGAGGAATCACTTTTGCCGGCAGTACTGGAGGCATTTTCTCCATGACGACGGAAGAGAATCAACTTGTCGTCAATGAAACGGAGGCGGTAGAAAAAGGCGCTGACATTGCCAATCCAGATGTCGTGCATCGGCAGTTTTTTCGGGAATGGAAGGGCTTTTTCCAACACCGTCCGCCTGAATGCCATGCAACAGCCCAAGTAGCAATTGTGGCGCAAGAGGTTGAAAAACTTCCCCTCACGTTTGCCCACCACCCCATAGAACGAGGGGGCGGTGATGTTGAAAGCCTTGTCGGTGACGTAGCAGTCGCTACAGACACATTCGCAGTCCTTCAGGGCGGCACACATGGTCGCCACCTTTCCCTCGCACCATTTATCGTCCTGGTCGGAAAGGAAAATGATGTCGCCCTTGGCACGGCGCAAGGCATTCTCAAAATTATAGATGGGAGAATGGACGCGAGGTCCCTCCACTACGACGCATCTCACCGTCGTGATGTCGGCGACCAGTTTGCGGGTTTCCTCCAAATCGCCATCCTCGGAAATGACAATCTCGTCCGTCGGCGAAAGTTGGGGAAGAATGGATGCCAGCTGGGTGCGCAGCATCTCACCGCCGTTATATGTGGCTATGCAAACCGAAACCATCTCACATTTATCATTAGAGCATTTAGTATTTACCATGAGTCCAAAAACTGGAAAGAAACGACCTGATGTAGTCTGCACGGCGGGTGCGTTTTGTCAAGGCCAGCGTATGAAGACAAACCAGCCAGGCGATTTTCAAGCGCTCCGCGAGTGTGCATTCCTCCAGGTTCCGTGCCCCGTCCAGATATTTCAGGAAACGGGCATGAAGCTGGGCGTGACAGGTTTTTTCGTTGGAAAAGTCCTGACGAGCCTCACAGTCGAGCAACGTGAAAGATTGCTCCACCCGACGAAGACGGATGACGAACTGAAAGTCAGCGAAATCGAGCCGCACTTTTTCGTTATATCCACCCGCCCTGAAAAAGGCATCGAGCGAGACGCAAAGGCCGCTGTTGATGAGCAGATAACGAGCCAGCGGATGTTCGCCGGGCTGCAAATCTACTCCCCGCACTCTCCCACCCCGCCAACAGGAAGGAGAAAAACAGGAACCATTCTTCAACAAAATGCGCGGAACACAGACGGCAGCAGAGCAGGCCTGCATCTGACGGAACATTTCAACGGGAAACGCCGTGTCCTCGTCCAACAGCAGCAACTTGTCATAGCCATGCTCACGGGCATAGACCGCCGCACGGTTGTAAGCGACGGAGAGTCCACCGTTTTCCTTGTCACGTACATAGACTGCATTGGCTGGCATGAGGCTCATGTCTTGCAGAAAATCTTCCGGCGAATTGTCATAGACCATGAAGGCATCCAGCGTCAGACACGACAGGAATTTCTGGTATGCCGTGGAGTCTGCCAGTTGGATTTTGTAGATGACAACGATGGGAAATATTCTGTTTTCAGCCATTTTGGAGGATTTGAATTGCAAAGTTACGAATTTAATCAGAGAAGGAATCGCTAAAGCGACATATTTTACAAAAAAGCCATAAAGAATTTTTTTCCTAACAGTTTTCAAAAGATTATTGAGTAAAAATTAGTACATTTGCAGTCTCAATTGCATTCCCTTTTTGAGATTCGACAAAAAGCCCCCGACATGATGCAGCGTAACATCTTCCTACTCATACTTGCTTTTTTCAGCCTTTCCTGTTGCTCAAAGGATGAAAGCACCGACTATGACGATTTTGAGGGACTGCAAGAAGTGGAAAGCATCGACCCCGTGGCCAAGCAGACGGCCATCCAAGCCTGCCTCCAGAGTGTCAACCAAGGGAAAACGGTAGGCGTATTTGGCGGCTCACTGGCTTCAAACCCGGAGAGCGCAGCGGCCAAGATGCTGTGGAACAAGTATCTGGGAATGCTGGTGAAGACCTATGGACAACAGGGACATGGCTTCTCGTCGCTGCAAGGCTCCATCCAAGACCAAGTGAAGCGGGCGGGGCGACATGACATCTATATATTATGGTGCTCAACCAACGACTATACAACCGACCGGGAGATTGGCCTTCCGACCGACTACACCGTTGCGGACGGCTATGACGAACGGAAGCTGGTGACGCAATGCGGAGGCATGAATTTCTGCATCCGGCAGCTCCGCACCATCAATCCCCGCGCCACCATCTACGTTTTCGGTTCCCTGAAGTTCTTTTCCTCCACAGACGGCTACACAACCGACAGTAAACGGACAAACGGATTAGGCTACCAATACACGGACTACATTCGTGCCCAGCGACAAGTGGCCGAAGCACAGGGACTGCAGTTTTTCGACCAATGGAACATCCCGATCCTACGGGAGGAGAACGTCGAGCGGTTCTACACCAGCGACAAGACCCACATGAGCGTCGAGGGCTATGGAAACATCGGCATCTACCAGCTCTATTTCCTGGCCACCGAGCAGGGTATGAACATCTCCTTTTAACTTCTAATCCTAAACTTTTAACGCTCAAAAATGAAAGCCAGAGACATCGCAAGCATCCTGTTTCCCATCCGACTGAGAAACTTCATCTATAATCAGTTCACCGTCTATTTTCGGACAACCACCCCGAAACACTACGAAGGTTGCCCCAAGCACGTGGAACTGAACGGGCCGCTCATTTTAGATCCCGAAAAAGTCTTCATCGAGGATTACGTCCGCCTGCAACCTGACCTGCGGATTATCTCCCAAAACGGGAAAGTCATCATCAAGAAATATACAGCCATCGGTGCGGGCACGGTGATTATTCCCGGAACACACACGCCGACGGTGGGAATGCCTCAATATCTCAGCACGACACACATCAACGACCAGGACGGAACCATCAGCATCGGAGAAGACTGCTGGATTGGTGCAGGCTGCATCATCCTGTCGCACGCCACCATTGGTCGTGGCTGTGTGGTGGCGGCAGGCAGCATCGTCACAAAGAGCATTCCACCCTACGCCGTCGTGGCCGGCTCACCGGCAAAAATCATTGCAAGCCGCTTTAGCAAGGCGCAAATTCTGAACCACGAAGCCCAGCTCTACTCTGCGGGTGAGCGAATGTCGGAGGCCGAACTCTCAGCACTCTTCACAGAATTTTACGAAGGGAAACGCAGCATTGGGACAGACGAGATAAGTCCCGAAGACAAAGAAAGGCTGGAAAAAGCGAAAGCGGAAATCGGCATCCCGGCTTTTCAGTAATCCGAAATTTCAGCCTTGACGGGATATTTGCCTAAAATAGAGTAAGCACAAAGCAGGATGAATGTGCCCGTCGAAGTCAGCAACAGCGGATTGGTGCCGGCTATCAGCAAATAGATGAAGTAGGCAGCCATCGCCCCCTTCACATAGTCGTTGCTTCGGCGACGATACATGCCCCAAAGCGGATAGACATACACAGCCAGGATGAGCAAAGAACCCAGTCCGAAGTTGCGCACCAGTTCGATGTACGACCATTCGGTCTGGGTCGTCATGCGGGCAAAGCCAACCGTATAGAATGAGGTTGCCGGGCCTTGGCCAAAGAGGAGGTACTCGGGATGCTGCGTGAAAAGTTCCATGTACGACAACAGGTGTCCGTATTTCAGGGTGTTGGACTCATCGCCCTCTTGGGTTGCCAACAGAACGATGACCACAAGAATCGCCATCAGGAAGGCGGCAAGAACCGGGTAACCGAGATATTTCATGTATTTCCCCTTTGAAAACATCACGTAAGCCACAGCGGCCAAGAGTACAAAGGGCAGCAGGATAACGCTACGGGTACCGCCCATGATAAAAGGTACTGAAAGCAGAACGGTGCCCAACAGATACAACAACCGCTTGTCCCTCAGCAGATAGAACAAGAAGGTGTAAAGGGAAAACAGCAGGCAATAGAACGAGTTGCAATAGATACCAAACACGTTGAAACCCAGAAATGAGCGGGTGCTAATATTCAACATGCCATTGTGTGCCACGGAATAGGTATAGAGCAAAAACTCCATATCTTTTATCAGGTGTACGCAAACGTGCAACAACAGCATGATGAAAGCCGCCAGCAAGGCTGGAATGATGGAAAGGCGCACCACGTCGTAACGTTTCACCCAAAACAACAGTAACAGCGGAGCCACGGCCTTAAACGTGGCAGTAAGTTCCTCCTGCCCCATGGGATTCATCTGCACGGAGGCTGAAAGGTAGCCGAAAACAACTGGAAAAAGCACTAACAGGAAAGCAGGCAGCATCTTGAAATCGGGCTTATAAACCACAGCGTTATAAGCCAATAACAAAAAAAACACGACGTTTTTCAGATGCGTAATCGTGTTGGTCGGGTCAATGGTGATAATCAGGATGTAAAGAATGAACAACGCATTACCCGTATATCGCCTAAGAACCTCGCTCATGCCTTCAATTTTCACTCTTCATTCTTCATTTTTCACTCTTCATTCTTCATTTCCCTTTTCCCTTTAACAGCAACCGTACATAATAAAACACCAGTGTACCTGCAAAGGCAAGGAACATGCAAAACAGCGTCATCAGCATCCGTCGGGGAGCCACGTGCCGGTTGGGTACCGTCGAAGCCTCAATCACGGTGAAGGCAGGTGTCTTCTCCTGCACCTTTGCTTCGGCCATCTGCACCTGCTGTTTCATCTGTGTATAAGTATTCAGAGCGATGGAAAGCTCATTCTCCAAGCGTTCCTGCTCCGTCTGAAAAGCCTTCAAAAGCGTCCCCTGATGTGCGTCGCAATAGGCGGCGTAGTTCCTTTGGGCAAGCAGGTAGCGGCCGTTTGCCTCCTCCTCCAACTGCTGATAATAACGCAGGTCGTTGTGAGCCTTGTTGGTACGGTAGGCCGTAATGAAGTTCTGCAAATGTGCCTGAACGGTATCAACCAACGTCTTGCAGACCAATGGATCCTGTGCCCTTACACTCAACTCTATCGTGTAGTCCAATTCGTTCATCCGGCACGTCACCAACCCCTTCAGTCCATCCACTAAGGCCTCCTGCTCCCGTGTCATGTGCTCAGGATTGATGCGGTTTGAAGTTTCAGGGCTTTGCGATTGCGAGGTTGTGAGGTTTTTGATGAATCTCTTCACGGCAGAAGTAATGCTTCCCCACCAGGGCTGACGGTTTTTAGTACGTAGGAACTGCTCGTAAGTCATACGCTCCCCGTCCGAGGTTTTCACCTCCACATACAGGATGTTGACCAGAAAACGTCTGGAGGCAACCACCTTCGGATACAGGTCGGGACCGATGGCATCGGCACTCTTACCGATATTGATGCCCGCCATGGCTGCCAGCGAACTCAGTCCAGCGGCATCCTCTTCCTGAGACTCCGATGCCAGGCTGCAAGTGGCTATGTATTCCCGGGGAATGCTGAACGAAATGATGAGTCCCAACACCATGGCAACGAGGGTATTCAGCAGAAAGCGTTTCTTCGCTGCCGTCAAGGTCTTTATCAGGGTTTTCAGGTCGAACTCGTACATTTATCTTTTCAATTTTCGGATTTCTTTTCAGTTTTTATCCTGCAAAAGTAAGCCTTTTTCATGACGCTTGCAACTTTTTCCCAAAATAAACGAGCGGATTATACATAATAAAACGTCTGCAAAAACGTTTTCATGTCATAAAAAGATGTGATTATGAGAATTCTTTCCACCATTGCACTGCTGTGTCTATGCGTAGAGGGGGCCTGTGCCCAAACCTGTCTGTTTGAGAACAAAAAATCCGATTACACAATCGTCGTGCAAAGCGATGCCTCGCTTTCAGAACAAACGGCGGCCAACGAGCTGCAAACCTACCTGCGGCGGGTAAGCGGTGCGCAGCTGCCCATCCAGACCGACACTGGAACGGCCAAGGAGCAATGCATCTATGTGGGCTGGACGCAACGGACAGGATCCAAACGTCCTGCCGACAACGACGAAGCCTATACCTACCGAACCCAAGGAAGCAATCTCTACATCTACGGTGGCAGAAACCGTGGCACGATGTATGGCGTCTATGCCTTTCTCGAACGGGAACTTGGCATTCATTGGTTTACCAGTGCCTATACGCAAGTGCCCAGGCTGAAATCCTATACACTGGAAGAACTGAACCACAGCGAAAGCCCTGTCATCCTCTCACGGCTTAACTTCTGTTACGACGCACTCCGCCACCACGACTGGATTGCCCACAACCTGCTCAACGAACAACACAACATTCCACCCACAAAAAAATACGGGGAGATGAACGTGTACTGGGGCATCCACACCTTCCAAACACTCATTCCTGCCGACAAATACTTCAAGCAACATCCCGAATATTTCAGCGTCTATAAAGGCCGACGCTCCGACAAGGCACAACTCTGCCTGAGCAACGAGGACATGCGCCGCACACTGACGGAAAACCTGCTCAACACCATTCAGGAGAAGCCGGGCTACTGGTGCTACGACGTATCGCAGAATGACAACCCCTATCCCTGTGAATGTGGAGCCTGCAACTTGTTGGTACGAAAATACGGCGGACAGTCGGGTGCCATGATTTGGTTTGTGAATCAAGTCGCCAAAGAGGTGAAGCGCGTCTATCCCAACGTACGCATCGGCACATTTGCCTACCGATACACCCGGCAGGCCCCGACCAGTAGCATCCGTCCCGCCGACAACGTCGTGGTGCGACTATGCGACATTGAGTGCTGCATGGCACATCCCCTCCAAGGCGGCTGTGAGCAAAACCAAAGTTTCGTCAACGACATGAACGACTGGAAACGGAAAACAAAAAACATCTATATTTGGGACTACACCACGGGCTTCAGAAACTACCTGCTCCCCTTTCCCAACTTTGAGGTGCTGGCCGAGAACTATCAATATTTCAGCCGTTCGAACGTCATCGGCATCATGGAGGAAGGAGCCCACGACGCTCCGTGGAACGAGTTTTCGGAACTGAAGCAATGGCTGATTGGCAAATTGCTTTGGAATCCCTACCAAAGCGTTGACTCGCTGGCCGATGTCTTCATCAACGGCTACTATGCCTCGGCTGCCCCTTACGTGAAAAACTACTACGATTTGTGTAAAAACCAAATCAACGACGACGTTCATTTCACCATCAAGATTGACTGGAACTCCGAACTCTTCGACGACGCTTTCGTCAACGAAGGCATTCAACTGATGGACAAGGCCCTTGCGGTAGTAAAAGACAAAGAAACCGAAAAAAGAGTGAAACGCATCGCCGCACAAGTCTATTATCTGAAGCTGAGACGCGACGTGGCAACCTCTGCCACCGACGGCACCCTGCGCCAATTCTGTGACATCATAAAGGCTGACAGCACCATCATGCGTGAGTTCAACTATCCACTCAATAAACTACTGAAAGACATTGGCTATCAGTGACTGACCACTTACTGGTATGTACCACTGCTCATACTCCTGCTGCTACTCATCGTGATGCGGAAGCGGCATCCTCATAGACCTGCTCCTTCCGCTTCGGATAGCCCCAGAAGAAACCATACTTGCGCCAATAGGCAAAATGACTTTGAATGAAAATCTTTGCGTATTTGAAATCGGTACGCGCACGACGGGTACCTTGATATATAATCCGCGCTTTGGGGTAATACACCACCTCAAAGCCTGCTTTGCGTATGCGGGTACACCATTCCAAATCCTCCGCATACATGAAGAAACACATATCCGGTCCACCCACCTTCTGATAAACCTCGCGGGAAACCATGATGAAAGCACCAATCAGCCAATCCACCGTCTGAATCTGTGAGTAATCCATATTCTCCGTCAGGATGCTCACCTTGTTCATCAACACACGCACCGTCTGCCGCCAGATGAACCGCTGCAACGAAACGTAAGGGCGGGCCGTGTCCTGAATCTGGTTATTGCGGTCACGCATCTGCGGAGCAATAGCACCCACCTCGGGATGCCTCTTCAGGAAAGCCATCATCTCATCCAAGTTCGTCTGCCATGTGCAGTCCGAATTCATAATGGCCAAGTAGTCACCCTGCGCCACCTTCAGGCCCTCATTCATGGCGTAGGCAAAACCGCCGTTCCTTTCGTTGAACAGCCATTTCACCTGCCTGTCCGTAAAATCAATGCCCTTCTTCTGCTCCTCATCGTAGCAAGAATTAGACGAGATAATAATCTCGTATGGCACACCGATATGCGATCTCAAGGCTGCCACACACTGCTGTACCTCCTCGATGCCGTGATACTCTACAATGACTACAGATAACTGGATGCTCATAAATATATTTATCGTTTTTAATAGCTCCCTCCGAACCTCTCCCCATAGAGAAGGAACGCCATCCAGATGGATGCCCCTTTGGGGGTTAGGGAACTATTCTTCATTCTTCATTCTTCATTCTTCATTTCCTTCCCCTCAAATCATACACCCACGGTACAAACCGATTCAGCAAATAGACTGCCACCAAAGCCATGCCTAAAGACAAAAATACACAAAGCCATAGGTTGACCATAGGCGGTAGGGAGACAGTTTTGCCCAAGGCAATAGCCACGATATTGGGAATGGCCCCACAGAAGAAATAGATTCCGATGGAGTGCCGGCCCCAATAGTTCACAAAGCGGCCACCAGGCAAAGCCTTGCAAAGCCGGATGAGCAAATAGACTGAAACTACGATGAAAACCAGTCCCGTCACGTTCAACGGCTCCAGGTTCAACGAGCCGGAATAAAGGCTGAAGCAGAACCGGCAGGCACAAAGATACCCCACAAAAAGACAGGGCAGCAGCACCGAGCGCCAACCACTGAAAATATGGTCAATCGTCCGTTCGTGCAACCAATACAAACCACCAAGGGCCAATAGCAACGTGGCCGACATACCACTTTTATAATAGAATGGCACATTGCTCTCCGACACGAAACCGACACACTGGAACAGCCCATAGGCAGCACAGGCCATCAGCAGTCCGTACAACAAAAACAACGACATGCGCTTCCACTTAAACAGCAAGCCCACAAGCAATAGCAACTCCGCCACGGCCAAGGCATTCGTAAACCAAATACTTCCACCCAGCACCGTGTCGTTGAGCAAATCCGGAAGCAGTATCTCCTCCCCTCTCAGTATCTTCTTCGGGAAGAAATTCAGGGCCGAGAACAGCATCGTCGGCAGGAGAATCTTGAAAAGCACATTTCCCAGCAGCGTCGCACCATCTCCCCGACACACCCACTCCTTTCGGTCTGCCCACGTTCCCTGCTTCGGCATATACTTCCTAAAAAAAAGGTAGCCGCTCACCACAAAGAACGCATTCACGAAAAAGGGAAGGTAATAGTGACCGATGCCGCTATCCACCCCACAATAGATTGCAGAATGGTTCACGAAGATGAAGAACACACATAGCAACTTCACCCAGTTTATCCAGTTCAGTTCAGTCATTCCTGTTTTCAAAATGCTCATTCCTAAATCCTAATCATACTCCTTGCACAAATCCGCCGCAATCTGCTTCCACGACAACTCCCCTACTCCATAGTTTTGTTCTATCTGTTGCGAGAAGGAGGTAAGGAGCGATTTCCCTTCCCATAATTTTATTATACTTTCACTTAATGCATCCACGCTTTTCTCTTTTACAATCAGCCCGTAACAATTATCCTTCACCATTTCTGGCAGACCGCCCACATTGGTCGCAATCACAGGTTTGTAGAAAGCGAAGGCCGACATGATGACACCGCTCTGCGTAGCATCCGTATAGGGACATACCATGAAAGCCGCATGGCGAATCAGCCCCACTAACTCATCGTCGGGTATGAAACGATTCCTGATTTCAATATAATCCAAAGCCTGATAGCGCGTCGTATCGAAATGGAAACTACCGCCACCAGCCACAATCAACCGGCAATCGGGACACGCCTCATGCACCCGTTCCATGGCGGGCATCAGATAGTCTAATCCTTTATAGGTCGATATTTTTCCGGCAAACAGAATGTAGCTGCCTTCTTCCGGCACATTTCTCATGTCCGCCGTCACTGTCTGCAAATAAGTATAGCTGCTCAGTCGGCTGACAATCACACGTTCTGCCGGCAAGCCGTAATAGTCGAGAAAATCCTGTCGTTGCGCCTGATTTAAGATGACGAAACGCGGCACCAGTGCGAAAGCCACTTTCCGCCGGATGCGGACAATCAATGTGTCAAGCCCAGAATGCGGGAAAGGGTCATGCACCGTCAGCAACATCTTCCGTTTCAAGACATAAAGACAAAACTCATACACGTTCAGCGGCCATGCCAAATGGATGACATCGAAACGCTGACGAATCAGGAACAGCAGCAAGAGGAAATTCACCCAAATGGCCTTCAACTGCCACAGACGTCCACAACTGTTAGCCACATAGAACTTCTCAACATCGATAAAATCGGCATATTTCCTAAACTCAGGATAAATATCTACCGCCTTGAACACCCCGGAACGCGGATACACCTTCTGGATATTCACGGCTGGCCCCTTCATGAAACGCGGCGACACCTCCATCACGTAGGTGATGTCCCTCAGCCGCTGCGCCTCATGCAAATACGAGAAATCCACATCCGACAGCTGAATCTTCCCTAAATATGCTACCTTTTTTCCCATCTTATCTATGCTTTCTGCATTATGAATTAAAAACATTCCTGATGGCATCCAGGAATCCATGCCCATAGCGCAAATCCGGCTCCACATAATTGCCTTCGGCCCATTCATTCCACGAACGCAGGAACAGGATGCGGTGCTCCATGTCCTTCTTCTCCACTACATTCAGCGCATCACGCAAATGTTTTTCAAAATGCTTTGGAGTGGAATTCACGTAGATGCCATCCACATTGCCCGCCCTCGGACTACGGTCCCATTGCGGTACGATTGTAGGAAACACATTCTCCCACGAATCCTCTGGCGAGAAATAATTTCTCATCAACTTCGGATAGTCAAAGCGAGCCAAAGGCATCCACGGCAGATACTTGCGCAGGGCAAGCATACCCATATTCACATATTTATTATAATAAGCCATCTCTGCCCGCACCTGACCGTAGGAGTTCAGGCCGTCATAGCCCTGCGCCAACATCGAGCGGTAATCCTCGGCACTACTCTTCAAGTCGGGCATCACGCGGCCAATACTTCCGTCGGGCATGAAACGGTTGAAGTTCGCCGAGCGCGTAATGGCATAGAAATAAATTCCCTTCAGTCCGTTCTCCACAGCCAGACGACGCCACAAATCCATAAAACGCCGTGCGTCGGGGTGCGAGAACGGCTCGTAAATGCCAAAAACAGGCTTCCCCTCCACTGTGATGTAGCGAGCATCCTTGAAAGCCGGAAGACAATATTCGAAATGTGCGCGATCGTCCTCCTCACCCAAATACAGCTGCTCTGCAATCATCGTCTCATCGCTCCGGCTGCCATCCTTGCTCCAGGTACGTGTGCTCCAACTGTGATTGGCCCAGCACAGGCAGAACGGAAAATCGGGCTTGCCACTGGCCACCACCTCCTCAAAGGGGCGCTCCAGAATCTTCCGCCCGTTGCCAAACCAATAATGCCAATAGCAGAACCCCTCAATCCCCGCCTCACGAGCCATGTCGGCCTGCTGCTCACGCACCTCAGGCATTCGCAAATCGTAAAAACCCAAGTCTGCCGGTACCCTTGGCTGATAATGCCCCCGGAATAAAGGCTTGGCCTTTGCCACGTTCGTCCACTCCGTAAAGCCTTTTCCCCAGAATTTATCATTCTCAGGAATAGGATGAAACTGAGGGAGATAATATGCAATTATTCTTGCTTTCATACTTAGATTAAAGAAATGTATCCTTCTGTGTACAAACCGTTTTCTGTCACACCATTACACTCGCTCCACCGTTTGTACGGCTTGCAAATTTAACACTTTTTTTTTACCCTACAAAAATTCTTACGTAGAATAAAACAAAGTATCCAAAAAATGTTTGGAAAAAAAGAGCTTACAAGCCCGGCAAGCACCAACTTCACGACTGCTGTTCTGTTTCCACAATCGGTTTTTGCAATCAGAATTGGCTGTTTTGTAACACTTCACTTCTCTTTTTTTGTTCCTGCGTAGTTAAGAGCGGGACTTCAAGATTTCCTGATAGAAGTCATAGACACTATCGACGTAGGTCTGGGTGCTGTAGAGTTGCAGGACAGTGGCACGGGCACACTCCTTCATCGAGTCGAAGGCATCGGCAGGGGCCTCAATGACTTGCTGCATAAGGTTAGCAAGTTGCGAAGTGGTTTCATAGCGAAGCCCTATTTCCTGTCCGCAGCGGGAAAGTCCATTGTCGTACTGCTCCTTCGTTCCAGTTGTATTGCGACCGATGGTGAGACAACCCGCAAGCATGGCTTCGGGCAAACAGCGTCCGAAACCTTCGAATGCAGAGGCAACGATGGTGGCGAGAGCGGACTGCATGAGCTGGGCAAGGTCGGTGCGGTTGCCGAGGAACTGAACACGATTCTGCAAATGGTGTTCGGCCACGTAGGTTTGCAACTGATTATAGTAGGCAGCATTCTCTATATCGCCAGCAATCTTCAGCTGGACGTCGCTGGCAGTAATCTGCTGACAACAGGCATCGAACGCCTCGATGACTTGCATGGCTCCCTTTGAAGGTTCGATACGTCCAGCGAAAAGGAGGTAGCGAGAGGTGAGGGGTGAAGGGTGAGGGGTGAAGGGTGAGAGGTCAGTCTGAATGCCATTGTAGATGACGCGGGAGGCAGGTGGCTGAAGGCGATGGTATTCCTGAATGCCACGGGTGATGCAGATGGTATAGTTACCAGGGGCATTCAGCCTGTTGTAGAAAACACGGCGGGAAGGATAGTGACGGTAGCCGAAGTCGATGTCGGCATATTCACGGATGTGGAAGATGTGGGGGAGGTGCAGGCGGCGGGCAGCAGTGTAGCCGCAGGTGAGTAGGCCGACGTTGGTATGAATCAGCTGGATATCGTTCCTCTGGCAATAGTCCACGATGCTGCGGACGGCAGAACGCTCAATGATTCGACGGGCCACAAGGCGAGGCAGGAAGAGAATTTTGTCCCGGAGCGTGGCAAAGTCAGGATAAGTACTGAGGCGATAGCGGAGGGAAAGGACGTTATAGCCCCGCGACTGAAGCACACCGTAGAGGTCATCGCGGTCGGGGGTGACGATGTGTGGTTCGATTCCTTTTCGGCTCAGTCCGTCCAGAAGGGTCAGGAAGGATTTCGTAGAGCCGTAGGATGTATTTGTGGAGGGAACGATGTAGAGGACTTTCACGGAATAAGGAATTGAATGTTATTTTGAAGACGTGACGGGAGCGGCGGGTTTAAACGCTTTGTAGGCTGTCACGAGAATGGGGATGAAATTGCTGTACCAGAGCGGATAGCCTCGAATCCAGAAAATCAGGACGGAGATAATGATGGCCGTGATGTAGTAGCGGCGGTCGGTGTAGTTCCGAAAGGATAATCCATAGAAGAGAATGAGGAGAAAGAGACCAGCCAATCCATTCTGATAGATATAGACACGGTAGCCAGAGTTGCCTGTCCCCTTGGGGATGCGGTGCATTTCTCGTCCGAAAATGGCATCGGAGGTGACGATGTATTTGTCGAACTCTTTCTCGAAGTTGACATCCACGCGGTTGTTGCCTTCCATCTCACCTGTGCGCTCGTTCACTTCGAGACGTGCCAGAATGAGGTTGTTGACCATATTGTCGCCGCCATTATAGAAGGTGGCCATGAGGGCTCCAAGGGCAATAATGGCAAGAGTTGCCAACACGGTGCGAACCAACTTCTTGCGCTGCGTCCAAAGGGCAAGGAAGGAGAGGGCTATGAGGATGGCATAGGCGGCCAGCGAGAAGGAGATGGCGGAGGCAAGGAGAAGCACGACGTTCCACCAGCGTTTCCACTGGCCAAACTGGGTCATGAGCAGTATGGACGTGGCAGAACCAAGATGGCCTGGCTCCAAGAAAACAGACTGAAAACGAGGTATGAGTTCAGAGAGGAAGCCGTCCTCTATCATGAAAAAGTAATAATTAGAGAAGGAGTAGTTGTCGCCGAAGGCTGCATTGCGGAATGGCAGGCCGAATCCAAGGATATGGAGCATGAAGAAGAACATGGAGGGAATCAGCAACAGGGCCATAGCCTTGCAAAGGAAGGTGGCGAGGTTTTGCAGCAGGGAAACGTTCAATTTGAGCAGACCGAAAAAGATGAAGACAGTAAAGCTACTGACGATGTAGATGTTGATGTTTCGGTCTTTCGTGACGAGGCCGGTGAAGGTGAGCAGGATGTAGGCAAGCAGGGGCAGGAGGAAGTCGCGGCGAAGAAAGAGGCTCTGCTCCATGGAGTTGGAAATGAGGTAGGCCATGAAGACGAAGAAAGCCGCAGGGATGGGATAGAGTTCACCCAGCCCCCACATGAACCAAGGATGCAACGAACCAAAGTAGGCGATGAGAATGCCAGTGTAGAAGCAGGCAGTACTCAGCATACGCTTGTCGAGCAGATAGAATTTTGAGAGGTCTATCTGGAAGAAACTGTCGATTTTTTCTTTGGGAATGGTGAATTGCATGGGGTTGGATGATACGGTTATACGGCTTTACAATTTCTCATCACACCTTACGCCGTTTCGTTTAACGATTCGGGCAGGATTGCCTACGACGAGGCAGTTGTCGGGAACGGATTTCAGCACGACAGTGCAGGCTCCGATGACGACGTTGTTGCCGATGGTGATGCCACCCAGAACGACGGAGCCTGTATAGATGCGCACGTTGTCACCAATGATGGGACGCTGTCCACCGGGACGTTCTTTGGCGACGGTGACGTTGTGCCAGATTTGCAAGTTGCGCCCTACCCGACTGGCTCCGAGTCGCATGGAATGACCATGCTGGATGATAAGGCCGGGAGCGATGTCGCGGGACAACATACCGGTGAGGAAACAAGTGGGCATGGGCTGGGCAAAGAGTCGCAGAACACAACTCATGCGGCCCAACCGATGATAAAGCAGGGTGCGGTATTCGGGAAGATGGACACAATACCAACAATAGGCCAGGAACTGGCTATTGGGAAATGGGCTGGTAATGACCTCCATCCAATGGGGCAAATCGGGCCTCACCCGTCCGGGGAACAGGAAGTAGGCAACGATGTGCGGCAAGAAACGAATGCACTGTATGAATAGAATCAGACGGTTCATATTGCTTTTTTGAGAAAAGGAAGTCGGCTGAGGATTAAGTTACTGATAAAGGTGCGTTCGGAGTTGGAAAGCGTGAAGGTCCACAGAGCGATGCTGCTGACAATGACGGAGACGGCATAGGTGAAGAGGAAACGGAAGTCCATCTCAACGAGGCTAATGATGGCATAGCCAATGGCACACTGAATGACGAGCAGGGGGATGAGTGGCAAGATGACGGTCTTGAGGTAGTGACGAATGCTCAGGCCGCAGGTGTGTTTGATGTAAGGCAGACGCAAGGCTGAAGCCAATGCCTCGGAAAAAAGGTATAGACACATGACGGCAAAGGGCGAAAGACCTGCCTGGAGGAAGAAGAAGACGGGAATGAGTACCAAGAGTTTTGGCGTGTAAATCAGCAAGGTGTATTTTCTTATCTTTCCCAAGGCTTGGTTGGCAGTGTTCAATCCGTAGGTGGATTGGTCGATGATGAAGCCACAAAGAATGAAACGGCAGAAGAGGTCGGCATTTTCTGGTACGTCCTTCAACCAAAGGTCGAGGATGGCCGGAGCCTCAAAGATGAAAGGCACGATGAGCAGCATGAGCAACATGGTGGAGTATTTAGACTCCATCTCGGCCAGATGCAACATCTTGTTGCGGTTGCCCTCACTTTCGGCCTTGACAATCTGCGGATTCATGGCGTTCAAGACGGAACTGGAGACGAACATGATGGAGCCGTAAATCTGCAAGGCGATGCCGTAGGCTGCGTTGATAACCGTGCCATATACATTGTTAAGCATGAGTTGTATTCCCTGGCTCCGCATGACGACTGACCCCATGCCATAGGTGGACCATCCGGCAAAACCCGCCAATTCACGAACGCAGGAGAAGTCTATCTCACGAGGGGAAATGAGCACGTGGCACTCCTCGTATTTCCGCAAGGCATAGAAAGCAAGGGCCGAGAGGTTGAAGACTTGTATCATCATCATCAGGATGGCAAAGAGTAAGAGGCGGTCGCCATCGGTGAAAAGAATCCAAAGGGCGATGCCCAGTTTCAGGAAGCCGTCGCAGATTTCGACAAGGGAGATATAGACAATGTTCTCACGGGCTATGAACAAGGCTTTGAAGGGAGCAATCATGATGGTAATGACCAGCATGAGGATGGTGATGAGGTAGATTTCGGAGGCTACCTGAAAGCGTCCGTCGGGAATGTTCAGCCGACAAACGATAAAGTCTTTCAAACTGAGCAGTATCAGCACCATGACAAGCGACACCATGAGATGGATGAGAAAGCTGTTTGCAAAGACTTTCCGCACTTGCTGCAAGTCGGATTTTCCATAGTAGAAAGAGATGAACCGCTGCGTAGTGATGACAAGGGCGTTGGTAATGAATCCCAACAAGGCTACCACGCCGCCTACCACGACATAGAGTCCGTAGTCGCTACTGCCCAATGCCTCAACGATGTAGCGGGTTGAGAACAGGGACAAGAAAATGTTCAGCACAGAACGTGAATACTGAACGCCTGTATTGAGTATGATGCGTTTGGTTGGATCCAAGGATTTGGGATTTAGGAATAAGGTTATCGCAACCGAGTAAACTGGGCAACCACTTCGTTCTTGAAAAGATAGGTCAATGTGCCGAGCGTGGAAAGAACCAACATGGCAAGGATGAATATCACACGCTTCGGTCCCTTGGGCTTGAGAGGAACGCTGGAGGATTTCAGCGTGGTAAAGGCCGGAGTACGCTCCTGGACTCTTGCCTTGGCAGCCTCAAACTGAGTGTTCATGGCAGTGTAGGCATTCAACTTCATGGCCACAAGATTCTCCAACTCGTCACGTTCTGAAAGATAGGATTGCAAGATGGTATTCTGGTGTGCATCTACATATTCGCTGTAACGCTCCATGGCCTGCTGGTATTCCCAACGGGCACTGTCGGCCAACGCCCTGTAATAGCTCATGTCAATCCGGGCTTTGCTGGTACGGTAGGCCGTGATGAAATCCTGCAGACGAACCCGGACAGAGTCGGCCATCGTGGCACAAATCAGGGGGTCTTGGTCAATGACTGAAATCGTGATGACAGAGTTTTTCTTATCCACATCGCAAGAAATCAATGACCGCACCATCTCCACCACCTTGTCCGTCTCCTCGGAAAGCATGAACGGATTGAAACGTTTGCCACCCTCGCCACCAGCAGAACGAGTTTCAGGCGGAGCCAACAGGTTCCGAATCTGCTTTTTTACCCAGTTGAAGGGAATTTTGTAGAAAATCCCCTTCTGGTGCTTGGTGAGATAGGTGTAGTAATCGGTATCAATCTCTCCGTCAATGGATTTGACACGAACATCGAACAGGTCGGTGATAAAATCATTGGTGGCAATGAGTTCGGGATAAAGTTCGGGGTAGAAAGCATCGGTGGTTTGAAGGTTTTCTAAATCAATGCCAAAGGAACCTGCCAACGAAGCCAATCCGCCACCATCTATCTGGCCACTCAACTCAGGAGCCAAGGAGAGTTCGGAAACATACGTTCGGGGTATGGGGAAAATGTAGATGCTGGCAAGAATCACAGTCACCACCCAAACCTTAATAAACAATTTTTTCCTGCTCCAAACCGTCTTGAGGTAAACGCGCAGGTCGATTACTTCGCTCTTATTTTTATTCTCTTCTGTCATCATCTCCTGTTGATGTATGTTTGTCAAAATCTTAAAACGTGTAAAACGGTTATTTATTTCGCTGCTGCATTTGATTTTTTCCCAGATTGCACCACTGCTACAACGCACCGATGGCCTTCAAGTATTTGGTGTGGGCAATGAGATAGGCACAACGAGCTTCGACAGCGTTTGCCTTGGCCTGTTGCCACATGGACTGAGCCTCCAAGTAGTCGGAAAGCGGCTCGGTGCCCACTTCATATTGTTGACGGGACATCTTCATGTTCTCGGTAGCCTGTTCCACGGATTTCTGCGTAACGTCTATTTCCATGAGGGCTTCATGCAGGTTGTTGGATGCCTGCATGGCCTCCAGACGCATTTTCTCGGTCAAGTCCTCCTGCTCCAGCTGGGCAATCTGCCAGGCAGCCTTGGCCGAACGGACTTTCTGGGTTCCTTCCCCAAAATGGAAAAGGGGCACCTTGAGAGCCACACCCACCGTGGCCGAACCATTCTTGAAGAGTTTTTCACCCAACAGCTTCATACCGTTCATGTAGCTGTAACTACCGAAAACCAAGACGTTGGGCAGGAAATCGCTGCGTGTCAGCTTCACTTGCAAACGAGCCAACTCCGTCTTGTCGTTCAGCAAATCATACTCCGGACGTTTGGACACATCCGAAATATCTGTGTCTGGAACAGCCCCTTCCGTCGAGGCGGGAAACCCCTCGTCAGTCACTTCGATTTGCTGAATGAGGGGCAATCCGATGGTTTGTGCCAGGTTCATCTGTGCCAAGCGATAGGCATTGTCAGCCTTCATGATATTGAGTGCCGCTTCATTGAGTTTCACTTGCACTTTCAATGCGTCATTGCGAGTCCGCATTCCTTGATTGACAGCAGCATCCACGTTTTTCTTCAACTCTTCCAACAACGCCTGATAACTGCGAGCCACGACACCGAGTTCCTTGGCACGAATGCAAAGTACGTAAGCCTCGTCTGTGTTGAGAATCACCTCCGACTCCGTCAGACGCACATTGTTTTTTGCCATCTGCAAACCTCGCTGATTCATCTTGTAGCCTGCCGTGATTTTGCCACCCAGGTAAAGAGGCTCATAGACCGAGACTCCGCCCATGAAGACGTTGCCCGTCTTAAACTCAAAAAAGTCGTCGGGCAACTGAAAATGCTTTCCCAATCCCTGCAACTGGGCAACAATCGGTGCAAAAGTCGGACTCTGTGCCAACTGACTCAGCAGAGTGTTGACTCCGGCCATTCCTGTGGCAAACGTGCCGGAAAGGTTGGGAGTGAAATTCAGTTTGCTGGTATTGTAAAGGTCGGCGCCAAACAAATTGAAATTCGGCAGGAAGTTCGTCTTCATCGCCTTCAAGTCAGCCTCCTGCTTCTTGATTTGCCACCTTGCCTTGTCAAGCGACTTGTTGTGTTCCAAAGCCTGCACACGGCATTGTTCCAGCGTCATCGGCTGGGCAACGGCAAACACGGCGTGAGCGGCAATTATCAGTGAAAATATCAATCGTTTCATTATAGATGAAGGAAGTATTGTAATAGGATTAAATGGCAAATGTCTTGATTTTAAAGAACAACGCATACAGCACGGGAATGAAGATCAACGTAATCAGCGTACCGACAAAAAGTCCTCCCATGATGGTGACGGCCAACGAGCCGAACATGGCATCGGGAACCAGTGGAATCATACCTAAGATCGTGGTAAGACTCGCCATCATCACCGGACGCAGACGTGACTTGGAACTTTGAATCAATGCCTGATGGGGCTCCACGCCTTCGGAAATCTCAAGATTAATTTCATCCATCAGCACAATTCCATTCTTAATCATCATGCCTATCAGTCCCAAGACACCCACAATGGCGACAAAACCAAACGCCTTGCCCGAAATGAGTACCGACGGTATCACACCTACCAAAATCAGCGGGATACAGGCAAAGATGATGGCCGGCTTCTTATAGTCCTTGAACAACAGGATGAGAATCAGAATCATGGTGACAATCGCCAAGGGGAAAGCATTGAACAGATACTTCATCGCCTGGTCGCTGGCCTTCTTCTCACCACCCCACGACAGGGAATAACCCACCGGCAACTCTATCTTCTCAATCTCCTTGGCAATGGCTTGACGTGCCACTTCCGTACCCACGCCGGGACGCGGACTGCACTCCAGGCGCTGGGTTCGCTGACCATTCTCACGGCACACCACAGGCTCTTCCCACACAATGTCAATGCCATTGGCCACTTGCAACAGCGGGGTCGTCTTCGTGATGGCCTTGATGACATCCTCCTTCGACAGCCTCCCCGACAGCAGCATCTGGAACGTACTGCGGTTGGCAAACTGGCCGAAGTTAGGCATCGTGCTGAACAACTCCACGCCACTCAGCCGCTGCACGTCATTTCCCTGCGGGTCCGTACATTTTATATAGATGTTCTCGGAATGAATGCCGTCGTAGTAGCTGCCAATGGGAATGCCACTCGTGTAGGTCATCATCGAAAGTGCCACGTCCGAACGCGACAATCCCTGCAAACGTGCCAGCTGCTGGTTGTAGTCCACCGACAACACCGGCACCTTCGGCTCCCAGTCCGACGTTGGTAGATAAACCTTGTCGCTGCGGCGCACAATGGCCATGGCACTGTCCGTCAGCCGATGCAGCACGGCTGGGTCGGGGCCATGGAAGCAAGCCTCAATCGGGTACTTCTTGTACATCAGGTTGTAGCGCTTGAACTTCACATACGCATTGGGATACATTCGGTCAATCTCCTCCTGCAACTCATCGATGTGGCCCACAAGGTCGGAAGGCGAATTGAAATCAATAATCAGCTCGCCATACGCCAACGACGGCGTCGGGATGCTGCGCACCAGGTTGTAGCGGCTGGGCGCACCACCCACCGAGGCGGTGATATGCTTGATGTAGTCCTTCTTCCTGAGATGCTTTTGGATGGCAACCAAGTCTGCCTCCGTCTGCTTATAGTTGTTGCCTTCCGGCAATTTATATTCCATGTAAAGCTGGTCATACTCCATGTCGGGGAAGAATGCCCGCTCCAGGTACAGGAACGACACCGCACTGACACCCAGCATGAAGACGGCAATGAACACCATCGTCCAGCGATGCCTCAGACCGAAACGCATGACCGTCTCCAACACGTCATACGCCTTCCCCTTATACAACGAGTCGGCATCCCCTTCACCCTTCACTTCTGCCTTTCCGCCTCCCTCGTAGCCTTTGGGCAACAGCCAGTTGTCCGACATGATGGGCACATGGAGCAGGGCCAGCACCCAACTGAGGAACAGCGAGACGGCAATGACGATGAACAAATCACGCACATACACACCCGCCGTGTCCGGGCTCAGGAAAATCGGGAGGAACGCCAGGATGGCAATCAGCGTCGCACCTAACAACGGCATGGCCGTCTTCTGTCCGATGCTCGTCAGCGCCTCCAGCCTCTTCTTCCCCATCTTCTGGTCAACCAGGATGCCATCCACAATTACGATGGCATTATCCACCAGCATACCCATCGCAAGGATGAAACTGGCCAGCGACACACGTTGCAACGTACCGTTGAAACCTTTCAGCACAAGGAACGAGCCGAAGACTATCACCACCAGGCTTGCACCGATAATGACGCCACTCCGCAATCCCATGAAGAACACAAGGATGACAATGACAATCAGCACCGACTCCAACAGGTTGATTAGGAACGTATTCAGCGCATTGCTCACACGCTCCGGCTGGAAGAACACCTTGTGTGCCTCCACGCCTGCCGGCATCCTCCGCTCCAGCTCCACCATCTTCCGCTCCACGACCTTGCCCACCTTGATAATGTCAAATTCCGACGAACAGGCAATCGAGATACCCAATGCCCGCGCACCGTCATACGCCATCTCGTTGCGGGTCACACTCTCATAACCCTCTGCCACCCTCGCAATGTCACGCAGGCGCAACTGGTCATCCTCATGGCCCTGAATCACCATGTTCGAGATATCCTCCACATTGTTGAACTTGTCGCTCACCGTCACACGCACCCGCCGGTTACCATTGTTATAATAACCCGCATAGCTCGTCTTATTCTGGTTGCTAATCGTCTGCAACACCTCTATCGGCATCACGCCCAGACTCGCCATCCTGTCCTCCAGCAGCTCAATGTTGATACACTCACTGCGCTGGCCGTAGATGCTCACACGGGTCACACCCTCCACATCCGACAGCTCACGCTTAATCAGCTCCGCATAGTCCGACAACTGACGGTCGTTCAGGCCGTCACCCGTCAAGGCGTAAAACATGCCATACACATCGCCAAAGTCATCCCGCACCGCCGAAGCCATCGCACCCGACGGCAACTGAGGCTGCGTATTCGCCACCTTCCGACGCAGCATGTCCCACTCCTGCTCAATGCGGGCAGGAGTCGTCGTCGGCTTCAGCTCCACCGTAATCAGGCTCAAGTCCGCATAGCTC
>CAJONZ010000090.1 GCA_905236065.1 uncultured Bacteroidaceae bacterium | reverse complement strand
TCAGTTCGTGGCTATGGCCAACAAGTGCTGGCCTGCATTCCAGACCATGTTCGGCTTCGTTCCTTGCTATGTGAACAGCCGTCTGACTGGTCGTGGTATCCCCGTAGCTTGCGAGGTTGATATCTATGGCGCTCTGTCTGAGTACATCGGAACCTGCATCTCTGAGGATGCTGTTACACTGCTCGACATCAACAACACCGTACCTACCGACATGTACGAGGAGAGCATCAAGGGCAAGAAGTTCGAGTGCGACTCTTACACCGACAAGGAAATCTTTATGGGCTTCCACTGCGGCAACACTGCTTCATCGAAGGTTTGCAACTGCCAAATGTGCTTCCAGCGCATCATGGCCCGCGCTCTGCCAGTAGAGGTAACCAACGGTACGCTGGAGGGTGACCTCGTTCCAGGCAAGGCAACGGTTTACCGTCTGCAGTCAACTGCCGACACCAAGCTCCGTGCTTACATCGCCCAGGGCGAGATTCTGCCAGTAGCAACTCGTTCCTTCGGTTCTATCGGTACCTTCGGCATCAAGAACATGAGCCGCTTCTACCGTCACGTCCTCATCGAGAAGCACTACCCACACCACGCAGCCGTGATGTTCGAGCACGCTGGTAAGTACCTCTGGGAGGTGCTCAAGTACATGGGCATTCCAGTTGACGAAATCGACTACAACTTCCCGAAGGGGGACTACTACCCAACGGAGAATCCGTTCTGCTAAACCGTTAGCATCAATATTCCAAGAGAATGTGTCAAAATAGGCACATTCTCTTTTTTCTATTCATACGGTGGCCCGTGAGGAGCAACTTTAATAATAACAAGGTGGAAAGAAACAAGGAAATCTATAGGGTGACGCTGGTGGGCGGAGCTGTGAACGTAGTGCTACTGCTCTTCAAGTTCGTGGCAGGCATCGTGGGACATAGTGCCGCGATGGTGGCCGATGCCGTCCACTCGCTCAGTGATTTTGTGACCGACGTCATTGTACTCGTCTTCGTGCATATCAGCAGCAAACCCAAGGACAAGACACACGACTATGGTCATGGCAAGTACGAAACACTGGCTATGACCCTCATTGGCATGGCCTTGCTCACCGTGTCGGTCGGCATCCTCTACAATGGCGGGATGAAAATAGCAATGTGGCTGAATGGCGCAGAACTGGAGGCACCTGGCATGTTGGCGCTTTGGGCGGCACTGCTGTCCATCGTGCTGAAGGAATCAGTTTATCGCTATTCGATGGTCAAGGCCCGTCAGCTACAGTCGCAAGCCGTGGAAGCAAACGCCTGGCACCACCGCAGCGACGCGCTTTCCTCCGTCGGCACCACCATCGGCATCGGCGGTGCCATCTTCTTTGGTCAGCGCTGGACGGTGCTCGACCCCGTGGCCTCCATCGTCGTCGGCCTGTTCATCGTCAAGGTGAGCATCAGCCTACTGCGTCGCGGCGTTGGCGACCTAATGGAACAGTCCTTACCCGACGAGGTAGAAGCGGAAATCCTGCGCCTGGCTGGTTCCGTCGATGGTGTGAACCTGCCCCACGACCTGCGCACCCGCCGCATTGGCAACCACTATGCCATCGAACTGCACATCCTCATGGACAGCGACATCACCCTGCGTGAGGCGCACGACAAAGCCTCGCAAGTGGAGGAACTGCTCAGGCAGCACTACGGCAAAGAAACCCACGTCGTCGTACATGTGGAGCCCCAATAATATGGATTGAAGATTAGGAATTGCCATGCGGACGGCACAGCAAATAATCTTCAATCTTTTGCTCTTCAAACAAAATTTCAATCAACCTCGGCAATGCATATTGGTCGAGTTCCCGTTCATTTATCCAGACATAGTCGGAAGGAAGCACGGGGCGTTCCGGCAGTTCCAGGAAATAGAAATCAGCCAAAAGGATGCGGTGCGTAAGTACATGCTTCACCCCCGTTCGGAGCAGAACGGCCTGCTCCTGCAA
Source organism: uncultured Bacteroidaceae bacterium (assembly GCA_905236065.1). GTDB lineage: Bacteria > Bacteroidota > Bacteroidia > Bacteroidales > Bacteroidaceae > Minthosoma. The sequence continues at coordinate 20,872 of CAJONZ010000090.1, read as the reverse complement.
AGCGGCAGACACTTCCGGGGAAAGTGGAAGTCTGGCAGTACCGTCGTCCGTCAGCAACACGGGCTCCCAAAGTCCCTGCCAGATGTCGCCAGCCGGACGACGCCGCAGGGCCGTATATTCCCCACAACGCAGATAAAGATAACTGATACGGCGCGTCTGCACCTTGAGCGTCCGCTGCTTCACCGGCAACGTGGCAATACGCCCCGTGTGCAAGGCATCGCACGTCTCAAGCAAAGGGCAAAGCACACAGCGGGGCGACTGGGGAGTGCACTGGATGGCACCGAAATCCATCATGGCCTGATTGAAAGCCGAAGGCTGGTCGGCAGGCAAAAGCGACTGGGCCATGGCCGTGAACAACTTCTTCCCCTTCGTCGTATTGATAGGCGTGTCAATCCCGTAATGACGGGCCAGCACCCGATAGACATTGCCATCGACCACGGCCACAGGCTCTCCGAAGGCAATCGAGGCAATGGCCGCAGCCGTATAGTCCCCCACCCCCTTCAGACGACGGATTTTCTCAAACGTCACAGGGAAACGCCCCAGGGCGACAACCTGCCGTGCTGCTGCATGGAGATTACGGGCCCGGCTGTAGTAGCCCAGTCCCTGCCACAGGCGCAAAACCTCATCCTCCGTCGCCGCAGCCAAATCCTCCACCCTTGGCCACCGCTCCATGAAATGCAGCCAATAGTCCCTTCCCTGCTGAATGCGCGTTTGTTGCAGGATGACTTCGCTCAACCAAATGGCATACGGGTCCTTCGTATGCCGCCAAGGTAAATCTCGCCCGTTCTGGGCAAACCAATCAAGCAGGATGGAGGAAAACGCCCCAGTAAAATTTTCACCTTTCATTTTTCACTTGCCGCTGTCGGTCACTCAAAGACAATTGTACTACCATGATAAACTTTCATGTCGTTTTCGTTCTTACTCAAAGCGGATAGCCCCGCCAGTGTGTCGGTCTATCCGCTCATGTCGTTAGTCGTTAAACGTTATCGTCAATTACTACGCGGCCATCCCGATGTCGTGCAGGAATTCGGGGGCGAGGTCGGCACCGTTGGCCCATTCGATGGTGTAGCCCGTCAATCCGAACTGCGTGAATTTTTCAAGGTCGAGCAACTCGCCGAACACCTCGCCCGTCAGGTAGGGCTTCAGGTCGCAGAGCTTGCGCGTCCCGTCGCTGAAGGTGAGCAACAGCTCGTAGTCCTTCACATAGTCAACGTCTGTGATTCTAAGCATATCGTCCTCCTTTCTTTATTTAAGTGGCTCAATTCGTCCCAACTTCTCGCCCTTCTGCGCCTTCTCCCAGAGGGTGAGGATTTCGGCCTCGTGCAAGTCCATCCACTCGTTCACCTTGGCGATGACCTTCGAGGGAGCCTTGCCATCGACCACACGGTCGAGCACGCTGATACAGCACTCATACTCGCCGTAGGTGAAGTGGATATGCGGCGGATTGTGGTCTCGCCAGTAGAGGCTGATGATGATTCCAAAGAATTTACTGATTTCCGGCATAATCTTTCTCGTTTTGTTGCTTACGGCGACAAAGATAAGCATTTCTTTTCAATTATTACCCGCTTTACCCGTTAAAGATACGAAAAGCGGACGAAACATTTGCTTTCCGTCAAAGAATGCCTTACTGGGAATCCAGAGGTCTAACGGTTACCAAACTCGTTGTACGACACGTTTTCAGGCTTCCACTTGTCTTTAGGTGTGGGCTGTTCAGCAGGATGACCAATGGCGATGACGCATAGAGGTACGATTGTTTCAGGCAACTTCAGCGCCTTGGAAACCTCGGCCACGCGGTCGTCCATCGGATAGCATCCCGTCCATACGGCACCGAGTCCGAGGGCATTGGCTGCCAACAGGATGTTCTCTGTAGCTGCCGAGCAGTCCTGAATCCAATAAGCCTGTGCCGGCCCCTGCAACGCTTTGTCCAGATTGCCACAAACGACAATGGCAACACCCGCCTGCTTGATCATGCCTCGGCGACCTGCAAGCTCAGCCAACTTAGCTTTGTCTGTGACAGCAACAAAGTGCCAAGGCTGACGGTTGACGGCTGTAGGTGCAGCCATCCCCACACGGAGCATCGTCTCGATGTCGGCCTTCGAAACAGGCTCATCGGTGTACTGCCGGATGCTGGTGCGCGTCATAATGTTGTTGATGGCGGCCTGAACATCGTGGTTCTCTACTTTCTGTTGGGCTGAAACGGTCATTACGCCCATCATTGCCATAAGGCATACTACTAATTTTTTCATGTCTAAATCGTTTTTGATGGTTACTATTTCGTTATCTGACTAAGATACTCATCATCCCTTACCAGGACTTTCTCTATCTTGCCAACATACATCGTATGGAAGTCACGCTGGGAATAGTTCTCGTCGATGGTGTCCTGATAGAGAAATCCTCTTTCCTGCAGCTCTGACTGATAGAGCTTCTTGCAAACCAGCACCAGCTTGGCTTCCTCGAAATAGACGGAATTGTCGGCAAAGACAGGCGTGAGACCCGCCTTGCCAATCTTGTCCTCGTTACGGCCAGATACACTGCCGAGGTAAGCCATCTGCTTTTTGAACGACTTATCCATGACGCAAAGAGTAAAGTACCCCTCCCTGTCCACAAATTCCTTGGTATAGCGCGATGGGCGCAAATAGATAACAGCGGTTGGGTCGTTACGCCCCCAGAGACATCCAAGATGGCCCCAAGAAGCCGTCATCGTGTTGCACTTCTGTTCGTTACCTGCCGTTACCAGCATCCATTCACCACCAATTAGGTTGAACGGATTGAACTGCATGTCTTTGTAGTTAATCTCTTTCATTTTTATTCTCTAAATTTAGTTTACAATATTTTCAGTCCAGCACCAGATTGATTTCCTTCATCATGTCGTCAACATTCCTCCAACCTGTGAATGCATGGTGGATGGTGCCGTCGGCATTGATGAGTACCCAGATGGGAACGCCGTTCGTTTCGCAGGGAATTTGGCAATGTAGTGCCTGAAGCTGCTGCTTGGTCAGACGGTAGTGGTCGCCGATGTAGTTGGGGATAAGACGCTGCCAGGTGGCAAGGTCAGAATATTCGCTGACGATGTTGACGAAGTGGATGCGCCCAGCAAGTTCTTTCTTTTTATCGTGCATATCCTTGAAAGCTAATCGGCACGCGCCGCAGGTGGTTTCCCAGAGGTCTAACAATACGGGCTTTCCTTTATAGGGTTTCAAAATAGCGGCAAGAATATCATCAGCATTGTCTGGCAAAGTGCAAACATGCGACATTCCCTGCTCGCTGACAAATGAGAGTTCCCGCTCCATTTGCTCGTTATAGTCCAACACATCCTGTCCTAAAACAGGCAAGAATGTCCGAACGCTGTCTTTCTGGGCTTCGGTGAGCAACTGCTTCTGCACCCCCATTTGTTCCAGAAACTTTGTGGCCAGATGACACTGCTGATAGTCTGCTGGTAACTTTACGGGGCGACTGACATACGAATCCACGAAAGTTTCGGGCATGCTCCACATGACGTAGCAGAGCACAGAATTGGCCCAAGGATCATCCTGCATATAACTGTCCAAACGCAGCTTCAGCCGTGCTCCGAAAGCATCATATTCCTCGTCCGTTTCAATGCCTGCATACTGGATGGACTGACCACAGAAGGGCATCATCGCTCCCCATTCATAGCGGTTGACGGCCTTTGCAAACTCTCGATAGGCTTGGCCAATCTTTCGGTCGTTGTCTATCAGTTCGTTGATACGTTGGTACGTAGAATCCAGATAGTGAAAGTACCCCTGCTCGCTCTTCTCAGGCAATTCGTTTGCCAGCTGTCCCATGTTGCGCTTTGCTTCTATGTCGAGATAGATGGCCTCTGGATCGATGCCCTGTTCGGTGGCATAGACCAAATCGTGATTGAAGTCGGCCAACTGACCACTAAACTTCAGCGCTTTAGCCAACCCCTGCGTTTGCAGTTTATTAAGGTCGAGCTTAAACGATACCGTCTGTCCGGGCACCACATAGCAGGTGAAGTGGCATTTACCTACTGTCACACGGCAATCTACCGTCGTACCCGTAGGCAGGCTCAGACTGAATCTTCCGTCGGCCTCCACGGCAGCACTTGCTTGTCTGGAGGCATCTCCCATTCCCGATGTGTACTTCAGGTTATAGCGGACTCGCACACTTTCCGTTTTCTCTGGGCTGTTGCCAATAATCCGTCCGCTTAACACCGCTGGTTCTTTCGAATACTGCAACGCAGGCAGACGCTTTTGCGCCAGTCCCGTCATTGCAATGAGCGCTAAAAGAATGGTGATGATGGCTTTCTCGTTCATGGTTCGTTTCTTATTTGTCGTAACCTTTTTATTATATAAATGCATAAAACTGCCTGAGAGGGGCTTTCTTTCAGAAGTTGACCTTCCGTTCCGGGGCTGCAAACGAACAGAAACGGGCGGTGGCGTTAGTAATGTAGAGCACGGCCATGTTGTCGTCGTCGGCTTTGTACATCATCTTCAGCCCCTCGTTGCGGTTCAAAAACTCTTCCTTCACGCTGAGTGTCTCGTCGTTCACTAGTGTGCCACTCAAGCGCATCCACTCACTACCGGAGGGCTTCAGGGCGCAAATCTCGAACTTGCCGTTCTTGGCCATCTGTTTGTAAACATCTTTCACCTTGCCCGTCATGATGTAGAGACGGCCATCGATAATCTCTGAAACACCGAAGGGACGCACACGGGGCTGGTCGCCGTCGGTTGTGGCAATGAAGAATGCACCGCACTCCTTCAAGTATGCCTGTACCTCTTGCATGTTCTTTTCTTTCATTTCCGGACTGATGGTGTCGTTGGTTACTACTTCGTTGGTTACCTCGCTGTTCTCCGTTTCAGGAGCCGCTGTTTGTTTCTTACCACATGCTGCCAATGCAATCAGGGCAGCAAAAGCGAATAGAATCTTTTTCATTTGTGTTCTTGTTTTAATGTGTATCCAAAACAGGCCGCTTTTGGAGAGGACCTCCAGAAGCGGCCTGTTTGATATGGAGGATGATTGAATTAGTCGTCCATTCCAATAAGAACGCCCTGATAGTTGAATTTCAGGTCGATGTCGTTCGACAGCTCAATGTCGTAGCCGTAGCGCTCCTTGTCAATCTTTGTGATGAGGCAGCCAGGGAAGTTAGCCTTCACATATTCCTGAATGGTAACAGGAACGATGCCCTCGGGTACGGCAAGGGTCTTGCGGTCAACCTTCTTCCAGTTGCCTTTCTTGTTGAACTCAATCTTTGTTCCGTCGTCGAGGCGGCACTCATAAGAGTTCCAGTCTTTTTCTGCATAGATGATTTTCCTGTTCTGGAAGTTAGTCTGAACGAAGGCTTTGGCTTCTGCCGGCAACTGCTCTACGGGGATTGGGGTGTCGTCGGCAAAACTGGCTGTTGATGTCAACAGGCACATCAGTGCCATCATGATAAACTTGAAGTGTTTCATAAATTTAAGTTTTTAAGTGTTTGAATTTGATGATTGTTATGCTTTGATTATTTGGATTATTCTTATCGAATACGTGCGCCATCAAAAGTATAGACTGTGCCATCGGGATTCAGGATGTATAGCTGGCCACTCTTAAATATTTTTTGCGGCTTCTTGGCGGTCGGCTCAAGGGGAATGTCGTCGATACCAAGGGCTTCTTTATAAGTCAGGAAGAGGATTCTTGGCTCATTAAACGTGTCGTACTCCAGGAACACCTCACCTTCGGGAATTATCCTGCCGTCGTTGTCATGGAAAAAGGCATAGAGGTCACCCTCCTTACGGAAGAAATATTTCAGGCGGTCGGCGGTCTCTGTGCCATCTGATACCCGCAGCAGATTGTTTCCCTGTATGTAGGCATCGTCGCAACGTGTCAACGGGATGTTGAAGATGGCTCCCGGTACGTCTGTATGGATTAGCAGAGGTGTGCCTTGATGAATCTCCTCAATGGCCGTTGGCGTGATGATGGTGCGTTTCTCGTAAACACCCACTATTTCAAAGCAGTCGATTTGTAGCAATGCCACGCCGTCCTTGTCGATGGGAGTCTTTGCAACGTAAGTGGCCCACTCCTTGCCTTCGCCACAGGTCACCGTCTCGCAGATTTCTCCGTACATTGTGATGTCGCCGCCTAAACGGAAAGTGGCTGCTGCACCATAGACATACACTTTCAGGGTTACGTGCCCATAGAAATAAGTCTCTGTGGGCTTTGCGACGTTCATCAGTGTGTCGTAAATCAGCGAGTCTGATGTGACGTTGGCATACAGTGTGTCCAGTTGATTGCCTCGCTCGTCCGTCATGACCAATTCCACTTTTCCTGTCATACCCGCACCTTCCAATTTCACGGGAACGGAAGCGTTGGTGAGTTTGAAGGAAAAGCCCTTGGCCACGTCAAAGCCCACGGAGACGTACTTGCCCTCGTCCTTCTCTTCTGTCATCTCTATCTGGGACGTGAGGCTGTCTGCCGCACTGGCTGTGATATTGAGTCCGCCACAGACCATGATGTCTGTCAAATCGTAGAGCAGTGCGCCGGCAGCACCCGATTTCGACAGAGTTCCGATGGTTGTTTCAGCCACGTTTGTGTTGGCTATCCACGTCGGTGTCGTATCTCCGCCTGGATAGGAGGCCGATATGGATACCAAGTGAATGTCCTCGCCAATGATGATGTCAATGGAGTCTGTCGTGGAGTTGTTGTAGTGTAATGTGGCCGTATGGTTGGTACCTTCCATCCCCTGCATGTAGTCTGTTCTCGAAGCTATCGTCGTGGAAGAGAGTGCTTCGGCTGTAACCAGCGTGTAGATGGTACCGTAGCGTGAAGGCAGGCGGAAACGAGTGCCGGCCTTTACGATAGCGTTGCCTTCGGCTGTGCGTCCTTCGTTGTCAATCATACCGTTCGTGGCATCGCATACCATGTTGATGTCACAGAAAAACGAGTTGTACCGTTCTGCCTTCACAAAGTTGCACACGCCTTTGAACTGATTGAAGTTGGCGATGCTGTCAGGGTAGGCAAAATTCCATGTAGGCGTGACGGTACCGTCGCCCAGGTCTTCCTCGTTCAGGCTATAGACAGGTGTCAGCACGACGTCTTTCGTCAGCACGTAGCGCGAAACGATGGTGTCGGTGGGAATGTCATCTACAAGATACTCCTTGTTTTCCTCGTCCACCCATTTCTTGACACTGTAGCCGAAGGCACGCATCATGTCGGGAATGTGGTGATAGAAATTCTGCCCCAGATAGATAACGCCGTTCTCGCCAGCGTACTTTACAAAGGGTGTGTCCTTAAAAATCACCTTAAATCTTCCCTGCTGCTGTTCCTCGCCCTGTGGGAGGGTGCTCGATGCCATCGCACACAAGAAGCAGAGGAATCCTAATATGATGAATAATGTCTTATTCATGGCAATCTTTCTTTTAACACTTGTTTTTAAGATGTTGCTTAGTCGTCTATATCCATGTCTATGGGCATACCATCGCCATCGAACTCAATCTCCATGCGGTTTTCCAGCATGACCTTGTAGGTGGTGCTGAACAATTCGCGTTCCTTCTTGACATAGAGCACTTTTGTGTCTGGCTGGTTCTCTTGGATATAAGTCTGCGCAGCCATGGGCAATTGGTCAACAGGAATGATTGTCTCGTCGTCGCAGCCGACGGTGAGCGTCATCAAGGCCACCATGGCTGCCAAAAATGTTGCTTTTTTCATGATTTGTAAGTTTTTTTCCTTTTATGACTTGCAAATATATAAAGACTTTCCTAAAACTCCGTCGGTTTTTGGGGAATTTTAACACACAGACAATCTCAAAATTCATTCCACCACTTCCAGGTAGAAACTGACGGGGCGGAATCCGTCGTTGCAGCTTATCATCGCACTCATCGGGTTTTGCATCCATCCGTCATAGAAGTTACCCTCACCTCTGGCCAATGACTCGACGAACGGGCGCATGGATTCCCATGCAGACGGACACATTCCTTCGGGACATTGCCCATTTTCCGACACCCATTTCTGTCCCAGCGTGACCTCACAGGCGTGTTCGATGACGTTTTCGTATTGCTGCATCAAATCGGGATAAGTCATCTGACGCATGGCGGTGATACAAACCTTATTCATTTAAGTTCTTGAGCTTTTTAGGGTTCTTATCATATTTTTCAGCAATGGCCGTAAAGAACACGTCGCCGCTGGAGTTCAGGGCTGTTTCTACAGAGTCTTGTACCACGCCGATGATGAAGCCGACGGCAACAGCTTGCATGGCGACGTCGTTGGAGATGCCAAAAAACGAACAGGCCATGGGGATGAGCAGCAGCGAACCACCAGCCACTCCCGAAGTGCCGCAAGCTCCCAGCGTGGCGATGATGCAGAGGAGAATGGCCGAAGTGACATAGATTTCGACTCCGACGGTGTTTGCCACGGCTAAAGACAGGACGGTGATGGTAATGGCCGCTCCGTTCATGTTGATGGTGGAGCCGAGCGGTATGCTGACAGAGTAGAAATCCTCGTCAAGGCCGAGTTGCTTGCAAAGGTTCATGTTGATGGGTATGTTCGCCGCCGAGGAGCGCGTGAAAAAGGCACTCAACCCACTCTCTTTGAGGCAACGGAACAAAAGAGGATAAGGGTTTTGGCGTATGAACATAAAAGCAATGAGGGGATTGAGTATGACTGCCGTCGTCGCCATGCAGCCTACCAAAAGGAGAAGCAGCTTTCCGTAATCGGTGAAGATGCCCAGTCCGCTTTCTGAGACGGAAGAAAACACAAGTCCTAAAATACCAAACGGGGCGCACTGGATAATCCATTTCACGATTCTTGAAATGGTGTCTGAAAAGTCGCATACAATTTGAATGGTGGTTTGGCTGGCCCTGTGTTTCAGTGCCATTCCCGTGATGATGGCCCAAAAAAGAATGCCGATGTAGTTGGCGGAAGCAATGGATTGCAGTGGATTGCTCACCATGTTTGTCAGCAGGTGGGTGAACACATCTGCAAGTCCACTTGGCGCATCGTTTCCGGCGGCGGGAGTCTGTAGCTCCATCGTAATGGGGAAAAGCCGACTGAACACAACGGCTGCGATGGCTGCGCCCAGTGTGCTGACCAGATAAAGAAGTATGACCATGCGAAACCGTGGGCCGAGTCCGCCTTTTGCCACGGCGATGGAGGCGGTGACAAGCACTGCGACGAGAACGGGGGCTATGGCTTTCAGGGTACACACGAATATCGTTCCCAGGATGCCGATAAAATGGAGTTGGGGCGCGGCCAGTCCTAATGTTGCGCCAATAATAAGTCCGATGAGGATTCTGAGCACAAGGCTCATCCTCGTCCATTGTCGAAATGGCAGTGTAAGTAGTTTAGGCATGGCGATTTTTTTTAGTTTTTCTTCTTTTTTGCCTTGGCTTCTGCCTTTTCTGCTTTCTCTAATGCCTTGTCCGCCTTTGCCTCTGCCTTGTCCGCAGCTTTCTCGGCTTTGTCACGGGCTTTTTCAGCCTCGGCCTCTGCCTTTTCCTGGTCTTTCTTGGCTTTCGCCTCAGCCTTTTCCTGATCCTTCTTAGCCTTTGCCTCGGCTTTTTCTTGGTCCTTCTTGGCCTTTGCCTCGGCTTTTTCCTTCGCTATGCGCTCCTTTTCGGCCTTGGCTTCCGCCTTCTTCTTTTCCTTCAAGGCTTTTGCATCCTCACGCTTTTTGTCTTTCACCGTGCGGATGACGGGATTATAGACTCGGTTCCTGGTTTTAGGTTTCTTGACTTCCGCACTTTCCTCTTTTTCCTGAGGGGCAGCAGATTTTTCATTCGCATCCTTTGGTGCTTCTTCAACCTTCTTCTCTTGCTCTGTATCAGTCGAGGGTTTGCCGGCCTTGGTTTCTCTTTGCTTTCTTACGGACAACTTGCGATTTGAGGCATCTTTTTCTGCCTTAACTTCTTTCGGGCTCTTCTCTGCGTTGGCATCCTTTGGCGCTTTTTCAGTCTTTGCCTTTGCCTTACTTTCAGCTTTGGCCTTCGCCTTGGCTGCTTGTTCAGCTTTTGCTTGCTCCGCTTTCAGTTTTCTGGGTGACGGCTTGCCTGCCAAGGCGGCTTTTTCCTCCTCGTTCAGTTCCTTGCCTCTTTTTACCTTTTCCTTGGCCCGGGCTTTGAGTTTCTTGAGCTGCTCTTTTTCCTTTTGTGCGTTTTTTTTGGCTTTGGCCAAATCTTTGATGGCACGGTTTCTCTCCCGCTCAATCTCCTTCACCTCCTTCATCTTCTCTTGCTGTTGGGCTTTGAGCGATTTAATCTTCTCCGCCAACTGAATCTGGACAGAGTCGGTCTCTGCCCAGATTGTTGGTATGACGAGGCTCTCACTTGCTGCAACAAGGTTGGTACAGCAAAGGAAAAGCAGTAGGGATGCAAATGTTTTCATGTTGATGAGGGTTTATCAATACGCTCTTGCGATGATCACACGACAGGTGGCAGGCTTGCCGCTGACCATGTCGGTGCCTGGTGTCTGCTCGAAAGCGTATGGCACACAGCGTATGGTGGCCTGGGTGTCTTCCTTGATTTTTGCCTCGGTTTCAGCTGTGCCGTCCCAGTGGCAGAGGAAGAAGCCTCCATCCTTGACACGCTCCTTGAATTCGTCGTAGTTGTCGCACTCATAGATGTGGGCATCGCGGAATTTGAGGGCTTTCTGGAAGATGTTTTCCTGAATGTCACCCAACAGCTTCTGGATATACTGCTCTATGCCCTCAATGCTGACGTTCTCCTTCTCCAGCGTGTCGCGGCGCATGATTTCCACCAGTCCCTGCTCAAGGTCACGGGCACCGAGTACCAGGCGTACAGGCACACCCTTCAACTCATAGTCCGCAAATTTGAAGCCCGGACGCTTGTTGTCGCTGTTGTCGTACTTCACGCTGATGCCCATCTTCTTCAGGTTCTCAACGATGGCTGCTGCCTTTTCGTCGAGCATTGGCATCTGTGCAGGCTTGCCGATAGGAATGATGACCACCTGAATCGGTGCGAGTGCTGGCGGCAACACCAGACCGTTGTCGTCGGAGTGGGTCATGATGAGTGCGCCCATGAGTCGTGTGGAGACACCCCATGAGGTTGCCCATGCATAGTCTGTTTTGTTGTCTTTGTTCAGGAAGGTGACATCGAAAGCCTTTCCGAAGTTTTGTCCCAGGAAGTGACTGGTGCCCGACTGCAGTGCCTTTCCGTCCTGCATCATGGCCTCTATCGTATAAGTGTCAAGCGCACCTGCGAAACGTTCGGTCTCGCTCTTCACGCCTTGGATGACGGGCACGGCCATGTATTTCTCGGCAAACTCAGCATAAATCTTCAGCATCATCTTGGCACGTTCCTCAGCCTCTTCACGAGTGGCATGAGCCGTGTGTCCCTCCTGCCAAAGGAACTCCGAGGTGCGCAGGAACAGGCGGGTACGCATTTCCCAGCGCATGACGTTACACCACTGATTGCACAGGATGGGCAGGTCGCGGTAAGAGTTAATCCAGTTCTTGTAGGTATTCCAGATGATGGTTTCAGAGGTAGGGCGGATAATCAGCTCCTCCTCCAGTTTTGCAGTGGGGTCAACCACCACGCCGTCGTGTGTGTCGTTCGTCTTCAGGCGGTAGTGGGTCACCACGGCGCACTCCTTGGCAAAGCCTTCAACATGTTCTGCCTCGCGGCTGAGGAATGATTTCGGAATGAGCAAGGGGAAGTAAGCGTTCTGAACGCCAGTCTCCTTGAACATCTTATCCAGTGCCTGTTGCATCTTCTCCCAAATAGCATAGCCATAGGGTTTGATGACCATGCATCCACGTACATCTGCCTGCTCTGCCAGGTCTGCCTTTACTACCAACTCATTGTACCACTTTGAGTAGTCTTCTGAGCGTTTTGTGAGGTCTTTCAGTTCTGTTGCCATATTTGTTTGATGAATTTTGTTGAATTTTCGTGCAAAATTAGCTAATAATTCTGAATATTTTCCCAAAAACATGAATAATTTGGTTGGGTTGCCGTATATTTGTATCGATTTTCCAAGCAGGGAGCGGTTTGACCATATCCTTCTTAGTAAATAATAATAATGTATAAAAGCAAACAAACACGTTTTTTAAAAAACAAAAAAGTATGAAAAATCTAAAGGTAATTGTGCTTGCACTCTCTTTTTTAGCAGTGTTTGCAGGATGTGGTAACATGAACAATGCCACAAAAGGTGGTTTGATTGGTGGTGGCGGTGGTGCTGCCCTGGGTGCAATTTTGGGTCAGGTTATTGGTAAGGGCCCAGGCGGTGCAGCCATTGGTGCAGCCATTGGTACGGCGGTCGGTGCCACTGCGGGTGTGCTGATTGGCAAGAAGATGGACAAGGCAAAGGCTGCGGCTCAACAAGTGGCTAACGCTCAGGTTGAGGAAGTGACCGACAAGAACGGTCTGCAGGCCGTGAAGGTGACTTTCGATTCAGGCATCCTGTTCGCCACGGGAACCAGCGCACTGAGTCCAAGCGCACAGAGCTCTCTCCAGTCATTTGCCAACACCGTGCTGAAGGTGAACACCGACATGGATTGTGCTATTCAGGGCTATACGGACAATACGGGTTGGAAGAACAGCACCGCCGAGCAGAGCGCACAGAAAAACCTGCAGCTCAGTCTTCAGCGTGCACAGGCCGTTTCCTCCTATCTGTTGAGCCAGGGCGTTTCCAGCAATCAGATTAAGGCCGTGGAAGGCTTGGGCGAGGCAAATCCTGTGGCCGACAACTCAACCGCTGCCGGCAAGACCCAGAACCGCCGCGTGGAGGTTTACCTCTATGCCTCTGAGGCTATGATTAACGCAGCAAATGCAGGTACTTTGCAGTAATCAGATTCTATGCACAGTATTTTTGATAAAGTATGGAAGTTCCTGAAGTGGGTGCTCATCGCTTTCTTTGGGTCTTCCATACTTTTTGTTTTCATCTATAAGTGGCTGCCCGTGCCCTGCTCCCCGTTGATGTTCATCCGCTGTGCCCAGCAGGTGAAGCATGGCGAGTCGCTGAAAATGAAACATCACTGGGTGCCGTTGGACAGCATCTCCCCTGCCCTTCCCGCTGCCGTGTGGGCCAGTGAAGATCAAAACTTCATGAACCACAATGGCTTCGACTTCAACCAGATTAAGGCCGCCGTGAAGGAACATGCCGAGGGGAAACGCAATCGTGGTGCCAGTACCATCAGTCAGCAGACGGCCAAGAACGTCTTCCTGTGGCCCTCTCATTCGTGGGTTCGGAAGGGATTGGAAGCCTATTTCACGGTGCTGATAGAAATTGTTTGGGGCAAGGAGCGCATCATGGAGGTCTATCTGAACACCATCGAAATGGGCGATGGCATCTACGGTGCCGAGGCCGTGGCCCTGGAACATTTTGGCTGTCAGGCCAAAAACCTAACCCGCAATCAGTGTGCCTTGATAGCGGTTTCCCTGCCCAATCCTCTTCGCTTCAACAGCGCCGCCCCCACCTCCTACATGTACCGCCGCCAGTCGTGGGTACTCTGCCAAATGCGCTGGCTGGGCGATTTTCCAAGGGCGGAAAAATAGAGGAAGTAAATTTCAGAGCAAAGGAGTGTATTTTTCATTCTTTTGCTCTTTTTTCTTTACTGAAACTGATAGCAACCGACATCGATGAAGTTGGGATTGCGCTGTACGCCGAGACGGTCTGTGGGATAGCGGTCGAGGATGCCGTCGGCAGAGGTACCGATGCCACGGGCGGGACTGGACTCCGTGGGACGGAAGTCGTAGATGAAGTTCTTGGTGTCGAGGTTGCGGAAGGCGTCGGTATTCTGGCAGACACAGTTGATGAAGCAGCCCTCATAGCCTGGGCTGATGGCCGTTCCGGCCAGGCAGTTGGTAAAGCGGAAGTTGAAAACCGGGTTGGTGTAGTTTTCGACGGGACTCCAGACAATCTCGTCGCTGGCATAGCCGGCGATGAGGCTGTTGGTGATATTGAGTGCGTCGAGGGGCACATACTGCAGGTTGCCATTGTTTACGTCGGTGCGGGCATTGGTGAAATAGAGTGCCTTGCCTCGCTCTGACACCCAGGGGCAGAATTGGGCGATGGTGCAGAACTCGAAGGAGTTGTCGCCACCGAGGATGTCAACGCAGTTTCCACGGCAGTTGCTGATTTGCGTGTTTGAAATGCGAGCCTTGCACCCCGTGACTTGGAGTCCGTTTCCACCCATGTTGTGAATGACGGAGTTGTGCAGGGTGAGTTTGGTCTGGGCGGTACTGGTGTCGTAGGCCACGATGCCGTAGTTGCCGCTATGTATATCGACGTTATTGAAATAGTTGTCGTGGCTGCTTTCGGCCAGGGTGATGCCGAGCCATTGGTTGTCGAGGCGGTCGTAGGGCAGGTAGGCAAACATTCGGTCAAGGCGGTCGCCCCGCAGGGTGATGGTGCCCTGTGTGCCGTCGGCATGGATGGTGCCCTGGCAGTGGATGTTGCCGTCGGCATGGAAGTAAATCGAGGCACCCGGCTCGATGGTCAGCGTGGCACCTGATTCAATGGTCAGTGTCCTGTAAATGAGGTAGGGACGCTGGGCTGTGAAAGTGGCATCGGCGGTCACTTTGTGGTCACGCAGGATGATGACGTCTTGCCCATAGGCCAGCAGGGTGACCACCTGCCTCATGCCGCTCTCCAGCGTGAACATGATTTGGTCGTTGATGAACACGGGCTTGTCCTTGTCCTGCGGATTGACGGTGACTTCCACGAAACAGAAAAGGCTGTCGCTGCCAAGCAGTTCCACATTGTTGAACGAGGTGCCGTATTGCCCGTCGAGGTTCAGACGGAAGCCCGATGTGCCGCCGCTGGCGAAGGCCACGTTGGCAATGCGCAGGTTCTCTTTGTTCTCGTTATAGACCGTGAAGCGCTTGGTGCTGGAACCAATGGTGGTGAAAACGGTGTCGAACTGCAAGGTGTCGGCAGAGAAGGTCAGCACCGCATCCCTGCTTGTAGTAAATTTGTCGTCCTTCTCACAGGCGACGGTGCAGAAGGCCAGCAGCCCTAATAATATATAATGTGTGAACTGTTTCATTTCGATAAACAAAAAAGAGGATAAACAATCATAATAACGAATTGTTTATCCTCTTTAGTATTTTATGTGTGATGATTATTTGCTGAGCATTTCAATCATGGCCGCTGCGGCACGGCGACCGTCGCCCATGGCGAGGATAACCGTTGCACCACCACGCACGATGTCGCCACCGGCAAAGATGGTAGGAATGCTTGACTGCATCTGCTCGTTCACGGCGATGGTGTTCTTGCGACCCAGTTCCAGTCCTGCTACAGACTTCGGTACGAGTGGGTTAGGACTTACACCTACGGCAACGATAGCCATGTCGATGTCGCGTGTCACAATCTGACCCTCTACAGGGATAGGACTGCGGCGACCGCTGGCATCGGGTTCGCCAAGTTCCATCACTTGCAGTTTCACCTGAGTGACGTTGCCCTTTTCGTCAGCAATGTATTCGATAGGATTGTGCAGGGTGAGGAATTCGATGCCTTCTTCCTTGGCGTGCTTCACTTCTTCCAGACGGGCTGGCATTTCTGCCTCGCTGCGACGGTAAGCAATGAAGACGTGTTCAGCACCGAGGCGCTTTGCTGTGCGGCAAGAGTCCATTGCGGTGTTACCACCGCCGACAACCATCACGCTCTTTGCCTTCACAATAGGTGTGTCGCTTTCGGGATTGCTGGCATCCATCAGGTTTACACGGGTAAGATATTCGTTGGACGACATGATGCCAACAGAGTTTTCACCTGGAATACCCATGAAGTTTGGCAGACCGGCACCGCTGGCAACGAAGATGGCTTTGTAGCCTTCTGCTTCCAGCTGTTCGATGGTGATGGTCTTGCCGACAATGCAGTCTTTCACGAAGTTGACACCAATCTTGCGGAGGTTCTCGATTTCCACATCCACAATGGCATTGGGCAGACGGAATTCTGGAATACCATACTTCAGTACACCGCCAATTTCGTGCAATGCTTCAAAGACAGTCACATCGTAGCCAGCCTTGGCCATGTCGCCAGCGCAGGAAAGTCCTGCAGGACCAGAGCCTACGATGGCCACTTTCACACCATTCTTGGGTGCACATTCTGGCAAAGCCATCTTGCCCGACTGACGCTCGAAGTCGGCAGCGAAGCGCTCCAGATTGCCGATGGCTACAGGCTTGTGACCCATCTTCAGGTGGATACACTTGCTTTCACACTGCTTCTCCTGTGGGCAGACACGTCCGCAGACGGCTGGCAATGCGCTGGTGGCTTTCAGCACCTTCGCTGCTTCGAGGAACTGTCCGCGCTCGATGTTCTTGATAAATGAAGGTATGTTGATGCTGACAGGGCAACCTTCCATACAGGAAGGCTTTGCACAGTCAAGACAACGCTTGGCTTCGGTCAGAGCCTGTTCTACGGTGAGGCCTGTGTTCACTTCCTCTGTACGAGTCGTGGCACGATAGACTGGGTCAAGTTCACCCATCACGCAACGCTCAATTTCGCCACGATCTTTGGGCTTGATGCTGGCTGCCAGTTCTTTGCGCCAAGCGGCGTTGCGGTCGGTCAGCTCAGAAAGTGGCGTGTCGGTTGTCATGCCGGTGGCATCGACCTGCTCCTCTGCCTTGGCTACAGTAGCCGTGGTGCCGCAGACGTGTGCTTCGAGCTTCTTCATTTCTTCTATCTCGATGGGCTTGAAAGCACCCATACGCTTGAACATCTCGTCGAAATCCACTTCGTGACCGTCGAACTCAGGACCATCCACGCAGACGAACTTCGTCTTTCCGCCTACGGTGATACGGCAAGCACCGCACATACCTGTACCATCGACCATGATGGTGTTCAGGCTCACGTCGGTCGATACATTATATTTCTTTGTCAACAGGCAGCAGAATTTCATCATGATGGCAGGACCGATGGCAAAACACTTGTCCACCTTCTCGCGCTGGATGACTTGTTCGATGCCGACAGTCACCACACCTTTCTGGCCATACGAACCGTCGTCGGTCATGATGATGACTTCGTCACTGTGCTTGCGCACCTCGTCTTCCAGAATGATGAGTTCCTTTGTGCGTCCAGCCAATACGCTGATGACACGGTTGCCGGCAGCTTTCAGAGCTTTGATGATAGGCAGCATCGGGGCCACACCTACACCACCACCGGCACAAACCACGGTGCCGAAGTTCTCGATGTGGGTAGCCTGTCCCAGTGGACCTACCACGTCTGTGATGTAGTCACCTTCGTTCAGGCGGCAGAGTTTTGTGGAACTGTAGCCCACCGTCTGTACCACCAGTGTGATGGTGCCAGCCTCTACATCGGAATCGGAGATGGTGAGTGGAATACGTTCACCTTTTTCACCTACGCGTACAATGACAAAATGTCCCGCTTTGCGTGACTTTGCAATCAGTGGAGCTTCAACTACAAACTTGAAGACTTTCTCGCTGAACTGCTCTTTCTTTACAATCTTGTTCATAATAATATTTTATCTTTTTACCATGTTTATCGTAAAAAACGCTGCAAAGTTACAAAAAACAGATGGAAACTACGTGCTTTTTGTCAAAGAATCGTCTAAAATACTATCTTTTTTCTGTAAAAAGTGCCAAAAGCAGTGTTTAACGAATCTGTTAAGGTTGAGTTTGTGTATTTGCAATACTTTCACTGCGGCGAATGACCCACTCGGCGGTATCAATCCCCAGACCTTCGCCTTTCAGCCAGAATGCGTAGTCAATGGAGTCGGTAGTTTCGACCAGGCGGCGAATATCGGTGAGGGGTTCGCCAGCAACTTCCTTGCAGACACTCCAAAATTCTTCCTCGGTGAAGCCGCGACGGTATTCTTTGTAGAAACGGTTGTAGAGCAGGCGCATGACATCATCGAGGGAACGCTGGTCGGCTGTCTTGCGGCGGATATCAATATCCATGAGCAGACCGATGATGGGACCTTTGAAGTAGTAGTTGATGCGCACGTCGCGAGCGTTCTCATCGGAATTCATGAAGTTAAGCCAGATGTCGTAGCTGGATTGTCGTAGACTCTGATGGCGCTGTCCCTCATAGGGTGCATAGAGGGCGAAATAGGTGGAGAGCAGTTCCAGCCCTTCTTCTTCAGTGATTATGCCTGCATCGCGTAGCAGACGGTATTCGTAGTAACAAGTTAATCCCTCACTGACCCAAAGCATTGGCGTGATGGCTTCGTGGTCGTAGTCAAGCGGCCATAGTTCAGCGGGGCGTATGCACTTGACATTGTAAAGGTGGAAATACTCGTGAGCTACAAAGGCAAGAAACTTCACTTCAGCCTTCCGTGATGGAAATCGGTAAGTGCCATCAGTATAACAAGCCTGTGAGTTCAAGTGCTCCAGTCCGCCGCCACCAGCACCCATGTGGATGAGGCAGTAGTTGTCGTAGGGCACATCACCCATCAGTCGTGTGGCCGCAGAGACGATGCGGCGGAACTGTCCTTCAAGGTCCATGTCCTCTGCACCGTCGGGTGTTTCGAGAGCTATTTCGTAGTCGTGTCCCTCATGCGTGAATTTGTGCGTATAGAAGTTGCCGATGAGCAGGGGAGAGTCATAGAGCACGTCGAAGTCTGGGGCTGTGAAGGCAGAACTGTCATCGGCATGTGGACGCATTCCAGTAGCAATATGCTGCCATCCGTCTGGCAGACGGAAGCGGACGGTCACAGCATGGTCTTGTTCGCCATCGACATACATAAAGACGCCGTTTGGTGCCACAAAAGCAATATCCCGATCCACACGGCTTGATGCCACATCGCGCTGGTTGGCATAAATGCGGTAGGACACATTGGCACATTTGTCGGCAGGAAGCTTGATACGCCAGCGGTTCATGCCCTCCTTATGCCATGTGAGGATGCTGTCTTGAGAGTCTTGGACCTTAAAATCTGTAAGGTGCTTGGCGAAGTCCAGCATTTCGTAGTAACCAGGTGCCCAGCGTGGCATGACCAGCACCACTTCATCGGGAGCATCGGCTTCAGCGGTGTAAGTGAGTTGCACGTTCAGGTAGTGCCCAACAGTGTCCATCTCGATGGTGTAGTCCATCGAGTAATCAGTCTGCTTATCCTTACAAGCAGTGAGCAGAGTCAACGCGGCAAATATCCAGACGAAATGGATTTTGCAAAAATAGGGTTTAACAAATAAATCCATTTTCTAAAATATACGTTTTTTAGTCAATCATCTCAAACCCTGTGTATTGCTGCAAAGCCTTGGGGATGCGGATGCCGTCGGCTGTCTGGAAGTTTTCCAGGATGGCGGCCACGATGCGTGGAAGGGCGAGGGCAGAACCGTTGAGGGTGTGGCAGAGCTGCACCTTCTTGTCTTCGCTGCGGCGATAGCGACATTTCAGACGGTTGGCTTGGTAGGTATCGAAATTCGACACACTGGAAACTTCGAGCCAACGGCCTTGGGCTTCGCTATAAACCTCAAAGTCATAGCAAATGGCAGAGGTAAAGCTTTGGTCACCGCCGCAGAGGCGCAGGATGCGGTAGGGGAGTTCCAGTTTCTGGAGCAAACCTTCCACGTGATTCAGCATTTCCTTGTGGCTTTCAGCAGAATGTTCGGGAGTGTCAATGCGTACAATTTCAATCTTTGAGAACTCATGCAGACGGTTCAAACCACGCACATCCTTTCCGTAGCTGCCCGCTTCACGACGGAAACATTGCGTGTAAGCACAATTCTTGATGGGCAACTGCTTTTCGTCCAGAATCACGTCGCGGTAGATATTTGTCACAGGCACTTCGGCAGTAGGAATGAGGTAAAGGTCGTCCACTTCGCAATGATACATTTGCCCCTCTTTGTCGGGCAGCTGTCCTGTGCCGTAACCGCTGGCAGCGTTCACTACCGTTGGCGGCATGATTTCCGTGTAACCAGCCTTGCTGGCTTCGGCAAGGAAGAAATTGATGAGAGCACGCTGCAACTGTGCCCCTTTGCCTACATAGACAGGGAAACCTGCACCTGTGATTTTCACGCCAAGGTCGAAGTCGATGAGGTTGTATTTCTTGGCCAGTTCCCAGTGGGGCAGTTTGGCCTCGCCATTGGCTGGCACAGTGTCCCAGTTGCCCACGGTGTCACCCGGCTTGCATTCACGCAGCGATGACTTCACCACTACATTGTCTTCTGCTCCTGCGCCTTCAGGCACCTCGTCATAAGGAATGTTCGGGATGGTGCAGAGGTGAGCCGTCAGGGCAGCCTCGGCCTCGGCCTTCTTCTGCTCCAATTCGGCGGCAGCGGTTTTCAGTTTGGCCACTTCTGCCTTTGCGGCCTCGGCCTCCGCCTTCTGTCCGGCCTTCATCAGCTTGCCGATTTCTGCGGCATATTTCTTGCTTTCGGCCAGTGTGGCATCCAGTTTTGTTTGTGCGTCGCGGCGCATTTTGTCGATGGCGATAGCCTTTTCTACGGCTTCTTCTGCACCGCTAAAGTGTTTTTTCTGAAGACCTTTGATGACTCGTTCGGTCTCTTCTGTAATTAGTTTGAGTGTAAGCATTATGATATGTGTTTAAATTAATTTAAGTCTCGGTTCTTAACAAAAACCTTAACCCCCCTCTGCATTGCACCATATACGGTTTTTTAGCCCGAAGGGCGGGGTTTTTGCCACCATGACGGCTGTGTTTTGGAACAAAACCGTACTGGTCTTCTGGACTGTGCAAGAGCTTGCTCTTAGGCACAAGGCCGGAAGAACAGGACGTTGGGCCGAAGGCCACAGCTGTCATGAGTGGTGTTTTTATTGTTTTTGTCATCTTATCAACTACCGAAAGTTGAATAAAATCAGATGAAGAATTTAAAATTGGGGGCAAAGTTACGCAAAAAGCGTGTAAAAGTGAAGCGATTTTGGAAGATTAACGCAATTCAGCCTAAAATAAAGACAAGACGGTAGCGTTCACCCTCCAGTAGCGGGCGCTATGTTCATAGACTGATGCGCAGCTTTTTCAGCCCGAAGGGCGGGGTTTTTGCCACCATGACGG
>CAJONZ010000089.1 GCA_905236065.1 uncultured Bacteroidaceae bacterium | reverse complement strand
CGAGCACCCCCGGATAAATGATAGCACCTCAACCGACCCTGAATGGGTCGCCCTGTGCCATTGATGGGGCACCCCTCCAGGGTGCATTCCTGCTTGCATCCTATCCGCAGGTCGTGCCGACCTACGGTTACGGAGCGGAGACGCCTTCAGCGTCCTGGGGGTACAATAGCGGATAATCATAATGAAGAATGAAGAATAATGAAGAGATATATTAACATACAAACGTACATCCCGGATGGCATTCCTCCCCTATGGGGGGAGGTTAGGAAGGGGCTGTTCCTCATCTGCCTCTTGTTGGTGGCCTGCACGTCGGAGACGATGGATGAGGCACCGGACGAGGGGATGTGTCAGCTGAACCTGACGGTGTGCCTGCAGCCGGAGCGGGACATGGCCATCGAGGCGGGAACGACGCGGGCGATGGGTGACCCGGGCACGGAGGAGCATTTCGACAAGCCGCGCTATTTTTATGTGTATGTGGTGGGCTTTACGGCTGCCGTGGATGACCCGGGCAAGGTGTTCCCGCTGAAGGTGGGCGTTGGCGAGCCGAAGACGGAGGTGAACCGCATCGACGTGGGCGGGGCGGAGTGGAACTCCTACGACATGTTCGTGGATCCGCCGCAGACGCTCCACGACAGCATCTTGGGCTGTACGCAGCAGGTGACCTTCAAGTTGGAGGGCGAAGAGAACATCACGAACATCAAGAAACTGCGCATCTACGTGGCAGCCTCGCCCGTGCCGCTGAAGTACAACGGGCATGAGTTAGGCGTGAAGATTGACGCGGACAACCAGGTGCTGGGCAACACCCACCACGAGAGCGACGTGCTGGGACTGCGGTTCGACGTGGATGACGACCTGCTGGCTGCAGGCTTGCAGAACGTGTATTCGTCGCCCTACAACTATGCGCCCGTAAAGACGTATGGCGGGGAGTACTACTACACCATCAACGAGCCGACGAAGACGGAGGACATCACCCGTATCATCTACCACGTGGCAGCGAAGGTGGATGTGATGTGGAACGTGGACCCGGCGAAGCAGGCGGACGTGCGCATCAGCCACATTGAGGCGCGGAAGCTGAAGAAGAAGGGATGCCTGCTGTTCCGCCCGACGGAGAACACATGGGACAATGCCAGCGACGGACTGGACGGCAACCACTACACGAAGGTGCTGCTGGACGGCAGCGACCCAAGCGACCTCGACGTGGGGCGGCAGTGGTACGGGCGGCAGTATTTCTACACCATCCCGTTCCGCAACACGGGGGTGTTCGACCTCAACCTGCATGTGCTGAAGAATGGCGACGACGTGACCACGTACCAAAATAGCGGGTATAACCTGACGATTCACAAGAATTTAGGGACGGCATTCGACATCTTCGTGCCGTGGCTGAGGAACGACCTGGTGGTAACAAGCGATTTGACGTATAATTAAAAATGAAAAGACTATACATATTATTAATGGTGCTGTCGTGCTGGACGGCATGGGCATACGCGGAAGGAGACTATGCCTTCCGATACGTATCCACCAATGGTGCATT
The DNA here is from genome assembly GCA_905236065.1 of uncultured Bacteroidaceae bacterium. Classification (GTDB taxonomy): domain Bacteria; phylum Bacteroidota; class Bacteroidia; order Bacteroidales; family Bacteroidaceae; genus Minthosoma. Next base: position 40,029 of record CAJONZ010000089.1, on the reverse strand, counting down.
CACCAATGGGGGAACGTCGTGGGCGGATGCGAAGAACAATTTGCAGAATGCGATTGACGAGCTGTTTGAGGAAATCCGTGTGTCGGGCAAGACGGGCTATGTGTTCGTGGCCGGCGAGGATGCGGAGGAGGGCATGGTGTTCACCCCCAGTAAGCGAAGCACGAGCGAATCGGACGGTTCGGTGTTCAACACGTCGTTCTGTATCTATGAGGGCATCCATGTGTTCGGTGGCTTCAAGGGCGACGAGGTGCCGACGGTGGATTTTCCTAACGAGCAAGACCTGCCGAAGCTGCGTATCATGACGAACGGGGAGACCTACGCCCACGTAGAGAGCGACATCGACGCAGACAAGATCGGCCAGACGGTGCGTCGCTGGAACTTCAAGTACAAGACCGTGCTTTCGGGCAGCCACTCCACCACCCCCTTCTCGTTCCGCTTCGACCAGAACCGTGGCGTGTATAGTACGGTGTTCCCGATGAACTCCTATCACGTGGTGTGGTTCGGCACGAACGGCAAGGTCACTCCCGACGAAGAGGGAGCGGAGAAGGGACTCACGGGCCACTACCTGCCCCTGGACATCCCCGCCGTGCTGGACGGTTGCACCATCGAGGGCGGCTATGCCAGCAGCACGAACCTGAAAGGCCACGACCACACGGGCTACGGCGGCGGCGTGTATATGGTGCGGAACGCCATGCTGCGCAACTGCATCGTGCGCTATTGCTCGGCCATGCAACGGGGCGGCGCGGTGTATATGGACGGCGGCGGCGAGGTGGAGCGTTGCTACATCCACACCTCGCAGGCCACGGGCTACGGTATGCAGGAGGGCTACGGCGGCGGCGTGTGCATCGACTACGACGGTGCCGTGAAACACTCATACATCATCCAGTGCGCGGCACGAATCGGTGCGGGCCTGGCCATCTGCCACGTGCCCCACGAGTACCCGGAACAGACGGCCAAGAGCCAGTCGGAAGCCTTCCGCCAAGCCTACATCACGGAGGACGACGGCATGGCCACGCCCTACGACCCGTTTGCCCTCTCGACCGTGATTGCGAACTGCACGTCGAACGCCGAAGGTGCGGGCGTGTATCTGGACGAAGGCGGCACCCTGAACCACTGCTCGGTGGTGAACAACAAATGCATCGGCCCGGACATCATCTACTATGGCCGACGGCACGGACGCACGGGCGGCATCTATGTGCGCAACGGCGGCACCATCTACAACAGCGTGGCATGGGGCAACGAGTGTGCGGTGAACAACGACGTGCAGTTTGCGGCCTTCAAGGAGGGGGAGAAACATATCAGCGTGTATCACAGTGCCTTCTCGAAGGGCGACATCACGGACTGGGCCGCCGTCATCAAGGAGTCGGCCTATACGCTGGAGGATGCCAACTACCCCTCGCCGGAGCATAACAAGGGAAACTTCCCGATGTTCTCGCAGCCGACCTTGGCAGCGGGCATCCAATTCACGGACAACGGCGTGGTACACCCCGACCAGAACGCCCCCGGCGAACCTTACCAGCGTGTGTATAACTGGCACCCGCTGGCCCTGTCCGACCTGCGCGGAAAGGCCGTGCAGGTGACCGATGCCGTGCAGGGTCTGACCGACGAAATCCTCCATGCCCACACCGACGTGGACGTGGTGGGAAGAAGCTTCGAGAGCGTGTCGTCGTGCGGTGCCCTGGCGCATAGCTACCGCAACATCCAGTACGCCCTGCTGCCCTCGATGGAGAAGGTGGAGGGCCGCGACCCGTCGGAGACGACGAACATCCCGACGCTGTTCGTGGACCCTAACCTCGTGACGGCAGGCGGAGAGAACACCGCCGAACACACGGGATTCAAGGACGACCAGCCCATGGGCAACAGCTGGACGCACCCGATGCAGAACCTGGCCGACGCCATCTACTACTTCAAGCAACGGCTGAAGGACACCAACTTCACGCAGGCTGACTACGCGGCCCACCCCGAAAGGACATACTACTGCCTGTGCGAGGGCGACTCGCACGACCCCAGCAAGCACTTCCACCACGTGCAAATCCTCGTGAAGGAGGGCAACCTGAACGTAGCCGGACAGGGCTCATATATCAGCGGACACGCCCGAACGGCCTCCCTGCGTCCGGGCAGCAACATGCGCCTGTACGGTGCCTTCCCGAAGGAGAACACCGGCACCGACGTCGAGGGGCGCGACCCCTACGAGGTCAACTCGAACGTGTCGGCCAACATCCTGAACGGTACGTTTGAGAACAACTCCGTCCACGTAATCGCCATTGCCAACCAGCACGACGTCATCGTGGATGGCTTCCGCCTGTTTTCGGGCAATGCGAACGTGGCCCCCGCCCCCGGCGGCGACCCCGAAAGCGCCTCCGACGAGTGGAAGCTGTACTTCTCGCTGGCCGATGGTGCGGGCGTCGTCGTGAACAACGCCCAGACCGCCAACCCAACCAAGCGGCGCGACATGACGGGCAACATCCTGCGCAACATCGTCATGGCGAACTGTGCGGCGCCTGAGGGAGCGGCCGTGTATGTGAGCGGCGGTTTCCTACGAGGCAATGAAGACGGCTCGGCGGTGAGTGACCAGCTGTGCCGGGCCGAGCTGACGATGGTGAACGTCATCGTGCGTAACTGCACGGCGGGCGACATCTACGAAGACCCCGACCGCTTCGTGGCCAAGCCGGACGACACGCCGGCAACCATGCAAATCACCCTCGCCGGTGTCTGCACGGCCAACGGAAACGGAAAGATACTGGTGCGCAACTGCGACATCGTAAACAACACGGGCTTCCCCTTCAAGTGCGACTCGGTGAAGCTCAACGACGATTACATTTCAGGAAAAATAGAGGTCTATAACAGTCTGACGTTCAGTAACGGACTGCGCGTACACCAGGACCGTTCGAACATCACCAACACGGTGTTCTGCCCGAAGGAAAGCTGGTACAAGGTGACGGGCAAGTACATCTTCATGGGCTACGACGTGCTGCTGCCGGAAAACATCGTGTCCAAGCTGGAGGAAAACCACATCTACCGTGTGCTGACCCACAACAAGAACGAGGACAAGGCGACCCTGCACACCCGCGTTGACGACGGCACCCAGCAGGGCTACTGGGGAACCGATGCCAGCACGGAAGTCGTCGTCCACTACCCGACATTCGTGAACCCCAGCCGAAACGTGGGACACAGTACGGGTGACGACCAGTCGTACTACGGCGGACGCATCAACTACGAGCCGCTGCCGACGAACCCCATCGTGAACGCCGGCTGCACCACGATAGACACGGGAACGGGTGCAAGCGGCACGATGGCCTGCATGAGCTACGACATGGGTCTGCGTACCCGTGACTACGGCGGCGACCCCGACGTGGGCGCCATCGAGACCCTGCGTCTGCCCAAGGCCGGCATGGTGCTCTACGTCACCCCCGACGGAGCCGGCAAACGCGACGGTTCGTCGTGGGCCAACGCCATCCAGGGCAACGCCATCTATGCGCTGAACGGCGTGGCCGCCGGAAGTGACGCCATCGACGCCCAGAACGGTGCCCGCCTCATCAACACCACGGGCGACGGGTCGGCCACGACGGGTGCAGCCGACGGTGTGCTGACGACCGACAACCGCTACTGCGGCGGCTTTGCCCGGTCGTGGTTCAAGGAACGAAGGACGGGGGCCGCGACGACGACGACCATCACCGACACGTGGACGATTGAGAAGAACGTGTATGACGACGGCGTCCGGGCTGGAGAGGAAGAAATCATCCGCAACGACACGGAGCCGACCCAGACCACCAACATCGTCATCAACGACCAGGGTACGGCGGAGGGCGGCTTCAGCTCCGGCTGGGCCGACGACGAGCGCTTCCCCTACGGCGAACAGTCGGGACAGAGCCGTGCCTTCTGGCGGGCCACGGGCAACTTCACCCCTGTGCCCGAATGGTGGACGGCCAACTCCTTCAAATCGTCGGACACGAGGACTGACTCCTATACGGGCGAGACCGTGACGGGCATCGGCAGCGGTACGTTCAACGAAATGCTCACAGACCCCGACCGTGGCATCAAGATTCGGAACAACCGCACGGAGGACTACGTGAGCGGCCTGCAATATGCCGTGGAGCGGGCTGCGGCCTACAATGCCTTAGCGAACAACGACCCTGGACGCATTGAGGGCATCGACTCGGTGCAGGTGTGGGTGAGCAACGGCATCTACACCGACTACAAGGGCTTCATTATGCGCGACAACACGACCGTCATGGGCGGCTTCCCGGCCAAGGACGGCGGCACACCGGGCCTGAACGAGCGAGAGGCCCTGATGTCGGCCATCATCGACATTCCCAAGTCGATGTCGGCCAGAGACCTGGAGTCCGTAGATTACGAGACCATCCTGCAGGTATCGGATGTGAACCCCAAAGAGGACAACGAGCACCTGAACATGGACGCTGTCAAGTTCTGGGATGACGACTATGCCAAACTGACAGGCACCCAGACCACGAAGTACGCCTACAAGACCCGTACCATCACCCACCACTTCACCCATTACGACGCAGAGCAAAGCATCGACATGACCAGCACCTACGTGCAATACAGCGACATGATGAATGGTTCGGCCAACGTGTTTGCCTCCAACACCACAAATACGGTCGTGGGCGACCGACGATACTATACCTTCGGAACAGCAACCGAAGACAAGGACTGCTGGCATGTCAGCGCCCCCAATAATAACGTTGGCAAGATTATTGGTGCCTTTGAGCGAGAAACTGCCGGCACTATCTATGAGAATGGTGTCAAGGTGTCAAGCGGAAAAAACAAGAGAGGCAGTTTCCGTGACGGCTGTCTTACGGGCGTAGAGGTGTGGCAGACGCTGAAGAATGTGCCGGCAGGCGGCTACATGATTAAGATTGATTTGGCAGCCTTCTATTACGACAACTACAACAACATGAATGGCAACGCGGGCAACCCCAACGTGAATGTGACGCTGCAAATCCTGGATGCAAGCGACAACATCCTGAACTCCAGGCCTATCTCCTACTACTCGGGCCGAGAGGATATGAATCGCTACAGCCTCTCTTTCACGCAGGCGGCAACGGGCAACGTGACTGTCAAGCTGGTGGTAGGCCCCGGACTTGACCGAGACGGCAACGAGGTGCCCGACGACTTCAGTCTGGCAATGAACAAAAACCCCAACCGCCGTGAAATCAACATGGACAACCTGAAGCTCTATCAGCTGGTTATGGGTGACAGCTACTCGGAGAACATCGGCGAGAAAACCGACGTGACCGTGGACAGGGTGGTTGACAACCCCCTACCCGACGAGGTGACTTCGGGTACGGCCTACACCGTGACCAAGCACCGCAGCACCCTGCGCAAACGTGTGCTCCAGATGCCCGACAAGGCCAACCCCGTGTATGGCGGCGGTGGCTACATGGGCGACCCCACGCGGCAAGCAGGTGCGAAGTTCACCACCAACGCCGACTACATCAGCCACTCGGAGCGCGTGATTGACTCACGCCGAAAGGCCAACAACCAATATACAAAGTTCGCCGACCCAGACTACGATTGGTACACCGATGCCACGTGGGACGGCTTCACCATCCGTCACGGCTTCCTCCACGACTTTGCCATGTCACACGGCGGCGGTGCCGGCGTGAGCATGTACGAGGGTGGCCACCTGAAAAACTGCATCATCATCAACACCATCGTGTCGGGTGAGCGCAACAAGGGCGGCGGTGCGTTCGTGGATGGTGCCACGGCCTCGGTGGAGGGCTGCTTCATCATCGACAACACCTGCACGCGCAGCAACGTCACAGACCTCAGCCCGGCACCGGTTATTTCCCAGATTTTTGCCGGCGGCATGTTCATGTATGAGGGAACGTGCTACAACACCCTGATTGCAAACAACTATTCCCTGGGCAACGGCGGCGGACTGGGCCTCTGCGTGGGCAAGTTCTACAACAACACGCTGGCCTACAACATCTGCGGGGAATCCACTGGCGGCGGCGGACTGCGTATCGCCAAGGGTGCCGAGTCCTACATCCTGATGGCCAACTCCATCATCTACGGCAACAGCGGCCTGGCCATCTCCATGACCGAGTCGTCTGCGTTTGCCCCCTTCCTCCACTGCTACATCCAGTCGCAGAGTACCATCAGCAACGGCGCCATCCTGAATGCCATCTATGCTCCGAACAGCAGCACCGACCCGGAGGAGGCCGGCTACAAGAGGTCTGGGGGCATGGGCTTGAAGAACAAGATTCTGAATGGCGTGGCTCCAAGCCTGGACAACACGCCGTTCGAGGCCGACGTCGATAATAATAATGTATATACAGGCGGAGCCATCACCGCCAACGACTACCGTCTGCGCGATGACTTTGCCCACTGTATCAACAAGGGTACGGAAGACTTCGGTTCGAGCATGTACAATGCCTTGAACCGCATCGGCACCTCGAACATCGCAAACAACAGCTCCTACCTCGCAGCTACCAGTGTGAATTTGCCCGACAACGACGTGGCCTTTGCCCAACGCATCCAGGACTGTCAGGTGGATATTGGCGCCTACGAGTTCGACGGTACACGTGCCATCGAGCCGACACTCTTCCCCAACGAGACACCGAAGAAGGCCGTATTCTTCGTCACGCAGAACGGTTCCGGTCTGGCCACCGCCGAGACGCCCGCCAACGCAGCCTGCTACCTGAAGCTGCAGAAGGTGCTCGACGCCGCCGGACGCTGGCGCTACGCCTCCTACAAATATGCCGACGACGAGGACGAGACGCAGATGCAGAACAACATCAACACGACCGTGCTCCGTCAGGAACTCTTGAGAGCCGGCGTGGGTAACAACATCAACGCCGCAGCCATCAGTGCCGAGCTTCCCAACCTGAAGGACTACGAGGTCATCGTGCGTCTGGAGGGCGACAACGGCTCGCACTTCAGCTACATCCCCACACGCAACACCAACCAGAACACCGAGAGCATGAACGAGCTGGAGAAGTCGCTCATCGTGCCTCACGGCATCCAGATTGAGGGCGGCTACAATGACAGCTTCACGAACCGCGACATCCTGGGACGCCCCACCTATTTCAGCGGCGAGCTCATCAACGAGGTACTGGGCACGGATGGAAACGTCTATCACGTCATCACCTTCACCAACGACCTCTTCGACGTGGAAGAGAGGCTGTTCACCCGAGACGACGAGGGCTACACGGCCAACATTACGGGGCAGCTGACCTTCCTGGGCACCCCGTCGTTCTTCTATCCCGACGACTACGACAGCCTTGACGACGACGGCAAGGCAGCCGCCCAAGTCACCGCCCAGGCCAAGGTGGAGGCTCACCGCACCGTACTCGACGGCCTCTTCATCCAGAAAGGTGCCGCCACAGGTACCAACACGGCCCACCAACAGGGCGGTGCCGCCGTGGTGACGAGCTATGCCCACGTACGCAACTGCGTCATTCAGAACAACACCGCCTCCAAGTACGGTGGCGGACTCTACCTGGAGCCCCAGGCCCTCGTCAGCGGCTGCATCGTGAAGAACAACTCGGCCACGCAGGGCGGCGGCCTCTACGTGGAGGAGCCGGAGACGGTCAACAGCACCACCTACGTCCACATCATCTCCACCACCGTGGTTGACAACGAGGCCACGCAAAATGCCGGCGGCCTTTGGTTCAACACCAACGTTCGTGCCAACTCCTCGGCCTTCTGGCGCAACAATGCCAGCAACTACGGCAACGTGGCCGGCGTGTTTGCCACCGGACTGACGCAGTTGGAGGAAAACTACCCGCTGAACTACTGCGGCGTGGGCTCCCGCCGTGTAGCCGGTGTGAACAACATCGAGCTGCCGTCGGTGGCCTCCGAGGGTGTGCGCTGGGATCCCACCATGCCTTACGAGACCGTAGCCATGGGCGGTGCGGGCACGGGCGAACGCTACTTCCCCATCACCGTCTCCTCCGTCCTCGGTCGTGCCGGCATGACCTACGCGGCCTATGCCCAGTTCCGCGAGCTGTACCCCACCCTTGAGCTGGTTGACCTCTTCGGCCTCAACCGCATGGCGCAGGAAATCGAGGGCGAAGAGCTCATCCTCGCCGACGGAAGCCACTTTGCGAAGGTGAAGAAGGACAACTCCTTCATCGAGATGGGTGCCCGCGTCATGAACGGAAACTTCGAGGTGAAGATGGAGTTCAGCCACGTGCTGACCCGCCTCTTCGTCACCACCACCGAGCGCCTGCCCACCGATGCCGCCCTGGCGTTGCAAAAGAACACCGTGGAGGCTGAGTGGTCACGCCGCCATCCCGACATTTCGACTCCCGACCAAAATAGCGACGAATACAAAGCCGTGAAGAGGGACGTGGAGACCTACAAGCAGATGGGCAGTTCCTTCCTCAACCCCTTCCACCGTCTGGGCGACGCCCTTGAATATATAATAAATGTACGCAAGGAGATGACGGAGCTGTATGAAAGCGGAGTCACCATTGGCCAGCACTACAAGGACGTGCGCTTCGAGGTCTTCGTCTGCGGTGGCACCTTCCACCCCTTCCGCGACGCCCACGGTCGTCAGGGTGAGGCACGTGCCAACACCTTCGTCGTGCCCGAGGAGGTGACCATCATCGGCGGCGTGAACCACGAGACCAGCGGCCACCAGTATTGCCAGGAGACGACGGGAAGCGCATTCACCGTGGCCGAACAGACCCTGAACCCGGCCTCCACCTACGAAATACGTACCGACCGCGAACACCTGGACCGCAATGGTAACCACGTGAAGGAGCCGTGGGAGCTGACCGAGCAAACCATCCTCGACGGCAACGCCGTGCAGAACGACCAGACGACCAACGTCTATCACATCATCACCTGCTTCCCCGACGTCAACCAAGTGGGACAACTGCCGACCCGAAAGGATGAGAGCGGCAGCACCCTTTCCCCGATGTTCGTCGGCGTGAACCCCAGCACGGGAGACCTCCTGAAGAATATTGAGGACGAGAGCCGCGACAGCCGCGACAAGCGCACCATCATCATCGACGGCGTGACCATCACGGGCGGCTATGCCAACAACATCGACCATGAGGACGAGTCCAGCAACTTCCAGAAGCTCACCTATTTCCGTGGCGGTGGCGTCTTGGTCGAAGGCAACTGGGACAACACTTTCGACAAATTATCCGGCCTTCCCGAGGTACTGGGCGTGGCCAAGCGCAACATTCCCCTGATGATGACCGCCTGCACCATCAAGGACAACGTGGCCGGCAATGGCGGAGGAGTCTATACCAACGGTACCTTCTATGCCTTCAGTTGCCACTTCACCAAGAACTACTCCATCGGCCCCATCACCACCACCGACCAGAACTACATCCCCTGGACGGCAGGCGGTGCCATTGCCAACAACTACGAGGTTCACCTCTGGAATTCGCTCTTTGCCAACAACGAGGCCAAGCGCGGGAACTATCCCATCACCATTGACAACATCACCAATGCCGATGACCGACAGGGCTATGGCGGTACCATCTCCTGCTCCGAGACCGGACTGGCCCGTATCTGCAACTGCGACTTCGTGCGCAACAAGGCCGTGGCCTTCCCTGCCCTCTACAACTTCATCGACAACAACCTGCGAGCCATTTCAAGCACCATCCCCGATGCCGACCATGGCACCGACCCAAGATACTACGGTCGAGGCTGGCACTTTGCCGCAAATTCCATCTTCTGGGGCAACGAGGCGACCGCCTCATCCGTGGCCAGTGCCACTGGTTGGGAATCATCGTACTACGAAGCACTGTATGGAAGACCTGATTTCCTCGACCTGCGCAAGCCTTGGCACGTGGCCAACTTCGGCCCGCTATTGGACGTGGCCACACTGACCTTCTGCTCCTATGAGGAAGGCACGGGTCGTGAAGGTACCGTGTGGTGGGGCAACCATGAGCGGGCCAAGTCTGCCCCCATCGAGCCCAAGGACTATGGATCCCCTGTCGGCGAGTTGGACGGTCTGACCCGACTCTATGCCGGTTTGTTCTCCGACGTGCTCGACGACTACTTCGGCTACTACCCCGACGGGCATCCCGAGACCCCCTACTACAAACTGGTCAACGAAGAGCGCCTTCCCAGTGCCATCACGGATGAGAACCTGATGTTGAATGGCGATAAGGTAGGCCCGCTGACGGGAGACGACGCCAATAGGGCCGTACCTTACAACTACAACCTCGTACTGGAATCAGAGAACAACGTGCCCGGTGGCCCCTACTTCTCCCAGCCTTCGCTCACAGCCGGCATCGACGGCTACATGGAGACCTCCGACTGGCTCGTGACCCGTCTAAACAACTCCATCGACACGGGCTGGGGCTACCTGAAGCAGAACGTGACGATGGCGGACGAGTCGTCTGGCCTCTACAACACGAAACTGCTGAAAGGAACGGACGTCAACAATCTGACCCCCACCAGCCCCTTCGACCCGCACGACTTTGCCACCATCGAGGAACAGTACCACGACCTCTATGGTGAAGGTTTCTACAACCTGCACTCCAAGAACATCCACCTCCGCTTCCACGACGTGGGCTATCCCAACCTGCTCCCTATCGGTGAAGACCTTTACATGGAATACTCACGCGACGGCGAGGGCGCGGCAACCAACATGCGCCGCATCTCCACCCACCCGAAGATGGGCGTACAGGATGTATTTATCGACATGGGCATCTACGAGTACCAGTACGTACAGCTGACCACGCCGGGCAGCGAGATGGATGTCATCTGGGTGGCTACCGAGGAGGATGCCAACGAGGTCTGCGACGGCTCCACCTGGAAGAAGGCCACCAGCGACCTGCAAAACGCCATCGAGACCCTGCTGCTCTCGCGCAACGACCACGACAAAATCATCAAAATCAAGGGCGGAACCTATTCACCCACCCAGATGACCCAGAGCAACCACAAAGCGTTCTTCATCAACACGCCCTCGAAGCAGGACGGTGTGAAGCTGCCCAAAACCCTGGATGCCGACGTGACGCATGTCGTCAAGAGCCTGACCATCCGTGGCGGCTACCCGTCAATCGGTGCCGAGGATGTCATTGGCTTGGACAACTTCGAAAGCAAACGCAGCACGGAACTCTATCCCGTCACCTTCGCCATGACCTACGAGAAGGGAAACATCGACCAGCAGTTGGAACACCTCTTCATCATCGAGGATGCCGAGCAGAAAGGTACGTTCGCCAACTACATGTCGGGACGAAACCCTGACTTCAAGGACTATGTCATGCCCATCATCTTCGACGGCATCACCTTCATCAACCCCTACGGCCACAGCCACGACGACGGCGGTGCGGCCCTCTTCTACAAGGAGCAGTACCAGACCCTCTTCGACGACGGCTCGCAGACCTACTATTCCGACCCCACCCGCTTGCTGAAGGCAGCCGGAGACGGCATCCCCAAACTGCTGGTCAAGGACTGCTCCTTCATCACCAACGGCCAGTGCGAGGAAGTTTCGGCAGTGAACATTCAAAAGGGCGGCGGCGAGTCCCTCTTCGTCAACTGCCTCTTCCACAGCAACAGCGGCGCACCCGTCAAGGGCGTGAACACCCAGCTCGTCAACTGCACTTCGGCCCTGAACGGCGGCCACCTCACCCTGACCGACGTGACCGAGTCGTACCACGACGGCTCGTCGGTGAGCACCTACCACAGCGGCGTCTTCAACTCCATCATCTGGTTGGACGACGAGGCACAGGCCGACGGTTCCAAGAAGAAACTCTGGGAAGGTGACGACCCCGAGACCGTAGCCGTTGAGGGCATCAGCATGGGTACCTCCCAAAAGAACGTGGGACCCGGCGACGACCACTACATGAGGTACAACGCCTTCACCGAGTGGCAAAAGAAGACCTCCGACCCCGACACCTACGGATGGTGGTACCCCATCGGCCTGAACATGATTTACGGCACAGGCAACATCCGCCTCAGCCCCAACAATGCCGACGTGCTCTACGGCCCCAACTTCATTGACCCAGTCTATCCCCTGCCCGACGGACTCAGCGACGCCGAGCAACTGGCCATGAAGCAGTCGCGCAACTTCCGCCTGAACGCCAGTGCGCGTACCATCAACCAGGCCAACACCGACCTCTACAAGGCCCTCGTGCCCTACTATGCCGAGACTTACACCGAGGAAGAGAGGACGGCCACCGACGGCACGAAATATTTCTTCCACAGTGTGCAGCGAGACGACCGCGCCACCCTGACCGACGCACAGCTGAAGGGCACCGACCCGAACTACACCGAGCGCGAGCTGGACTACAAGGCCCGCTGGTACGGCAAGGGTATCGAGCGCGGCCCCTACGAGTGTACGGCTGCCGTGGAGCGTGTGCTCTACGTGATGGAGGGTGCAACGGGCCAGAAGGACGGCACCAGCTGGGAACACGCCTTCCAGCTTGAAGACCTGCAAAAGGCCATCGACGTGGCCGCCATCTATTCGCTCACCACCTCGCCACGGGAGCAAGCCTATGTCTTCGTGAAGGCTGCCGACTTCACCAACGAAGTCATCAACCCACGCGACGGCGTGTCGGTCTATGGCGGACTCAACACCGCATTCCTGGAGGAGGTGGAGCGGGAAAGCGACGACAGCTATCTTGACGAGAAAATCGATGCCTACGTCCGAATGGTGAAGGCCACTCGCAGCAGCGTGGCCAGCAAGGAGGCCACCCACAGCTCCGTCAAGGGAATCGTCCCCAACGATGTCTCCACCTACACCAACGGCTTCCTGCTCGACGGCTTCTGGGTTTCAGGCGGCACCATCGACCGGTCTGCCGTCAGCATGACGAAGGACAACGTCGTACTGCGCAACGTGGTCATTGCCGATAACACCGTGACCGCCAGCGGAGTGCCCGCCGTGAATGCAGAGAAGGGCCTGCTCTACAACGTCCTGCTCTACAACAACCCGACCAGCAGCGCCCCCATCGTCAGCGTCGGCACCGACGGTTATGTGCTCAACTGCACCGTCGTGGGCGAGGACGGCCAGACCACCCTCAGCGGCGACGGCGCAGCCACCCACGTGAAGAACACCCTCCACGTGACCGAGGCCACCGCCGAACGGGCTCCGATGTTTGCCCCCTACCTGCGTCCCTCCGACCGAGGCGGCAACATCTACACACCTGCCAACTACTTGACCGAGTGGCGTCCCTACTGGTACCAGCTGCATGAGCAGAGCAAGGAAATCAACGCCGGCGAAGAGACCGACGACATCAATGCCTGGTTGCCTACGGCCTTGCAACCCTACGTCGATTTCGGTCACGACCTCGACGTGCTGGGCAATCCGCGCCGCCTCGACACACAAGTCGATAACGGCTGCTTCGAGACTTGGCGCATCGAAAGCGACACCCACATCCACAATACGACCAACGCCGCCTACACCACCAACTACGGCGGCCACGTCTATCCCCATGTCGGCAGTGTGGTCTATCTGAACGCCGACCGCAACCTCATTGTGGATAAGAGCGGCGATGGCGATGCCCTCTTCATCGGCACCAACCCCGTTTCGCCCGGCTACGTACTGCTGAAGCCCGGTGCCTCCATCTACGGACAGGGCAACACCCTGCGCTTCGGCTATGTGGCTGCCGAGAAGACCTACAGCAGCACACAGTATGCCCTGACGGCCTTCCCGTTCGCCTACGATGTGAAGGACGCACTCTCCACCAACTACACCCTTGCGACCGACGTGCTGACGCAAGTAAGCGAACACAACACGTCCGACCCCGCCCACACGTTCAGCTCCCACACCTATGACGGCTTGTTGCGCTCGGCCTGGGACTACGATTACCATGAGGATAACTCCGGGTGCTGGGTGGCCACCGAGGAGATGGCCGCCTGCGAGGGCTGGCAGCTGAACTTCGGCAGCTCACAGTCGAAGACGCTCCGCTTCACGGGCTGGGCCGACAACAAGGCTTCCTATGCCTACGCCGAGGAAGGCGGGGACAAGGTGGTCGAACTCACGCAGTACAACAGCAACAACACAGGCCGAAACCCCGATGGAAAAGTCGATTACCCGTCGTTCACCAAGCAGGAGAACATGGGTTGGAACCTGAAGGGACAGCCCTGGCTCGTCGCCTCGTTCAAGACCGACGTCACGGCCACGCCCCACCAATATAAAATGGACGTGCCCCACCTGTTCTACGGTATGAACCCCACGGACGGTTCCCTGCCGAAACTGCCCGGACAGTCCTACACTTACCGCTCCTGGGACGACGATGCCGCCATGGTCCTGGGCGATGCCTTCTTCACACAGACGGCCATCATCGGCGACCACGAGAATTTGACCTTCCGCCTGCCGACCTACGTGGCCCCGGCTCCCGCACCGCTCCGCCCCCGCAGGCTGGTGGCCGTGTCGAAGGGCTACGAGCCGCAGGCAGCCGTGGCCGACTATGTGGAAATCCACCCACACACCGACGCAGACCCGGCCATGCCCTACCGCCTGGGCACCGACGGCATCAAGTGGTTCTCTTTCGACGACCTGCACCCACAACTCTACGTGGTGAACGACGACGAGACCAACCTCTCGCTCGTCAGTGCCGCCCCGGAACAGACGGACATCCGCCTGGGCCTGCGGTCGCCACAGCCCGGCACACTGACCATGAGCCTGCCCGCGCCGGCGGCCTACGACGACTATGACCACGTATGGCTGACCGACCACCAGTTGGGCAAGGTGACCGACCTGAAGCAGCAGCCCTACACCCTCAGCACTGCCGATGCCGGCGACGACACCCACCGCCTGACGCTCCGCTTTGGCGGCCTGCGCCCCGAGGTGGAAGACCACGCTGAGCAGGGTTGCGTCATCAGCATCCACCGCAACAGCCTCCGCATCAGCGGCATCGAACCGGGCGACCTCATCCGCATCTACACCCTGGATGGCATCGAGCTCGTCCACACGAAGGCCACGGCCAACTCGTACCGCCGCACCCTCTACGAAGGCACCTACATCGTTTGCGTGAACGAACTGACTGAAAAAGTGGAGTCAAGGGAGTAAGGCGGAAGACTTTCAAAAATCACGCAGAACTCTATCGGAGACGACGCAGAACTCTACAAAACGTAACGCAGAACTGTATTCATTGATACAGTTCTGCGTCATTTTTGGTCGATAAGTGTTTGAGGGCGAATTTACTGGGCAGTGGCCTGTGACTGGCGGTACAGCTCCAGCCACTTCGTGAGGTCGCAGAGCGTCAGCTTGCCGTTTCCATCGACATCGAGGGCCGAAGCCGACGAACTGAGGTACTGATTGAGCAGCAGGCGGAAGTCCGCAAGCGTGAGTTGGCCGTCGCCGTCCGTGTCGCCAGGCAACGGCTCATCGGTCGGCACCGTCTCCGTGGAGAACTGATAGCCGTAGAACTTCACATCCTTGGCCTCAGTGAAGACAAAGTAGAGATAGTTCTGGAAGGAGCCGACGGCCTCGGAGAGGTTGACCCGCAGGGTGGTGTCGTTGGCGGCATCGAACGGAAGGGTGACCAGCGGAGCGGCATCGAGAGCACCCAAACGCACTTCGAGCGTACCCTTGCCTTGCAGGTTGACCGCCACGCTCTTGGCACCCTCCGGCGCGTCGGCATTTGTAAACTGAACGCCGCGCATCATGGCCCAACTGCCGCTGTAGATGTCGCCAAGGGCAGTCGTGCCCGGCGTGTCGGTAGCGAGGACATGAACGCCCGCCGCATTGGCCAAGGTGGTTGACAGCAGGGGCTGGTAGGCATTCAGGCGACCGGCAGTCAGCTGGGGAACGCCCGTAAGGGTGGCCGTCGTGGCCGAGAGTGGAGCGACACGAGCCGTTTTCTCCGTCACCGTGATTTTGTTGATGTGCAGACTGCGATAGCCACCACTGTAGCCTAACTGATTCTCCAGCCACTGCGTGTGGTAGAGGAGGAAGTAGGACGGGCCGAACTTTTGCAGGCGGCTGTGGTTGGTGCCGTAGGGGAAGCCGATGCGTCCGGGGTTGGGCAGCAACTCGCCCTTGTAGCCCCAGTTGTCGGCCATCGGGTCGGAGGCAGTCATATAGACGATGGAGGCAGGCGTGGGCGCATTGGCCGAGCTGTAAGAACTCCAGTTGGAGGCAATCGACCAGCGGGTGCAGTAGCTGAAAATCCACTTGTTGCCGACGTAGTTCAGTTCGTTGGCCTCGAAATGGCAGGGAGCCGAGATGGACTTGATGGCCCCGTCGAGCGAAATCAGGTCGCGGCCTAACTTCACGATGCGGGCGTTGCCAGGCTGCAAGTCTGTCCCCTTCACGTCGCCGCCGCCGAAGGTGAGGTAAGCCTCAGAACCATCGGGCTTGATGGCGGCTCCGGGGTCGATGATTTGGGAAATCGTACCCAGTCCGGCGGTGTTGCGGTCGATGAGCGCATGGCCCAACGGGTCGGTCCAAGGGCCGGTCGGCGAAGTGGCCGTCAGCACACCGATGCCGGAGGCGGAGTTGGTGAAATAGAGGTAGAAGTGGGTCTGGCCGTCGGCCTCCTCACGACTGATGATGCTGGGTGCCCACGAAGCGGAAACCCAAGGGGCGATGGCCTTCACGTCGATGACTCCGTGGTGGGTCCAGTTCACCATGTCGGCGGTTGACATGCAGACGAGCTGGTTGATTTTGCCGAAGCTGTTGGCCTTCAGGCCGTTGGAAAGGTCGAACTCCTGCTGATCGTTCGTGGCATAGACATAGAGACGACCGTCGTACTCAATGGCCGTAGGGTCGGCACAGAACTGATAGGGGCTGATGGGGTTGCCGTAGTTGGGCTGCTTGGGGCTGACGGCCAGGTCGGCCTGCGGTGTCTCGCCCTCGGGCGTGTGAACCTTCTCGAAGACCAGCGTGTAGAACGTGCCGGGCTGGAGGGTGGCCTTGAACTTCTTGCTGCCGTCGGTATATTGGCTGGTCAGGTTGACCTTCTTGGCGTTGACGGCGTCGTTCGTCACGATGGCGGTGACCTTCGTGGGGTTGATGGGGACGTTGATGGTCAGCGTATAAGTGTAGGAGGTGGGGTTGAGCACGTTGAAGGTGATGGTGTCGCCACCCTCGCTCACGTAGGCCGAACCGCCCCTCAGGTCGGAGGCGTAGGTGCCGAGCAGACTGGAGCGGACGCGGGTCTTGCCGGTGACGTACTTGGCATAATGGCTGAAGACGTAGGCACGTTTCCACAGTTCGGTGTCGCTGCCGCCGTGAGCCACGGAGAAGAAGTCATTGAGCATGTCGTAATAGACGTAGCCGTTATAGCCGTTCTGCAAGGCGTTCTCCAAGCTCTCGACGACACGGTACTCGGCAGAAAACTCGCCGCCGTAGTTGGCCACTTCGCCATAGTCGTAGAGTATCTCCGTCATCCACATGTGCTTCTTCGTCTTGCTGGTGACCTGACTGATAAAGGTGAAGTCGTTGGAGCCATAGAGGTGGTTGCCCCAAATGTCGATGTTATCGACGGCATCCTTGATGTTGACAAGGGTATTGTTGTAGTTGGCCTGTCCCCAGCCGAAGGTCTCGGGGCCCATAATCTTGCACTTGGGATCGACCGCCGCACGGGCAGCCTTCACCATGGCCGCCATCTGCTTGGGCGAATAGATGCAGCTCTCGTAGCTGGCATGTTCCACGCCGTTGTCGGTCGTCGTGGGGGTGTAGTCGCACTCGTTCTGGATGGAGATGATGTCGATGGGGCAACCCTTCGACTCCATCGTGGCACGGTAGCGTTCGAGGAAGTCGGCATATTCGGGAATCTTTTCATCGTTGATGGTACCGCCGTTGGAGCCTTCTCCGCCCCAGCTGTGTTCCACGATGGGCCACACCCAGGTGCCGAACTCGTTCTGGTAGTTGTAGGTCTTGCTCGTCTTGTACTTCTTGGGCGGTGTCCAGGGCGTGGCAAAGACGCTGAGGTTGGGATTGACGGCGCGGGCCCACTTGATGGTGTTGCCATACTCGCCCCAGTTGCCTTCGTTGGGGTTGATGCGGACACGCATGATGTTCAGGCCGACGGCGTCGTCGCCCATGCCCCAGAGCTTGCGGGCTTTCTCCTGGGTATAGACATCGGCCCATTGGCCGTTCATGCCAGTACCGCCGAAGCCATCAATGTACTGGTATTTGGTGGAGCGGACGATGTTGGCAGACGCCGACCGCTGTGCAGCGGCAGACAGGGAAAGTGCTGCCAGTGCAAGGATTGATAAGGTTTTCTTCATAATGGTTATTCTATCGTGATTCGTTCAATGACAATACCGGGGTCGAGCGGGGTGAGCGTCAGTGTGTGGACGCCGTCGGACGTATCGTCGAGGGCAACCCGCACCTTGCGGCGGTTGATGCGCTCCTTGGCCCAGTCGAACTGCTGGTCGCCCGTGGCGTTGTTGAAGCGGATGACGGAAGCGCCGTTGGTGCTCATCGTCTCAGGAGCGCCGCCATCAAGGGTGTAGCTCAGGCGCATACCCTGCTGCACATCGTTGAAGGGGAAGTTCGGGGCGAAATGGAAGGTGAGGGTGGCCGCCTTCTTGGTGGTCATAAACCGGTAGGTGAGGCTGCCGCCGTCGGTCTTCTCGCTATAGGGCATCAGGGCAATGGCGTTGCGATAGATGCCGAAATGGGGGATGACCGTCCAACGGGCGTTGGCGGCATCGGTCTTCTCGCTGTAGCAGTCGGCATCGAGGATGACACGACCGTTGTGCTCGGCGATGACGGGGCGCTGCGTATCGACGCGCTTGACGGCAGGCATGACGTTGCGGCGCGGATTGTTCCAAGAGATGTAGCCGATGCAAATCTCGTCCATCATGTGGTTCCACTTGCCGCCGGCAATGTTCTTGTTGTAGTCGTTGCGCAACAAGGAGTCCTTCACGAAGCAACGTGCCACGAGGTCGGCCCAGTCGTTGGCGGCAGGGTCGCCCAAGATGGCCAACTGCTCGTTCTTGGCCTGTGCGTAGTACATTTCGTAGAAGTTGGCAATGCCCCGGATGGGGAAGAGGATGAGTTCGTTGTAGGCGTCGCGGTACTCAGCGGGCAGGGTGGCATACTGAGCCAAGGCGTCGGCCTCCAGCGTCTTGTACTCGGCCAGGCGCTCGGCCCACTCCCCATTATTAATATTATAGGTGTTGCGAGCCATCTGCTCCGGGGTGCGACGGTGGGCATACTTGCATTGCAGGTTGAGGATGCGGGCGGCCTCCTTGGCCTGCTGGTCGCCAAACTGCTGGCGGCAGAAGTCCTCGGTGTAGGCCATCAGGTTCTCAGCCGTGAACTGGGTGGGATTCCACGCCTCCTTGAACCAGAAGTCGATGGGGAACTCCATGGGCTTCAGGTCGCCGACGTTCAGAATCCACAGCTTGTCGATGCCAGAGCGATAAGTGAGGTCAAGTTGCTCCCAGAGTCGCTGAATCTGGCTCACGTTGAGCCACTTGCTGTTGCGGGGCGCTCCCACGTAATCGACGTGGTAGTACATGCCGTAGCCGCCGGGGTGACGCTTTTTCGGCTGGACGGTCTTGCTGCCTTGCGGCTGGGCGGTTTTGGTGTCGGGCACGATGCGGACGTTGCCCCAGTTGTCGTCACAGAGCAGGAGGATGACGTCGTCGGGCACCTTCATGCCCATCTCATAGTATTGCTGCACCTCCTTGTAGAGGGCCCAGACCTGCGGCACGTCCTTGGCCTTCTTGCCCGTGGCCTCGGTGATGAGGCGGCGCTGATGGGCCACGATGCGCTCCATGAGGGCCACGTCGGGCTTGTCGGCCATCGGCTCATCGCCGTTGCCGCGCATACCGATGGTGATGACGTCCTCGGTGTCCTTCATGCGCTCGATGCCCGAACGCCAGAAGCTGACCAACTCGTCGCGGTTGGTGTCGTAGTTCCAGGGGCCGCGAGTGCGTACACGGGTCCACTCCTGGTGGGCCTTGGCGCAGGGCTCGTGGTGGCTGGTGCCCATGATGATGCCCATGTCGTCGGCGGTGCGCAGGTTCTCGGGGTCGTCGGCATAGAAGGCGGCTGACCACATGGCCGGCCACATGAAGTTGCCCTTGAGACGGAGGATGAGTTCAAAGACTTTCTCGTACATCTTATGATTGAAGCCGCCGAACGTATCGTGCGCCCAGTTGCCCATGCAGGGCCATTCGTCGTTGAGGAAGATGCCACGGTACTTCACGGCAGGCTCGCCGTCGGTGTATTGACCGGGACGGGCATAGACCTCGGTGTGTTTCTGCACGGGCACGTCGGCCCACCAGTACCAGGGCGAGACACCCAACTGGCGGGAAAGCTCGTAGATGCCGTAGATGGTGCCGCGCTTGTCGCTGCCGGCCACGACGATGCGGTCGGCCTGTACGTCGATGATGAATTTCTCGTTGCGGCCTTTCAGCTCTTTGGCATACGCCTTCTTGTCGATGAGGGAACTTTTGCCCCACGTACCCACGACAATGGGGGCCGTGGAGGAGCCCGTCACGGCCTGAAGGTCGGCCTGGAGGTTCTGCACGGCAAGGGCCACGCCACGATAGTCGGCGGCGTCGAACTGCACGGTGGCGGAGGTGCCCGTCAGCTGCAAGGCAGGAGTGGAAGGACGGGAAAAGAACAGAAAATCGTCAGCCGCCCACAGGGAAAGGCTGCCCAAGAGAAAGAGAAAAAAAAGATACTTTTTCATAAAACAGATATTTTTGCGACAAAATTAGCGGTTTTCGGCCAAAGGGGGTTTTGCACATTATATATATATTTTAGCGGCGTGTTACAAAAATGCAAGCAAAGCACCCGACGGGGGCAAAGATGAAACATGCGGGAAAGTTTTGGTTAAGGTTCAACACCTATATAATATTAAAAAGCATTAACTTTGCAGCAAATAAGTTTTGAATCAAATACATTAATAACAACCTGATGAAAAAAATCTTTTTATCAATCAGTGCGATGCTCTGCACAATGGTCGCAGCGAACGCACAAGACACACCCCTGATGGGCTGGAGTTCGTGGAACACCTTCGGATTCCAAATCAGTGAACAAATCATCTGCGGACAGGCTGACGCCATGGTTTCGTCGGGCCTGAAGGATGCGGGCTACAACTACATCAACATCGACGACGGCTACTTCGGAGGCCGCGACGACGACGGCAACTTGCTCATCCACCCCACCCGCTTCCCCAACGGAATGCGCAAGGTGGTGGACTACATCCACAGCAAGGGCCTGAAGGCCGGCATCTACAGCGACGGCGGACAGAACACCTGTGCCAGCTATTTCGGTGGCGACACCATCGGCGTGGGCGTGGGACTGATGGGCCACGACGAGGCCGACTGCAAGCTGTTCTTCCAGGACTTGGACTTCGACTTCATCAAGATTGACTTCTGCGGCGGCTCGCCCTACCACAACAAGGACAAGCGCAAGCTCTCGGAGCGCGATCGCTATACCGACATCTACAATACCATTCAGGCCGTGGGCAAGAAGGACGTGCGCGTGAACGTGTGCCGCTGGGACTACCCGGGAACCTGGGTGAGCAAGGTGGCCGGCTCGTGGCGCACAACCCACGACATTGCCTGCAACTGGAAGAACGTGGCCGACATCATCCAGCAGAACCTCTACCTCGCAGCCTACGCCAGCAAGGGGCACTATAACGACATGGACATGCTGGAAGTGGGACGCGGCCTCACGATTGAGGAGGACAAGACACACTTCGCCCTGTGGTGCATCATGAACAGTCCGCTGCTCGTGGGCTGCGACATGAGCAAAGTGGCTCCCGAGGCACTGGCCCTGATGGCCAACAAGCGCCTCATCGCCCTGAACCAGGACTGGCTCTGCCTGCAGGCTTATCCCGCCCAGAAGGTAAAGGGCTGCTTCGTGTTGGTGAAGGACATCGAGACCCTGTACGGCAACAAACGCGCCGTAGCCATCTACAACCCAGCAGACGAGGACGTGAAGGACGTGCAGCTGGCACTGAGCGACATCGACCTGGCCGGAAACGCCACCGTCATTGACCTCTACACAGGTAACAACGTGTCGAAGCAGGTCATAAAGAAAAGCAAAGGAAGTGGAAAAGATTCTTCATTCTTCATTCTTCATTCTTCATTAATCCCGGCCCACGGCACCGCTATCTACACCGTGGAGGCCGAGCAGCGCCTGGAGCGTACCATCTACGAGGCCGAAAGTGCCTACAACCCAAGCTACCAGGAGATTGCCAACCACCAGTTTGAGGGCACAGGCATCTATCAGCACGACGACAACTGCCGTTCGGGCATGAAGGCTTGCTGGCTGGGCGGCAACGAGGAGAACCACCTGGAATTCCAGAACGTGTATAGCCGTCAGGGCGGCACCTACGAGCTGACCATCGCCTACCTTTCGGGCGACAACCGCAAACTGACCCTTGAGGTGAACGGCAAGCGCATCCTGAAGTTCACCTGCAACTCAGGCGGCTACGACAAGGTGGGCACCGTAAAGGCCCGCGTACAGCTGAACCAGGGCGACAACGTCATCACACTGAAGAACAACAAATCCTATATGCCAGACATTGACTACATCCAGGTAGTTCCTGCCAAGAACGCCGCCGGCGTTTCCTCGTTCTACGAGCAGAACACCAAACTGAACTACAGCGACGGCCAGAACTTTGCCGGCACCATTGAGCAGCCCAAGGGCTTCGACCCCAACTTCTACGTCTTCCTTTGCCTCGGCCAATCGAACATGGAGGGCAACGCCAAGATTGAGGCTCAGGACCGCGACGGCATCGACCCCCGCTTCAAGATGATGTCCGCCACCGACTGGAAAGCTCCCAATGGCCGCAAGAAGGGACAGTGGTATGCCGCCGTGCCCCCACTCTGCCGTGAGTGGACCGGCCTGACACCTGCCGACTACTTTGGCCGCACCCTTGTGGAGCAACTGCCTGAGAGCATCAGCGTCGGCGTCATCAACGTGGCCGTGGGCGGATGCAGCATCGACCTCTTCGACGAGGACAAGCGGGCCGACTACATCGCCAAGTCACCCGACTGGCTGAAAGGATTCTGCAAGGAATACGACGACAACCCCTACCGACGCCTCGTGGATTTGGCCAAGCAGGCACAGAAGGCCGGCGTGATTAAAGGCATCCTGCTGCACCAGGGCTGCACGGACAACACCCAACAGGACTGGCCACAGCGCGTGAACACAGTCTATACCCGCCTGCTGAAGGAGCTGAACCTGAAAGCCGAGGACGTGCCCCTGCTCGTCGGTGAGCTGATGACCCAGCAGGACGGCGGTTGCTGCTATGCGCACAATGCCGTCATCGCCACCGTGCCCAAGACCATCCCGACGGCTCACGTCATTCCGTCTCTCGGCTGTCCGGGCAAACCCGACAAACTGCACTTCACCGCAGAGGGCTACCGCATTCTGGGCCGCCGCTATGCTGAGGAAATGCTCAGTCTGCTGAGAAAGTAAAAGCCGACAAGCAGAAACCGAGAAAAGTAAAGAGTGAAAAATCCACGTTACCGCAGGACAAGGACTCCGCGAGCAACACTTTAGGATTTTTCACTCTTTACTTTTCTCTTTTTATTTAGATTTTGCAACATTTCATAAAACACATGTAACATGAAACGAAAAAGAAAGAGCGGAAAGGCGGTAATTTTGCAGCGAAAATTCATTGTTTTTCACATTATTGTTTAACTAATTTTTTTTGCTTATGAAAAAACTAAACCTTTTGATGGGTCTTGGCCTTTTCGCAGCCACAATGTCTGCACAGGCACAGACTACAATTGTATCGCTCGGTTTTGAACAGGGCGACGCAACAGGTAAGAGTTCAGCTTACTCGCTGACACCCGGACTGAGCACCTATGGTGACTGGGTGAACGTGAAGGACGGCGACGTATGGAACGAGCAGTTTGCCGACGACGTGAAGTCGGGCGAATATGCTTTCCAGGCTGTCAACGGCTCAACGACCGGACAGACTTGGGACCGTGGTTTCAAGATTGCCGGTCTCGACATCAAGGAGAACACACCCTACCGTGTGAGCTTCTGGGTAAAGGCTGACCCCACCTACTCGAACGACGAAGGCACAAAGAACACGTGTCTGACTTCTTGGCTCTCTCAGGGTATTGAGAACTTCGACAAGAGCATCAACTCTCCTTCTGGCGCCAACTACGGTGTGCAGATGACCAGTGGTATGACAGGCGAGTGGCAGTACATCTCATTCTTGTCTTATTACACCAACGCTGAGACACTGAACAACATCATCGCAAACCAGAGCTGGGTGGGCAACGCTGTCTATCCAGAGAGCTTCGGCGGCGACGGCACTCAGACTTACGCTGAGTACTACGACCACAAACTGCCGAACGAGTTCTTCCTTATTATTAATATGTATAGCCCCACGACTTACACCCTGGACGACATCAAGGTGGAAGAGGGCGTTACATTCAACCAGGCTCTGTTCGACCCAGGTTTCGACGTTATCAAGCTCGACTTCGGCTACCCAACCAACATTGGCAAGCTCGCTGCTGCCAACGAGGGTAACCTGTCGCTCGACCCCTCTTGCGTGAAGGTGGTTGTTGACGGCGTTGAGAAGCCAGCTGAGTTCGTTGAAGGCAAGAACGACGGTTTCCTCTACATCTTCTTGTATGAGGGCGAATTGGCTGAGGCTGAGGACGTGAAGGTTAGCTTCACTCCGGGTGCCGACTGCCCCATCGTCTATGACACTGACCGTCGTCCAAGCTCTGACGTAGAAGGCGACATGGCCGTGCTGGGCTTTGAGAACGAGACTGCCTACTACACGGAAGGCATCGACGCTCTGCCATCTTCTTGGTCTGCACCTAAGATGGTCAGCTCAGTTCCTGAGAACGAGAGCTTCGAGATTGACGGTGCTACCTTCAACAACGTTTGTGTAACCTACGACAAGGAGCTTTCTCTGAACTATGCTTCTGCCACATTGACTAAGAATGGTGTTGAGACCGACCTGACCGATGCCATGACCCTGAGCGAGGACGGCAAGAGCGTGAACATCGCTATCAGCGGCCTTGCTGACGGTGAATACACCCTCATC
This sequence comes from uncultured Bacteroidaceae bacterium, assembly GCA_905236065.1. Taxonomy (GTDB): domain Bacteria; phylum Bacteroidota; class Bacteroidia; order Bacteroidales; family Bacteroidaceae; genus Minthosoma. The sequence continues at coordinate 15,154 of CAJONZ010000089.1, read as the reverse complement.
CTCTCTGGCATTGCCAACAAGATGGATATTCCTGCCGAAGGCGACCAGTCTATCACCTTCGCCATTGGCGCTGACACCGACGACTCTAAGTCTGAGGTTATCTACAGCACAAACGAGACTTTTGCCGTGACTGAAAACGGTACATTCCCTGTAGGTTGGCTTGCTAACGACAATGGTACCATCCACCAGTATGGAACGACCGATGCCGGTGCCGTATGGAACTACAACTGGGGTGGCAACGTTGGTGGTGGTGGCTGCCGTGCCATGACTGGCTACAGTGGCGACCTCAACGGCGCAGCTATCTACTGGCGTTCAATGAACGGTGCCAACCAGCTCGGTACCCTGACCTTCGGTGAGCAGGTGAAGGACTACATCCTGGAAGGCGGCGAAATCGACCCAGAAATGCCAGAGGGTATCTCTCTGTGGCTCGACGCACGCAAGCACCAGATTACCATCCGTATGTGTGCTTGGAAGAACCTGAACGGCAACACAGACGCTGTCAGCCCAGACAACGCTCCTGTATATACCTTCACACTTGAAGACCTTTCAGGCAACGTATATGCCCGCTTCGACGACGTTGTGGCTATGCCGAACGTAAACGGCGCACAGAACACAGCTGTAACCAACGTGACCCGTTCACAGACCGACTTCATGGTTGACAAGGCTGGTTACTACATGCTGAAGTTCTCGACCACTCAGCCTAACGGTGAGTACCTGCTTGGTGGTGTTGACCTCATCACGATGCCTTCCAAGGCTGCATTCTGGAAGCAGAAGCTGGCCGAGGCTGTAGAAATCGCAGAAGGTGTTATGGAAACTGCAGCAATGGATGAGTACAACGGTGATACCAAGACTGCATTCCAGGCTGCTATCAACAACGCAAAGACTGGCCACTTCACAGCTCCATCTGAAATCGAGGCTCTCATCTCTGAACTCAGCACACTGGGTAAGGCAATGGCTGCACGTGTAGAGAACATCGACAACTTCTCTATCGCCATTCTTGAGGCTACCGAGGTTTACAACACACTCGAAGGCAAGTACCTGAACTCTGAGATTGCTCAGGATGCCAAGAATATGATTGACACTTACGGTGAGACCGATCCTTCCGCACTGTCTGACGAGGAGCTCGCATCTGTTGCTCCTGCACTGGTAACAGCTTCTGAGAAGATGAAGAACGTGAAGAGCGTGGTTGACGTACTCACTTGGCGTGCTTACAAGGCATTCCAGACTGCAAGCACTCTCCAGGCTGAAGGTGCGGCTGTTGACGCAATGCTCGAAATCGCAACTGACGACGACGAGGCTATCGCTGCCTGCAACGAGGCTTCCAAGATTGCTCTCTACCAGAAGATTGCTAACGGCGAGTTCACAGAGGATTTGATGACTACCGCCATGTTCGACGGTTCTAAGATTGTAGTTGACGACGAGTATGTTGACACAAGCTCAGACCAAGTTGCTTCACAGGGCGTTGATTTCACTTGCCTTGTCAAGAACCCACACTTCTATACTTACGGAACAAACGCTAGTGCCAACCTGGCCGACAACACCATCGTAGGCTGGAACTGCACACAGCTTGAAAATGGAAGTGTCCACTTCTCTGGCGACGCAGCTACCGATGCCAAGCCTGTTAGCGACGTCATGATCAATGCATACGGCGGTGGTGCAGAGTACGAGTTCTACCAAGTTATCGAGAACGCTCCCGTAGGTGTATATGATGTTTACTTCGGCACTCGTACCGCTTCCGGCACATACGGTGAGAACATCTTCGAGCCATACAACGCCAAGAACGACGAGACTGGCATTTGGGACAAGTACATCTATGCTCAGGTTGACGACGAAGACCCAATCATGGTTCCATTCGCAATCGGTGGCTGGGGCACTCACCCAACAGTTATTAAGAACGTTAGCGTAGGAGAAGGCCAGAAGCTGACTATCGGTATCGTTGAGCACTACACTTCCGGCAAGGCTACCAAGGGTGGCGAGGCACGTGACAACTGGGATACCAACACCTTCGCTGATGACGCTCGTCTCTACTTCGTTGCTCCACTCGAAGGTTACAACTATTCAAACGTGGCTGATGCCATCACAGAGACTGCTGCTGCCGGCAAGGCTGAGGTTAAGGCTATCTACAACGCCGCCGGTGCAAGCATCAACAAGCTCCAGAAGGGTGTCAACATCGTTGTCTATGCTAACGGTAACGTAGAGAAAGTCGTTGTGAAGTAAATACGCATCGGAGTAAAAACTCCGCATGAAAAATAAAAAATGGTGTAAAGTGTTCGCTTTACACCATTTTTTTGTACCTTTGTCGCCGAGTTGTTTCAAAACCTTAACCTATAGACATGGAACCACGTCGTTTTCTCACGATAAGAATCCTTTGCCTGTTGCTCCTTTCCTGGACAGGCATCGCCAACCTACAGGCACAGAACATCACTTTTTTCACCTCGAAGCAGGGACTGGTAAACAGTTGCATACAGACCCTGTATGAGGACAGCCGACACAACATCTGGATTGGCACCCGGAACGGACTGAACCGTTACGACGGTGTGAAGATGAACATCTACCGACACAGCGAGACCGACCCCAAGGGCCTGAAGTACAACTCCGTGCTCTGCGTCTATGAGTACGACCCCTCCCACATCCTCATCGGCACCAACAACGGCCTGCTGTCCTACGACTATGCCACAGACCGATTCACCGACGTACCATTTATTACCTCCGAGGGAGACACCATTGGCATCCACATTGCCTGGATGGGGCAACTCAGCTCCGGCAAGGTGGTGGCCTGCGTGGCGGGCCATGGCAGTGGACGCATCGAACAAGACAAGCAGGGCAACATGGTGGCCTACCAGGAAACCATCTACGCCACCGGCGAAGGCAACATCAGTCCGGCCCGCATCGTGGAGGACAGGGAGAAACGCCTCTGGATTCTGAACAGTGAAGGGGGAGTCTATCGGAAAGAAGGAAAAGGCTTCAAGAAGATAGATGTACCCGGACGCCCCGTCGCGCTCTACCTCAGCACCTCCGGCAAGCTCTATCTGGGCTGTGAGCGGAACGGCCTGCTGGTCTATTCAAAACAGGCCGACACATTCCTTCCCGTCAACGACGACCCCGTCGATTACAACCTCTGGAGCATCCGCGAGTGGACCGATGGCCGCATCTTCATCTGCACCGACGGCAACGGTCTGAAAGTCTATGACGAACGTACTGGGAAAATCGCCCAAAGCAACATCCGCACCAACGACTTCAACCTGGCAAACGCCAACGTGAAAGACGCCCTGAGCGATGCCTACGGCAACGTCTGGGTGGGCATCTACTGGCGCGGTGTCATGATGAAGCCCATCAACCAGTCGGCCTTTGAATACATTGGCCGCAACTCCATCACCAAGAACAGCATCGGCACCAACCCCGTCACCGCCATTGCCCCTGCGGATGGCGACAAGCTGTGGGTGGCCACCGACCACGACGGCATCTACAAACTCCCGGCTGACGGCACCTCCAGCTACCATTGGAAGCCGGAGGGACAGCCCAACATGCCCTCCACCGTCAACACCCTGCTCGACGACCACCGGGGCACCCTCTGGATGGGCGGATACGCCGACGGACTCTGGTCCATGAACACCCAGACGGGCACCTTCACACGTTCAAAATACAACATCAACCGCGTGTTCCACCTCGCACAAGATGCCGCCGGCAACCTCTGGATTTCGACGCTGGGCATGGGCTTCTACCAATATGACCCACAGCGCGACGAACTCACCCACTACATCAATTACAGTGAAAGCCTTCAGACATCTGCCCCCGTCACCGATCCCAACCGCTTTGTGTTCTGCATCGAACCATGCGAGACGACCATCTATGTAGGAACGGCCAACGGACTGGAAGTCTATCAGAGGAAGGAGAAACGCCTCATCCCGAAAGCCCTGCTCCTCACCCGCCGCAACGTTCTCTGTATCAAGCCTGACAAGCAGGGAAACCTGTGGATTGGAACGACCGAGGGCCTGCACTACCTCAACACAAAGACTTCGGCGGTCAAAAGCTATACCGAGACCGAAGGACTGCCCAACCCCGTGGTCAACAGCATCGAAATTCAGGGCCAGAACCTTTGGCTCGGCACCGACAACGGCCTCTGCTGCCTCAACACACAGACCGAGCAGTTTGAGTCGTTCTACAACGAAGATGGACTGCAAGACAACGAGTTCGGACAGCGAACCTCGACCACCCTCGGCAAGAACCTTTATTTCGGTGGCATCGGAGGCATCACCTATTTCCACGAGGAAGGCGTCTCAAGACTTAAATCCGCCAACACCTTCAACATCTTCCTCGCAGGACTCTACATCAACAACCGTGCCGTCAACAAGGGCGACAAGTCCGGCTCGCACGACATCCTGGATGCCCATGTCAATGAGACCAAGATGGTACACCTGGCCTACACCGACAACCACTTCTCCATAGAAATTGCCGCGCCCAGCGTCAACAACCGCCACATCACCTACGAATACAGCTTCGACGGCAAGAAGTGGACGACGCAGGAAGGCAACACCGGGCGCATCATCATCCAGGGACTCGCCCCCGGGCTCTACCATCTGCACATCCGTGCCCACACCTACCAGGCCGTCTCCCAGGAGCGCATCCTCACTATCACCATCCACCACCCATGGTACACCTCACCGTTGGCCATCTTCATCTACCTCCTTCTGATTGCATTGGCCTGTTGGGGCATCTTCACGCTCATCCGGCGTCAGGTCATCGCCCGCAAGCTCATGCGGGAACACCAACGGGAACAGGAAATCAACGAGGCCCGCATCCAGTTCTTCATGAACATCAGCCACGAAATCCGCACCCCAATGACGCTCATCATCGCACCGTTGGAGAAACTGATGGGCATGGACAAGGATGACGTCCACCAGCGCAACTACCGTATCATCAAGCAGAACGCCAAGCGCATCATCCGTCTGGTCAGCCAGATGATGGATGTCCGAAAGATTGAGAAGGGACAGTACCGCCTGGACTACACCACCGCCGACCTGATTTCGTTCATCCAGAGCGTCTGCGACGGTTTCTCCTCGGCTACGGCCCAACGCAACATCAACCTGCAATTCCAGCACGACGTGGACGAGCTGTTCATCAAGATAGACACCGAGAACTTCGACAAAATCATGATGAACCTGCTCAGCAACGCCTTCAAGTTCACCCCCGACGGCGGCAACATCACGGTCAGCCTGGAGACAGAGGCCGAACAGTTCACCCTCCGCGTCATCGACACGGGCCCTGGCATCCCCAGCACCGAGAAGCCCAGAATCTTCGAGCGGTTCTACTCTTCCAACATGCAGAACGGCTACATCGGCACGGGCATCGGCCTGAACCTCACCTACCTGCTTGTCCAGCTCATGAAGGGCACCATCACCGTGCAGGACAACCCCACAGGCCGGGGCACCATGTTCACCATCGTCCTGCCACGCCTGGAGGGAGAAGCCCCAGAGCCGGCTCCCCTTCCCCAGCCGGCAGAGGAAGCAAAGAGTGCCGAGGAAACAGCCTCTTCACCCCTCACCTCTGACCCCTCCCCCATCGAAGACCCCGTCCTGCCGATTGAGAAGCCACGCGGACTCAAGCATCGCAACGTCCTCGTCGTGGAGGACGACACCAACATACGGCAATACCTCCACAGTGAGCTTTCCGCCGACATGGTGGTTACCGAATGCAGCAACGGCGAGGAAGCCTGGAACTACATCCAGAAGAATCCGAAGAAAATCAACCTCGTCATCAGCGACCGCATGATGCCGACGATGGACGGCCTGACGCTCTGTCAGAAAATCAAGAACAACCCGCTGACCAACCACCTGCCCGTCATCCTCATCACGGCCCTCGGCAGCGACGCCGACCGCATCGACGGACTCACGGGCGGTGCCGACGCCTACATCACGAAACCGTTCAACATCGAAGTGCTCCACACGACGGCCCTCAACTTGCTCAACAACCGACTGATGCTGCAGGGCAAATTCACCACCGAGCAGAAGACGGAGGAAAAGATTGAGAAGCTGGCGCTTACCTCGCCCGACGAGCACCTGATGGAACGAGTTATGAAGGTAATCAACCAGAATATGGACAATTCCGACCTCAGCGTCGAAACCTTTGCCGACATGGTGGGCGTGAGCCGCGTACACTTCTATCGCAAGATTAAGGAACTCACCGGCCAGTCGCCCCGCGATTTCCTCAAGACCATCCGCCTGAAGGAGGCCGCACGACTGCTGCGAGAGAAGAACTTGGACATCACCAGCGTCAGCGACGCAACGGGTTTCAAGACCCTCAGTACCTTCTCAACCAGCTTCAAATCGCTCTACGGAATGACTCCCAGCGAGTATCAGAATATGCAATCGGAGGGCAACCAGCTGTAAATCCATGAATTAAAAGCCACTCATTGATACAAATGTTACAAAATTGAAAGCTGGAGCAACAAAACTACAACCATTTTTCTTATTATAAGAGACGAAAAAAGCAAAAAACGAAACTTTTTTCAACATTACAACACCCTATTAAAAAAATGTAACGTATGAAAAACTGCCCCCGAAAGAAAGTCCGTAACTTTGCAGTGTCAAACAAAAGGAAGAAAATTGGTTAATAATATAGGTTTATAAATGAAAATCCGCAATCAGGGGGATTCCCCGATTGACTTTTCAAAAAGGTTAGCAAATTAAAAGTTAGTAAAATTAGGTTAAGGTTAATAGGTTAGTTAGGTTGATTTGTTTAACCAACGGCAAGAAGGCCTGTCGATGATGACACGCCTTCTTGCTTTTTTATATATTCCCCAAAATCCCACTCATAAGCCCCCAGCAAATATTTAGTAAGACCGCAACGCAGTCCCCTCTCCGACACCGAGGGTACAAATGCAGCGTATATCCCCGAATAGCAGGAATGGCAAGGCTTCACACCCAATCTCCTGACACTTCACTCCAAATTTCCGAACGCTTCGTTCCGAATCTCCTGGCACTTCACTCCAAATCTCCAAATGGTTCGTTCCGAATCTTTGGACGGTTCGCTCCGAATCTTTGGACGGTTCGCTCCGAATGTCTGGACGCTTCACTCGAAAAGTTTATTCTCGACGACATATAAAATATTCTCGGCGGGAATATTAAATATATCGATGCCATATTTAATATTCCCGCCGAGAATAAACTTTTACACTGCGGCGTGGGAAAAAATTGTGCGGTGTGTGAGAAAACTGTTACTTGATCCGTCGCCACAGACGGCTCATGTCTTCCAGAGTCTTGCCCTTGGTCTCGGGTACCAGTCTCCAAACGAAGAGGGCGGCGAGGAGGCAGATGAGGCCGTAGAGGCCGTAGGTGAACCAGTGGCCGAAGTCATCGCCCTCGGTCAGGTGCATGTTGAACATCGGCACGAAGGTACTGCTGACGATGAAGTTGAAAATCCACTGGAAGGCAACGGCAATGGCGACGGCTGCACCACGGATGGTATTGGGGAAGATTTCCGCAATGAGTACCCAGCAGATGGGGCCCCATGAGAACATGAACGAAGCGGAATAAACCATGATGCTGACGGCAGTCATCATCTCCATGCCTTCATGGCCGAAGGTGACGGCAACGCCAAGGGCACCGAGGGCCATGCCCAGCGAACCGCTGATGAGCAAGGGCTTGCGACCCCACTTCTCCACGGTGAAGACGGCAACGAGCGTAAACAGGATGTTGACGACACCCATGAAGACGGTGAAGACCATTTCGTTCTCCATGCCCATGTCCTTGAAGATGCGCGGCGCATAGTAGAGCACGGCGTTGATGCCGACGGCCTGCTGGAAGACACTGAGCATGATGCCGACGAAGATGCAGAGGTAGCCGTATGTGAAGAGGCGCTCGGTGCGCACGGTGATGGTGTCCTTGATGTCCTGCAAAATCTGAGCAGCCTTGGCGGTACCATTGATGCGGCCCAGGATGCCCAAAGCCTTCTGGTCTTGCCCAATCATTACGAGGTAGCGCGGTGTCTCAGGAACGAAGCAGATGAGGAGTGCAAACAAGCCGGCGGGTACCATCTCGGAACCGAACATGTAGCGCCAGCCAGTCTCGATGGTCCACTGGGCTTCAGCCATGTTGACAATACTGCCAACGGCATCATAGACAGGATTGGCGTGGCCGCCCAAGATGACAAAGTTGACGAAATAGACTACCAACTGACCGAAGATAATGGCAAACTGGTTCCAGCTCACGAGCATACCACGGATGTTGGAGGGCGCCACCTCACCAATGTACATCGGACAGATGGCCGAAGCCAGACCGACGCCGATGCCACCGATGACACGGTAGATGTTGAACACGACAAGCAGCGAGTAAGTGGGCTGTCCGTAGGGGTAAATCAGGAACTCCGGCGTCATGCTTCCGAAAGCGGAGATAAAGAAAAGCACACCCGCCAAGATGAGTGAGCGCTTACGACCCAGGTTGGATGCCAAGACACCCGAAAAGGCCGAACCGATGATGCAGCCGATGAGGGCCGACGACGACGTGAAGCCGTGCATGTAGTCGGTGTACTGGAAATCACTTGCGCCCTTGAAAAAGGCCTGCAAGCCTTTCTCCGCGCCCGAAATCACGGCTGTGTCATAACCGAAAAGCAGGCCACCCAAGACGGCGACCATCACAATGGACAGCAGATACATGCGGCTGCCCGTTTCTGTAGAATTTTTCATTGTTTATTATAATTTGGATTTAAAAATAGTATCAAAAGCCGAAATAACTGTAGCGATTGTTGTCTGGGTTTATGACGAGGGTCTCCACCACGACTTCGGGGTCAATCAGGATGAGTTTCAGCCTGTGTTGACCAGGGATGACGTTGGGGAATGTGACCTCTAACCAGCGGATGTTGTCGAACACCTCGTCACGACGGAGCATCTTGCGCCCGTTCCTCCAGCCACTGAGCAGCAGGTTGTTGTGCGGCGGCAGGGGCTTCAGGTTCTTCGACTGGGCGAGATTCTTAGGCGTGTATTCCTGGAACTCGTCGTGCAGACCCTGACGGGCATCAACGACTTGCATCGGCTGGTCGTCAATCTGAACGCCGAGACGCAGGCCACGGGCAGGAACAATATCTTGTGTCGGCAGGATGCCAATGGCAATCTTTCCCTCGTCTGCAAGGTTGATGTCGTATTCCAGTTTCGGTCCACTGCCGTCGGCAGGCCATTCCTTCATCACGTCATAAGCTCCCATGCAGGCGTCGCCTCGACCAAGGCCCCAAAGTATTTCCCATCCGTTAAAGCAGGGGTGTACCTCCCTCTTTGTATTGACAAAGTCGATGACAGGGATGGTGTATTCCTTCGACGGGTTGGCAAACGAGGTGAGCAACGGATAGTCCACCTTGTAGCCAAGGCTCATGGGGTGGCGGTTCTTCTCGGGAATGCTCCATTGGGTGTAGCCAATGTGGTTGTCAAGCATGATGCCGTCCCATTTGCCACCAGCCAACACCTTATTATAATAATCCGTCAAGCGCTGGTCTTTCTCCATCAGGTCGCAGACGGTAAGGCTGTCGCCCATCGTGGCGGCGTTGTACATCATGGCCACGCCTGCGGAGGCTACGGCAGGATAATAGACCAACTGATAGAAGGCATCCTGCGCCTCGGCGGGAATGCGTTCCTTCAGAGCCTCGCAGCGCAATACGAGCGACTGCCACAGGTCGTTCAAATGGAGCATTTCAGAATAGTTGAACAGTCCGGGCACCTGCACTTCAGGTTTGCGCCAGAGATTGTACTTGGCGTAGCGGGCGATGATGTCAGCGGCTTCCCGGGAATCCTCGGCAGGCAAACCGCCGAGTACGGACTGCGTCCATTCGCGGAGCCAGCCCTCTTCATCGCCTGGGCCGGCGGATTCAGGATCCCATGCGTAGTCCATGATGAACGAGATAGGCATCTCCTTCGGCTTCAGGTCGCCGACGTTGATAATCCAAATGCGGTCGATGCCGCTCTGGTAGGCGAGGTTCAACTGCTCGCGCAGTTTCGGCACAGTGGTGGTATTTATCCAGCGGTCGTTCCAAGGGCCGCCGTTCATGTCGATGTGATAGTAGAGGCCGAGACCGCCCTTGCGCTTGCGCTCGGCAGCCGTTCCCTTGCGGCGGATGTAGCCCCAGTTGTTGTCGCAGAAAAGCAGGGTCACATCATCGGGCACGGTGAAGCCCGCATCGTAGTAGCGCTGCACCTCGGTGAAGATAGCCCAAAGCTGCGGCACGGCGTCGGCGCGTCCGTAGATGTCTTTGATGATTTTGCGCTGCCCGTCGATGACGTTCTTCAGCGTCTTCATGTTCTCCTGATCGTCGCCCTTACCCATCGCCACGTCGCCGTCGCCACGCATACCGATGGTCACAAGGTTGTCATACGCTTTGTTGCGCTCCATGCCCTCGCGGAAGAAAGCATCGACCCGCTCTTTGTTCGTGGCATAGTCCCAAGGACCCACCTGCTCTTTTCGGTTCAGGTATTCGCGGTGCGAGCGCATCATCGGCTCATGGTGCGAGGTGCCCATGACGATGCCCATTTCGTCGGCGAGACGCGGCGACTCAGGGTCGTCCTCGTTAAAGGCCGTCGCCCACATGGCGGGCCAGAAGTAGTTGGCCTTCAAGCGCAGCAATAACTCGAAAATCTTCTCGTATGCCTTGGCGTTCACGCCGCCGAAATGCTTCTGACACCATGTGCCGAACGAGGGCCATTCGTCGTTGATGAAGATGCCACGGTACTTCACGGCAGGCCAGTCGAAGTGGCGACCGGTTGGCCACCACAGTTCATCTTTATGTACGACCGGGGCATCGGCCATCCAGTACCAAGGGGAAACGCCGATACGTCGGGAAATCTCATAGATGCCAAAAATCGTGCCGCGCTTGTCGTTACCGGCAATGACGAGGTTACCATCGACCACGTCAATGACGTAAGCCTCCCAATGGCCTTTGATTTTCTTCACGTCGAGCTTCTTCTGCTTGATAAGGCGGTCGATGGCACGGCTCTTGCCGATGGTTCCCGCTATAATAGAGGGCACGGAGGGAGCAGAGGACACAGAGACAGGCGCTGCCACGCCAGTCACCTTGCGCACGTCGTCGCCCAGATTGTTGGCTGCGCGAATGACCCCCTTAAAGTCGTTCTCATCAACAAAGATTGTGGTGGCCTTACCGTCTTTGGCGATGCAGAAGCCCTCTTGTGCCGTCGAGGCCGACATCGGAAGCCACATGACAGAAAGACACAGTAGTAAAAAACAAAAGCGTTTCATGAATTATCTTCTATAAAATGGCTGTTTTTCATTGATAACTGATTCGTTGCACCATCTGTCCCGGATCGCCAATGATGAGCGAAAGCTTGTGACGGCGTTTGCTGCCATCGATGGGGAACGTCACTACAAAGTCCTTGCGGTTCTCCAGCACTTGCAGCTTCCACGGCCCCGACCACTCCTCGATAGGGTTCTCACAAACCACAGGTGCCTGACCATCGACACTGATCCCGAAACGGTTGCTGCGGTCGTGGCTCACGGGCCAGAAGGGTACACAACTGATGCATAGCGTCACACTGTCACGAGGCTCGCAGTCAAATGAGAGATCCAGATGCTCCGACTGCAGGCTGCCGGCATCCTGCACTGCGTCGTGGGGCTGTCCCAGTTGCAACACCACCCAGTCCGTACCCATACCTTCCAACAAGCGGAAGGGAGCCTTTGCCTTAGCCTTTCGTAAGTCAATCTTCCCTGAAAAGTCGGGATGCCGCTGACTGTCGGGCAGGCGGAATGCTGTCGTTGGCTCAGTCACCAGTTCGGGCATCAGATGGTATTTGGCCGTATATCCGGGCGGAACGACGGAAATTATGCCATTCCACTTGCCACCTAACATAGTGTTATATTCCCGGAGCAACGTCTGAATGCTGTCGGCAGCGGCTTGCGAGGCACGGGCATCCTCCTGACTACCCGTCTCATGGTTCCGCTGTGCCAAGAGGAACTTGCGGTTCATTTGGGAAGCCGACTTCACGCTGTAGCCCAGCATCTCGAAGAAGGCAGGACGGAACTCGGCAGGCAATCCACGGCTGATGCGTTCGCATTGGTCTGCGATATGTCCATAGTCTGCCAACCGCGCTTGTGCCGTACCCGTCTCGAAAGAGAAATCCGTATCGTGCAGGCGGTTGTTCTCCTGACTGTCCCACTCCATTTCGTAGCCCATGAACTCAGGCTTCCGCTGCCAGGCCAGGCGGTAATACGTATCGAGCATCGCCTGGAAATCTTTCTGGTATTGCTTGCCGAAAACCGAGGCCAGCCAACCGGCCTGATAACGGTTCGCACGTTCGTAGTTGAAGGCGCTGAAATCCCAAGCCATGTCGAAGAACAGCTGCATACCCAACTCCAGGGGCTTGATGTCGCCCACGTTCAACAGCCAGTAGCGGTCGGCCCCCGCCCGGTATGCCTTCAGCAACTCCTCGTACATCAGCACGGGAGCCGTCGTCTGAATCCACAGGTTGTCGTGGGGCGTACCTAAATAGCTCAGGTGGTAATACACGCCGCTGCCGCCCTTGCGGGTTTGCTCCGTGGCGTTGCTCACACGCTTCATGTAGCCGTAGTTGTCGTCGGGCCACACCAAGGTGATGTCGTCGGGCACCCGCAGGCCGGCGTCGTAGATGTCGAGCGTCTCCTTGTAAGGCACGAATATCTGCGGAATCTCGTCGGCACGGCGTTTTTTGTACTTCTCCAAAATCTGGCGTTGGTCGGCAAAGACCATCTCCAGCGTCCGTGCCCTCACCTGCGGGTCGGTCGAACCCTTCATGGCCTCGTCGTGCAGGCCACGCATTCCCGTGGTATAGATATTGTCGTACTGCACCGTTTCACGCAGGCGGTCATCAAACTTCCGCACGATGGTCTCCTTGTTCGTCAGGTAGTTCCACTCACCGTCGCGCTGCTTGTCCCATTCCGATTTGGCCGCGTTGTTGAACAGCAACGGCTCGCAGTGGCTCGTCGTAATCATGATGCCCCACTCCGCTGCCACGCGCTGGCTTTCGGGGTGACTATAGAACGCCCCGGTACAGCTGTGCATAGCCGGTGCCAGCATATTTCCTTTCAGACGCAGAATCAGTTCGCACACCTTGTCGTAGGTCTTCGGGCCAATGTCGCCCAGCTCCCGCTCAAAGTTCTTCGCCGCCCAAGGCAGTAAGCCCCAGTCCTCGTCGTTGATGAAGATGCCGCGATACTTCACGGCAGGCTCCTTCGACGTGTAATTCTCCTTGTAGTCCAGCTTAGTCAGTTTCTTTACGGGAACGTCGGCCCACCAATACCAAGGACTCACACCGATGCGCTCGCTCACATGCAACACGCCGTAAGCCAGTCCACGCGCATCACTGCCCTCAATCAGAAGCCGCTGTCCTGCCGTCTGGATTCGGAAACGCTCCCAGCCGTTCAATCCACCCACGTGAAGCACCACCCGGGACACGCCCTCCGGCTCCACGCTGACCACCTCCGGGCACACATCCGTCACCCGTCCGATGTCCTCGCTCAATACACGAGCCATTTTCCCGACCAAGGCCGGTTCGTCCGCAGAAACCACAATCTGGCAGTGTTTCAAATCCACTGCCCGCAGGCAACCCGCACCCAGCAGAGCCAGCACAAGAAGTGAAAACAGTTTTTTCATGTTGCAAAGTTACACAAAAAGAAACGGCACCCTTATAGATGCCGTTACTAATATTTTTGATTATGTTTCTGAATATCGCTATTTCATTCCGAAACTTCACATCCGTTTACTTCCACAGAATCTTCTCAGCAAATTCCTTGAGGCTGCGACGCCAGGTCAGGAACTCATGGGCTGTGCCCTGGGAAACGTAGGAGGCGGCATTGTAGCCAGCCGCCTTGAGGTCTGCGGCAGCCTTGTTGACACCGTCGGGATTCTCCTTGGAACCACAGGTGATGAAGATGCCCTTAGGAGTCTGCTTGCCCTTGAGGTCGTCAGGCGAGTAGGTACCGCCGCTGAAGAGACCCCAGTAGCCGAAGACTTCGGGACGGGCGAGGGTGGCCATGCGGGTTTCCATGCCACCCATGGAGAGACCTGCCATGGCGCGGTGGTTGCGGTCGGCCAGTGTGCGGAAGTTCTTGTCAACGTAGGGCACGAGCTCATCCATGAGCACACGCTGGAAGGCAGTCCAATCGAACTCATTCATGTGTCCCCAACGCACCTCGTTGGTCATACCGTAGGTCATCACGATGATGAAGGGCTGGCACTGGCCTGCAGCGATGAGGTTGTCCATGATGAGGTTGGCGTGGCCCTGATTGCTCCAAGCTGTCTCGTCTTCACCCCAACCATGCTGCAAATAGAGCACGGGGTACTTCTTCTTGGGATTGGTGTTGTATTCAGCCGGCGTATAAACGAAGGCACGGCGGTCGGTGTTGGTCGAAGGCGACGGGAAGAGGATTTGCTGCACGTGGCCGTGGGGTACGCTCTTGAGGGCATAGAAGTCACGGTCGTGGGCAGGGATTTCGATACCGCTCTCCCAACGTACAGAGCCGTAGTAGTTGCAGGCTCCGGGGTCGTTGACGGTGGCTCCGTCAATCGTCATGTGGTAGTAGTGGAAACCTTCGTCCATAGGGCCATCAGTAGTACCTGTCCATACACCGTCGTTACCCTTCTTCAGGACGGTGCCGCCCGTGCCACCCAGTCCGAGGCTGACGATGACGGAACGTGCCTGTGGAGCCTTAATCTGGAAGCGGGCATAACCCTGAGAGTTGACCATCGGGTACTCCTGTCCGGGCTGGTTCAGTTCGTTGGGCTTGAAGTCCTCAATGGGAGCGGGAAGGTTGTCGAGTGCAGGGTCGAAGTTCTTGATGGCGTAATAAACCTGCTTCGGACGCAGATTCTCGTCGAAAGGCAGCGGATGGTTGTTCACGCCGACCCAAGAGTCGCGGTCGCTGACGTTCCAGAAGGTGACGTTGTCAATCACGTCCTTATACTTGCGGTAGAGACGGAACAGCTTCACGTAGCGGTCGGTCTGCATGGTCACGAGGTGAGAAGGAGCCGCACCAGCGTTGCCACGAGAGAACTGCAACTGACCACCCATTTCCTCGTTCAGACGGATGTCAAGCTCAGTGATCTGAATGTGCTTCACCAGTTCGGAGTATTTCTTGATGGCCTCCTCCACCTCGGCCTCATCGGGACCGTAGGCGTTGTAGTGGCCCTG
>CAJONZ010000088.1 GCA_905236065.1 uncultured Bacteroidaceae bacterium | reverse complement strand
GATGCCTCCCCACCCGATGGTCATGGCATTGCTTTTCTCCTTGTCGCCAGCCGCCAATAGCTCTGCATCATGGAACCATTGGAAACCGTTCTCCGTGAAGTCCTCCCTCACGTTAAACTTCTTAAAACCATTCTCTTCCTGTGCAAACGCAGGAGTCACTGCCATCATCAAAATGGCTGCAAATGCCGTGATAATTGTACTTTTCTTCATCTTCGCCCTGTTTAAATTAATTCAAGTTTCGCAAGCTCAACTTCATTGGAAGTTAAAAGGAAGTTAAAGAGAAGTTATCGCTTTGCTTAGAAGTTAAAGGGACGTATGTGGTGTTGATAGGACTACCATTGGCACGGTATCGTCCCTTTAACTTCCTTTTAACTCCCTTTCTATTCCTTTCCATTCCCTTTGGACTCAACTTGCGAAAGTTGAGTAAATTAATCGTTGATATAGGATCTCGTTGTCATGTCATAATATAGCGCCTCCAGTTCCTGAAGGGTCAGTTTCTCCACAGAATGCTCGATGATGCGGATAAGCTCATCACGACGATGTTCGTCTACCTGATTGAATCTATTCATGTATGCCATAACTATCTGAAATCATAATAACTGCGTACAAAGTTACGAACCTCTTTTCCGTCTGTACCTTTATATTATATACGAGAGGACATAGCGGGGCGACTGGAAGAAAAGGCCTGTGTTGGGGTCAGAAAGTTTCTCGAAGATGGGCGAGGTATAGACGCAGGCAAAGGCATCTTCAAGTGAGTAGCCATGCTCCTCGACAAGTATCTGAATCAAACTGGCAGTCAGCTGCTCTTTCAGACGATTGAACTCCTGTGGGGTAACGTTTGGTTCGGTCATATCTTAGAGAGTTTAGCGAGAGCGAGTTCCGTACCGAAGAAGTACTGGAACGTCACACCCTTCATGTATTTCAGGTTTTCGAGGAACTGGTCGAGGGAAATGTCGCCTGCTTCGTACTTTCCTATCTGCACGCCAACGCGGTCATTGGCAATGGGACCATAGACGATGTCGTACTGGTGGGCGGGAGTGGCACTGCGGTTGTTGCGGTTGAGGAAGATGAACTCAGCCCACTCGCGGGTGTAGCCTTCGAAAGTAAGCACACGCAATTCGCCAGAGGTGAGCACTGTCTCATCGAAAAGGTATATATTCATCACGGGCACACCACCCTCGGTAAGAGCCTTAAACTCGCCCATGCGCCATGCCTGCTGGCGGTCGGCAGAGAGGTAGAAACCTCGTCCGAAATCCTTGTTGGGACGGGACTTCAGAAGATCAATGTGTTCGATATTGACCGTGGAACCGTGGTAAAGCCGTATCATAGATGACCTCCTTTTCTGTGGCAGTACGAGGCCATGCTCTGCACCATGTCGCCCATCGGCTGGGTGTGCATCACGTCGTAGAAGTCGTGAGCCACTTTGATGGCTCCGTAGCGGCTCAGATAGCGGTAGGCTTCGGCATCGGTCATCTGATAGTGACTGGCGAAAGCTGCGATGAGCAGTACGATGTACTCGGATATGTCCTTGATGCTAAACATAAGATGTCTTTTGCGTACAAAGATAAGCATTTATTCTTAATCATTGTCCTTTTAGCCCGTTAAATATGCAAAAAGCGGGCGAAGATGCTACGTTTGGGCATCTTATCAACTACTGAAAGTTGAATAACTCAACCATACGAGACATACATAGATGAGGTTGACGATGCCAGCCATAAGGAGACATTTGTTGTATTGTGTACCCTCGGCCTTCAGTACTTTATAGTAAAGGAAACAGGCTGGGATAATCACAGCTACGGCCCAGCTGAGGCCGAAGGCGAGAGCGGCAAACAGAGGCATGAGTAGGACGATGACTGCCAGCAGAGCGAGAGCAGCCCGTTTCCCTATGCGGACGGGGATGGTGAGTTTGCCCACCAGACGGTCATCCTCTACATCGCGAATGTTATTGATGGCCAACACACACATGGAAATCAGTCCGCACACAGCACCGGCATAGACGGCAACAATCTGACAATCCGACGAACACACAACGTCACACATTTGCAGCCACACGGTACCCCATGAGGCAATGACACCGTAGTAGAGGAACACGAAGATATCGGCAATGCCCAGATAAGACAGCGAGTAAGGTGTAGCCGTGTAGAGCCAGGCGAACAATAGGGCAGTTACGCCTATCGCCACAATCGCCCAGTCGCCGATGTAACAGAGCACCGTTCCAAGCAACAGGCTGATGGCCAGCGTGATGTAGCAGGCCTTGCGCATTGCCCGTTCGCTTACGAGTCCCTCAGCTAATGCACGTTTGAAACCCACACGTCCCTGCTTGTCGCTACCGCGCTTGAAGTCGTAATAATCATTGATGAGGTTGCTCAGGATTTGCAGGGCGAGGGCACACGAGGCTGTCACGGCAGCCGTGAGAGGTTCAACTCGTCCTGTGAACTGATGAGCCACCATCAATCCCACCAGCACCGGACAGAGCGAGGCAAACAGCGTCTGCGGACGTATGATGCGAAGCCAAAGAAGAATCTGTTCCATTTTCTTTGCCATAGTTGCTATGTAATAGTATATTTGCTGCGAAGATACACATTTTCTTTCAATTATTGTCCGCTTTCACAGTTAAACTTACAAAAAGCGGGCAAAAGTGCTACGTTTTGGTATCTTCAACCAGCCTTGCTTTTGCTTTTATTTTCCCGCTTCAGTCTTTCAAAAATCACGCAGAACTCTTTTCGTGAATAGAGTACTGCGTGAAATCGAATAGAGTACTGCGTCATCTCCGATAGAGTTCTGCGTGATTTTTCAATTAACGATTCCTACGGAAAGACGGGCCAGTTTTTCCCAAATATCGGCAGGAAAAGCCACTTTTAACACTTTTACTTTGCTTCCTGTCTAAAAAATCCTTACCTTTGTTAGCTTTTTATATTTTTGTACGCACCAAGTGCGCGCACATTATTATGCAAAATCCATTGACCAAAGAAAAAACGAAGAGAATAAAGATCTGACATGAAGAAGGTGATAAGTGGGATTCAACCAGATAAGACAACGACCCAGATGTGGGCACACCATACCTTTTTACAACGATTCCTTTTCCTTTTGCTGCTCCTCCTGGGGGGAGTAGTCAACGGAGTGTTGGCTCAGACGACATGGTACAAGATGGCCGACGAGATAGACTTTACGGGTGCAACCGGCTATTGGATTCGCAATGCCGTGAGCGACCGCATGAACCTTTCGACCCGGCAGCCCGACACCGACGACAAAGGACAGGCGGGATGGCGCACCACGAAGGGACGCATCTATACAGCTGACTTCACGGACGACAGCCAGGTGTTTTACTTTAAGAAGGATGGCAGCGGGAGAATCTTCATGTACACCCAAAATGGCAGTGGGCGCACGTACCTGGCAGCAGCCTCCAATGACCGAGACATGGGCATCGAGACGAGGACGGACGACGTCCTGCCCGATGGCAGCAAAGGCTACGTGAAAAGCATTGAGAATATTGCCAACACGAACCATGTCCGATTCGTCATCAGCAAGAACGCCAGTGGTGCCACCACGGATGATGGCTACATGGTTGCCTACCGAGGATTTGAAGAGGGTTGTTTTGTCTATCTGGACGGCAAGGTCGCTTACAACACCTTGTGTCAATGGATTGTCATCCCCTACAAGCCGAAGGAGTATCTGGAAAGTGAAATCAGTGTCTCCCAGACACTGCATGACAACGCCACCGTAGGTACAGCCTACAATCAAATAAAGGATGCCTCTTACAAGACGGCACTCCAGTCCGCCATCGATGCAGCCAACACGGCCAAGAACGGAACCACTGCCCAGATTCAGACTGCCTGGGAGAACCTGCTCACCGCCAAGGAAACCTTCCTGAACACGGCCTACAACGAACCATCCACTGGGAAACGCTATTACATCAAAAATGCAAACGGCGAATACCTGCATCGCAATGGCAACAACAATCCGGCGACCGCCATCTCTACCTACAGCAACGAGACCGAGCGCGTCACCCTGACAAAGGTGGACGACGACTTTTTCGTCTCCGTCGATGGCCGCTACCTGGCCATGAACAGAAACATGTATGCCGAGGACGGAAACAAGCGACTCGCCTTAGTCACTCCCCAATTCGTCTCCACGGCCTACCCCCCCTCTGGTAAGTTGCGGCTGCGCCACATCGACAACAACCATATCGGCCTGTACTTCTCCAGCAACGGCGTTGGCACGAGTGTCAACAACGGCATCAACATGTCCAACCGCACGTTCATCCACTACCACGATGGCCGCGGCACGGCTCCCTTCGACCTGCGAGCCGACCGCATGAACGGCTTGGACAACGTGGAGCAGTTTGAACCCAGCATTCGCTGGACATTGGAGGAGGTCGCCGACGCAGACCAATATTACACCTACCACCTTATCAACCGTTCGGGCGTGGAGGTGGTCAGCTACACAGTGGCTCCCACCAGCACGGGCGCCCTTTCGCTGGACAGCCGTCTGCAAAGCCCCTACGCCACGAATTTCCGCTTTTTCTCCACGGTGGCCGCTGCTACCGCCAATACCGACGGTGTAGCCGAGAAAGTAACCACCTATGCCGACGTGAATGCCAAGGACAACGGACGGCACATCTACGTGGGCTACGACGTTGGTCCGGGAGACGGTTCCGTGCACTTCGACGGCACTACCACCTACTCCTTCTGCTGTGGTCCCAACACGGAGGCCGAAACCTACCTGCAATTCTCCAGCGTTTCCGAGAACGCACGTCCCAACGCTGCCTACACGGGCTACGACAATCAGCTGTGGACGCTGGATGGCGGAACCCACCAAGACCCCTACGACATTGAGCTGAGGAACGTGGCCTATCCGGGCTATCATCTTTCTTCCGCTTGGAACAACAACGGACAGCCTGTCAACGGCAACAACGCAGGACATACGGGCACACAGAACAAACTCTACAACACGGCCACCGAGGTGCAGAAATTCGCCTATCTGAACAACGGCGACGGCACCCCCACCCTCATCTGCTTCGCCCGCCACGCCGACACAGACAAGGTGTATGTACTTTTTTGGGGCAGTACGCAGTGGTTCAACATTTACGGCAGCAACAGCGCCCTGCCCATCACCCTGGAGAGCGACCTGGACTTCATCAAGTCTGCTGCGCCCATCACCTTAACATACCGGGAGCGACTTATCCACGTCACCTACAAGATTGTCAGCATCACGTATGGCGACACAGGCGGTGGCCACGTCGTCTATAGCACCACGCAACAGGACGTAGCCGGTGCGTCCCTGAATCTGCCCGATTGGTTACGCAGCCCCTTGGCAACGAACTACAAATACTACACGGAAGACCAGTTCACCGTAACCGATGGACGCTATGTGCTCAACGGCAATGCCGTGGAGAGCACCGTCTATCCCAGCACGGACAACACCACGGTCTATGTCAAGTACGAGTACGACCCCGACAACAGCATCACCTTCGGTTCCAACACCCTACAGGTAGATTTGACGGGACAGACGCGCTACACCATCAACACCAGTACGGAGTCCTCAAAACGGTACTTAGGCTTTACAAATTCCCGTCAAACGTTCGAATCCTCCAACGATTCCTACTACGTCCACCGCGACAACACCTCCGACCCTGCCGTGGCTTGGAATGACTACTACCTCTGGACGCTCGGCTCGGCCACTGGTGGTGTGCCCGACCCCTACTGCATCACTATCCGCAGTGCCATGCCTGTTGCCCGCACTTTTTTCCTGGCTCCCCAAAGCAACGCGAACGGTTCGGGTAGCAGCACATGGAACGGCAGTGGCTCGACCTCGTGGCTGATTCCCGACGCAGCCGTAGGCACCTGCGTTCGCACCTGGGCCCTGCTGACGGGCAACAAACTTGTGAGCAACCTCGTGCCGGGCACGGACACGAAGGTGGTTCGTTTCAGCAACACCGCCTGGACTTATCAAGACGAACTGAGCAACATCAGCAGCGAGGCCGACATCCTGCTGAATGCCGCCACCGTAGGGTACCACGTAGTGAACAAATCGGGCGACATCGCCGTCAGCACCCGTGTGCCGCGCCTCATGACGGGCGACCTCAGCATTCCCGCCGACCTGAAATCGGCCCACATCATCGACGACGGCCTGCACTACCGCTACTTTGCCACACAGGCCGAGGCAGCAACCTACACGGCTGCAGCCACCGACGAGGACCGCACGGCTGCCGCCGAAACGGCCCTCACCACCTACGATGCGCTGGCAGCCCTGCCCTCGACCGAGGTCTATGTGGGCTATTATTACGATGCGACAAACTGCCCTGCCGGGGTGCCAGCCTTGGGAACCACGGTTGCATCTGCCACGCGCTACCATGTGCAAATCAACGACAAATATTGGAAAGCATCGGACAAAGACTGGCACAACCGTCCGAACTTCGGCGACGGCGGTAACGAACTTCCCTCGGCCAACTACCAGTGGATTTTCTTCAGCGAAAACAGCGACCCTTACGACATCCGCATCAAATCGCCCTACTGGCCCGACGGCTACCTGCACGACCAGTTAGACTACTTGGAGAGCGGTGGAACCGCTGGTGCCTACAGTACCAGCCACGGTATGTACCTCAACAGAGTCACAGGCAGCAACAGCCACGGACATGACGAGGTACACAGCTTCTTCTTCACCCAAAGCGACATCGGCCTGGTCATCGGTGTGGCAACTCCCCCCAACAAGGCGGGCCGACAGTCATACCTCTACAACCATAACAACTCCTACGCCTTGTTGCAACGCAACACACGGGGTGGAGACGCTCGTCAGAAGGTTGTCCTCACGCAGTTGTATCTCTACCATGTGGTGAACAAGGCAGGCAACAAAGCTGTCTCAGCCTATATGCCGGCTACTTCGCCGCTGACCGTGCCCACGGGTCTGCGTACCCCATTGATGACCAACAGCCAGTACCGTTTCTTCACCACACAGGAGAAGGCCGCCGCCTACAATGCCAACCCCACGGACGAGGTGGCCACAGCACAGGGCGCCATCACCACGGCACCATCAACCCAAAACGAAATCTACTTGGGCTACAACTATGTGAACAACCCTGAGGTGATGGACCTCAAGGGTGAACGCTGGTACAACATCAAGGGTATCTCGTCGCCCAATAGTGCCGACCCAATCTATTATTACCGGCAGGACGAAAATTCTTCTTGGACGGGCGTCAGAACAAGAGCTGCCGCAGCAAACACGTTGTATTTCATGTGGTCGTTCTCCGGGCTTGACCCCTACGACATTCATATTACCAATGGTAAAGATAACAAGAAACTCAAACACGACACGAGCAACTACTGGGATAACCAACTTACTGTAAACGATGATACCTATTCTACGTTTATGCTGTTGGAACATGAGGACGGCTATGCAACTTTAGCCGTGCATAACCAATGGTATGTCAACAAA
This sequence comes from uncultured Bacteroidaceae bacterium, assembly GCA_905236065.1. Lineage (GTDB taxonomy): Bacteria > Bacteroidota > Bacteroidia > Bacteroidales > Bacteroidaceae > Minthosoma. The sequence continues at coordinate 32,211 of CAJONZ010000088.1, read as the reverse complement.
AACTTTAACTTAGGTTCCGCTGGCGACGATGCCTACATCGGCATGAAGTTCTATCTTGCCTATTGGGGTAGTCATAATGGAATCGTGAAAGTGATGTGCAATGACTCTTATTTTCACTACTATTCCGATCGCAACCGTTATGGAGCCTACGCCACGAAGCTACAGTTTGAGTTGGTGAAATACGTATCCACCTTCCACATCATCGACAACAGTGGGCGTGAGGCCATCAAATATACGGGAGAGATTCCCGCCAACATGCCACTCAACTTTGACAACACCCCTGCTGCTATCCGCAGTCCCTACCTGGTGGACGAGACGATGACATTCTACAACACGGCAACCGCCAACGGAGAGGTTCATGCCGGGCAGACCAAATACGACCTGTCGGATAAAATGACCCAAACTCCCGCGACCACGGGCACCGACATCTACGTGCGCTACACCACCAACCATCTCTCGGAGAAGCCCTTCCGCTTGACGGGTGCCCGCAGCTTCAACGTGCGCATTGGCGGACAGAACTATATCTATACGAGCGGCGAAGAAATCCATACGACAACCAACGACGCCAACAAGACCTTAAACACCCACTATTGGAATCTCTTTGGCGGTGACCCATACGCCGTCAAGATACACAACGTAGCCAACAATAAATGGATACAATACGCAAGCACGACGAACGACGAAAATGACCTCACGTTCCGCACGGACACCATGGCCAACTGCTATTTCATTGCCATGCGCACCACGAACAACGGCTATGAGCTGATGGCTGCCACAGGAACCGATGCTGGCACGGATCACTATTTCAGCATCGGCCACGACCAGACCAATTCGACGGTAAAACTCTATCGTGACGATGTCTATCCCCACGCCGCCACCCCGTTGCAGATGATTCTATCCACCAATGATTTGCGTGCCCTCTACCACATCATTGACAAACAAAACAAGGTTATCATTACCGCAGAAGAAGAGAACGTAGAGTTACAGGTACCAGCCTCCATCCGCAGCCCCTTTGTCTCGAAGTACTATTACTACGACAAAAATAGTTTCAATGTCACGGGTTCCGGTTCTTCCGCTACATACGTTTTGAAGGATGTTGTCGATACCCTAAAAACCATCGCAGAGGCCACCACCGAAGCGGATGTCTATCAGATATATGTCACCTACGACGTGAGTGATGCCGTCAAGATGTACACGTCCACACAAACCAAGGATAGCGACAGAACGTTCTACCGTCTGAAGTATCATGGTGGAGCGTCTTTCCGTCAGGAGGATGGTCACGACAATGTGGAGTCAACCTCCACCAAGGCCATCTACCCCTACTCAAACGGCGATGCCAACTTCTATGTGTATGGTGAGAATCAACTCAACACCCAAATGGGAGCTGCCGCCAGCACACGTAACCGATGGACGTGGTACTTCGAGAGCGAGCACAACGACCCCTACCACGTCAAGATATGCAGTGCCAGTTCTACATTTTACAACCTGCAATACGACAACGGAACGGTGGTCGGTGATACTATCAAAAAATTGCGTGTCTATTTCCGCACCTACCAACCCAAAGGCTATGGCCATATTGTCACGGGCGCCATCACCAAGCACACCTGCGTTACCAGTGCTCCCGCAGGAGTCGGCGATGCCACGGCTGTACCCACCGAATACATGGTGCTGGGCACTTCGCTCAGCCAATGCAGACTGATGACGGTTGACGACGTGGCACTCGACCTGAACGAAGACGGAGACACGAACGACCCAGGGGAGAGCAATGAGCGGCGTACCGTCACCTCCTTTGAGCAATATTGGAAGAACAACCCCACCGTAAAAGGGGAGGCTGGTGTAAAGGAACCCGCCGCCGACAATGCAAAGCTTGCCGCCTTAGGCTGGCATCGCTACAAGGCGTGGGCACACTGTGACCCATGGGATTCGAAAGGCAAGACGTACAAGTACGAAGACCACTGGTTCCAAACCATCACGATGGGTGAGACGTTTGAAATAGAGGAAATGACCATCGACCCCGTCCTAATTCTGCTCGACCAACACGGATGGGAGATTATGCGAAAACCTATTCCCAGTAAATACACTGTCCCACAAGCCGAGAAGGATGCCAAGTATGCCGCCATCCGTCCCTACGACAGTCCGATGGTGAAGGCATACCACTTCTGGCACACAGGGAAGAAGATGGACGGTTACCACAAATACAAAGTATCCGAGCACATCACTGTGGGCGGTAAGGAATACACCTCCACCTCGTTGACCCAATTGCCCCCTTACACGGAAAGCTTGCGAGCAGACAACATTCTTGATACCAAAGGGAACGTCATGGACCAGTACGTCACCTACGAAGTGAAGGAAGAGTATGCAGCATCTTACACGGGAGCAGCCACGGAAGGAGCCGTGAAGAAAGGTGATTTCTTGGTGCGCCAAGGACAAAACTATGCCCAAACCACCGATGGCAACACCCTCAGTACGACTACAGCACCTGCCACGGCCATCGCCAACAACGATGTAAACAGTATCACGGACGAAATGCTTTGGTACATCGCACCCAACTTCAACATCGACGGGGAAATGGGCTACCACTACGAGGGGTATTACCAAGAAAAGACGAAAGACGAAACCGAGGCTGACTACTTCAATGGGGTCACCCCTGCGTGGACGAACGGCTTTGACCCCTACAACCTGCGAATACAGAGCAAGAAATATCCCACGAAATACCTGACGACCAACGCCACGGGTGCCGGACTGGATGCGACGGCCAGCATGGCCTCCACCTACAGCGGAGCGATGACCGTCAGCCTAACGGATGCCTCAGCCATTACGGACGGTAAAGGCCACGACAACGTGACCCTCAAGATGTCGAACACCACCTTCATGGCCGTACAGGATGCCAACGGAAACATGCGTCTGATGCCTCGTTTCGACCACAGCCACGTGGTGACCAACTTCACGATGCTGGATGCCCAGCACTCAGCGGCACCAGCCAACGACGGCGAGAATGCGCAGACCACCATCCTGTTGCGCCCCTTGGCCTATACCTACATCATCGTCGATAACGAGGGACACGAGTCGCTCCGCTACAAAGGCAAGCTCGGCGAGGTGTCGCCCTCGATACCCACACATTTCCAAAGCCCGTTGGCCAAGGATTTCAGGTTCTACAAAGATCTGGCAAAGGTAGTAGAAGCGGGTGACGATACGACCTACACAGAAATCCCGGCAGGCACCGACCTATCAGCCAAACTGATTGGAACGACCTTCGCCGCCGCCGAAGTCACAGGAAAGAACAACATCGTCTATGTACGCTACTCGTTCAACCCCGAGGGCGACCAGTACAAGTTGCTCTCCGAGGGTGACTGGCACACCATCGACATTAATTACAATCACGTGAAAGTAGATTGGGATGCAAATCCCAGTCGGATGGTGATTGAAACAGCGCCCGGCATGGACGACCCTAACAGAAAATACTGGGAGTGTAAGTTTATCGGTAATGCCACCACGGAAGTGCCCGACCCCTACAACGTCAGCGGTTTCAACCGGGCACGTCCTACGGATCGATGGGCCTACCACTTTGCCCTGCTGGCCCACGGAGACTCATTGGCCTTGGCCGTGGCAGGAAGAGTCGTAGCAGGCCTTAAAGACAGTCCCGAGAAATACGTCTTCCTGAGTACGCATAAGCCAGAAAGCACTATCGAAATCGCCTTCTTGGAGGAACTGGGATTCGGTGCAGACGGAACCTACGACGGCACACGTTCGCAGGTTGTTTTCGGCGAGGGTGCCCCGACCAACGTAAAATACATTGTCATCACGAACGAGGGAAAACAGGCATTGATAGCCAAGGAGCCGGCCTCCCGCGCCAAGGGCGAACCCACACGGCCTACGGCCATCCTGCCGCCGTGGGCACGTAGTCCGCTGCTCAACGTGGAGGATTTCAGCTACTATATGCACGCCACATACAACGAGAGTACAGACACTTACTCCCTCGCCGACGCAGACCGCACCACCCTGTTGCTCGGTCTGCCCTCCGACACCGTCTATGTGCGTTATCATTACAATGTGGAGACCTGTCCCTTCACCGTGAAGGACACTTACTTCACCTCGGAAATGGCACCAACCTATACGCCGTTGGACCTGACGGGCAGCACATGGTATAATATGGTCTCGTACTCATGGGGGGATAACTGGTTCTATGCCTACATAGACAAAAATGGTGTTTACAAAGTCAGCCACATCGACCGCCCGGCTCAGTACAGCCAGTTCACGAGATACCCCAAGCATGACGGCAACTTCGACTTCCAGGGTACGAAGCCCTATATGTGGAAGATGACGGGCAGCGACCCGTATGCCATCAAGATTCAGCCCGCCCTCAACAACGACCTTTGGCTGGCGGCTGCCGAGGCCACCGAAGGCGAGAACCAGAGCCTCATCCTCTCCAACGACCCGGACGATGCAGTGCAGACCTTCATGATTCTGAAACCCAAAGGAAACGCCATCCGAATCGTGGCCACCAACAAGCTGCCCTTCTACCTGCACAACCCCCGTTGGGACCAGACCTGGTTGCACTGGCACAGTAACATTGACGAATCGCTTGAGAACCCTTACCAGAACGCCGACGGCCATGACTATGAGTTCTTCAAGGCACCGACCGTGCGCTACTACACCTTCCACGGCATCCGCTTCAACGAGACGGGAACGGAGCCCTACGCCTACGAGAACGGCAAGCCCAAAGTGACCTGGACGGCCACACTGAGACGCAACTGGCTGATGCCTGTCAAGATGGAGGAAGATTTGCAACGACTCTTCACGCGATACGAAAAGGAAAACACGAGCAACGTCTTCGTTGACTACTCGGATGTGGGCGACGGACGCTTCTACAGCAACCAGGAGATGACCGAGAAGGTTCACGACGACAATAGCGACCAAGACGATGTCTATCCCGAAATTGATAATGGCGACACCTATCACATCTACTTTAAGTACAAACCGCTGACCAACGCCGAAATTGCGGCATCGGAGAGTTACAGCACGTTGCCCTTCCAATACAGCACCCCGGAGCAGGTAGCCGCCGACGTAGCCTACCATCAGGAGAAGGGACAGCTGAACGGAGCGACCATGCAGACGAAATGGTTCTTCATGGTGCTCGACACGGACGAGGGCATCACACGCACCATCGACGGCGAGGGACACAAGCATTACGTGGGCAACCAATACTTCCTGCGCCGTGAGAATGACGGAAGTGTCTGCTGGATGGACAACACCTTCGCCTTCCACAAGGAACGGGAGGACAACTACAACAACTACACCTACTCCCGAATGGCTGAGTGGTACCAAAAGGGCGAAAACGATGCCTTCCGTGAAGGACGCTGGCTCTGGGCCTTTGTCGGTGACGACCCCTACAACACAAAGTTGCTCAACTTCGAGTCGGCCACGGGTGTCAGTGCCAAGGGCGTGGGTATCTATACGCTGGAGGCTGCCGACAACTGCTACACCGTCATGTCGGAAGTCACCGACGACAAGACTGGAACAAAAACCTACCCAGTCAGCGTCCCGACAGAGGAACCGACCGAGCATGACAGCTGGGGACTCTGTACGGGATATGGAACGGAGAAGACCATGAGCCTGGTATCAACCGCATTCACCCGAAGCGTCGAGAGTTTTGGCACAACTGGACTCCCCTACACCATTGATGTCACCCAGGAACTCTACTGGCAGATGGTGACTCACACCACAGAGGAGACGACCACCAAAGGCGTGGAAGGCGTGACGAAGTCCTTGGAAGACCGCTCGAATGCCATCCAGTTGTTACCTTACATACCTGTCAACTATCAGGACATTGAGTTGGTCATCCGCCGCGACGACGAAGTGAACGACTATCTCGCTGCCGCAGAGGGTGATAAGCCTACCAAGCTGGCAAACATGAAGACAGGTCTCCACCGCCTCATCTTTGCCGCCGAAGACCGCCGCTATGCCGAGGGCGACAAGATTACGGAGGACATACTGGCTCTGGAAGTGAAACGTGCCTACTGCGACTACACGTTCTACTCCAACTACAAGATGGTTGAGAGCACCAAAGTGAAGACCACGCCTTTTGAAAATGCAGGTGACGGAATCTACGAAGTACAGGAAGGCCCGTTCCGTGGTGATGTCCAAATGGAAGAATACATCGAAAATGGGCAGACGAAGCAAAAGATGAAGCTGGACGACAACAAGCAGCCCCTCTACAATTATTATACAACCGTCGAAAAAGCAGAAGCCGCAAAGCTGGCGCAAAAAAACAACGACGCAGCGGCATTGGCGGCGTTGGCTTCTGACTTGGCTTCGCCCAACACGTCGCAGCGAGCCTATATTAAATATAAGGTGACCAGCGACCTCTTCCTGAAGACGGAACCGACCAAGGCTGAGGTGACAGACATGCTCAAAAACAATGACCACCTCTACTTCATGGACTTCACCATGAACAAGGACGAAAAGGGCTATGACAAGGGGCACCATGCCTACTACGCCCCCTACACGACGTTCGAGATTTATCGGAGTGAGATGGGAAACAAGACCGAAAAACTGAAATGGGACGGTTCCAACTTCGTGGACGACGATACGCAGAGATACAACTTCTGTAACTTCAAGACGACTTCAAACCGCATGGAGTCCGTGCCCGAAGACCTGAAGTGGTACTTCGTGGGCGACCCCTACAAACTACAAGTCTTCATGGCAAAGCCGGAATTCTTCAACACGGAAGACCTCAAAGACGAGACGGGTGCAACCAAGGCGGCCATCAACACCAAGAACGCCAACCTGGCCCGATTCGACGAGACGGAGAGTAACTTCCGCTTCGTCATCGACTGCGTCCACCTGCGTCTCCCAGACTACACTGTGAAGGACACCCGTCAGATGGTTGACTTCTATCTGGATGAGCGAGGTCTCAATACAGAACCCGTTCAGAATCCTGAATACGGAGAATATTACTACGGCGACTTCTATTGGGAAATGGTTCCCGCCGCCTCCACAGAGGAGGGCACCTTTGCCCTGCGCTTCAAGGCCAACAACGAACTCATGGGCTATCGGGACGTGTATTACTATCTGGTACACGACGGAACGAAGAAGAAGTACTATGCAACGGATGAGGCAAAGACCGACCAGCCCTTCCCCATCAACCTGCAATACTTCCCCGACAACGAGAAGCAGTTGACTGGCGACTACCCGGAGTATCACCGTGCCAACGGCGACAACGCCGTCATCCGTCTCGTTGAGCCGGCCAAGGTCTATGTCAGTGCCTACAAGGACGACGGTGACCACACGTTCAAGGCCATAAACAAGCAGACCACCGACGAACTCTCAGAATACTTTGGTGTGGGCGAGCCACTCAACGACGTGCCAAGACACCTGAAGCGTAAGTATGTAAAATATAACGACAATATACGATATACGACCTCAAAAACGGAGAACACGGTTATAAAGCCTGACGATAAAACATCCACCGACCAGTTCAGCACCTTCACCCTCACCGAGGAAAAGGCTTACAAACTGCAAGCATGTACCGAACATCCCCTCGGCATCGACGGTGGCCCCTACACCGACGTATTCAAGGATGGAAGCCAGACGAAGGCAGAATTCAAAATCGACGTGCTCTACGAGTTGGATGACCTGAACACACCGAAAGAGGGCGGAACCCCCGTACACCTGTTCACCAGTCCGAGCGTCCTGACAAGCCTCAACGATCCAAACTACAACCTCAACGCCGACGCCACCTGGCTCGACCTGTCTGTCAATGGCAGCACCTGGGTCTTCTACGACAAGACAAGCGACAAGGGAGTGGACTACACCAGTGCCTTCACCCCTAAAGACAATGGATACAATGGTTGGACGACGGGCTTGAAGGGACTCCACTGGGCCTTCATCGGCGACCCCTACAACTTCATTGCCATCAACCGCCGACAGTATGACGACAAGACATACAGCACCACCTATCCGCTGTTGGTAGCCACAAAAGACGGCGACGGTCACCCGGCCAGCGACCTCACAACCACCTTCAACAAGAATGGTGTGAATTACACGCGCATATTGGCCAGCACCAGTGACACCGTTTGGTACACCCAGTTGAAAGGACTTTCAGAGATAAACCTTACTCCCGAAAGTTCCGAGTACGCCCATGAGACGACCACCTCTCAGCTCACGCAGTGGTCGTTCATCTATGCCAAGACGGGTGGCGAAGACGATGCCTTCATCCGCACCGCATCCCTGAAGGAGACCACGAATGACCCCATCAACAACCAGACGGCCAACGAGACCAACCACTATTGGCAGCTGACGCACTACGCATATCCTGACAGCAAGGATCCGAGCAAATCACAGTACATCACCATCCCATTCAGTCTCTCCACGCCGACCGACTCCATCCAAAAGACCAAGATTTGCACGGCGGTCATCGAGGACGAGGATGCCGGACAAAACAATTGCTTCGATGCCAACATTCGCGTCTATGACCAATACGGCAACCTGAAAGCCTACAAGGACAAGGCTGAGGTAAGATACGGCGATGCCGTCGTCAACATGCCGACTACCCTCAAGCGTTACGGATGCTCCTACACCTGCTACATCAACTACGACCCAGCCACGGGAACAGGTACGCAAGTGACCAACCTGCTTCCCACCACGCTCCCCTCCATCACCACCTTTGGAGGATACAAGGACTATACTATCGGCAATGAGGCGGAGGCCAACAAGCCCAACAACGGCTACCCCATCATTACCTACGTCTATACCGTTGACAGCGACATGGAGCCCTTCTTCACCACGGAGGACGAGGCCAAGGAAGACCAGATGACCTGGACCAACGCCTACTTCAAGTGGGACCAGAGCATCCAGGGCGGAAAAATCACGGTCTATAAATACGAACTTGACATCGTGGGCTACCTCTACGATGCCGAAGGAAAAGTGCAGGACGTCATCAAGGACTGGGTGGGCAAAGCTGTGGAAAGCGGCGGTGGCAGCCAGGTCTATACCACCTACGGATGGCTCAACAGCCATGACGACGGCGAACAGGCATACGGAAACGACCCGAATCAGACGGAAGACAACTATCAGAAGTGGGCCTTCATCGGTGATCCCTACGACTTCCAGTTGAAGAACTACGAGAAATACTTGCAGGACGAAAACCTCTCGCTCTTCAGTGACGAAGAGGCGAATATCAACTTCTCCAACACCGAGGCCAGCAGCTGGGCTTTGGCCGTAGCCAAAGACGGCACCCCCTACTTGGCAATCATCGACGAGGACGGAAACATCCTGAAGTATATCACCTTTGAACGTCTGAAGGGCGGAAACACGCTGAAGGACAACGAGCAGTTCATCTATCAGGCCGGCGACCCCCACACCTCCGACCCGACAGGAAACTTCTACAACGTCAACAACGTGAAGCCGTTCTACCTGAAGGACCTCATGGCCTACGCACAACAGGTTATCTACCACCTTGTCATCGCCCACCAGCACAGCAGCGACTACACCAACACCGACGAGCAGCTCGGAGCAACGACCGTGGCTCAGGCGCTCAACAAGAAGCTCATCCGTCGTCACATGGCCGAGTACCTGCACTATCATGGCGACACCGACCTGAATGGTACGGGCGACTATGACGAATACCTACAGTTTAAGGCGGACGAGGATTACAACTACGACGACTATCAGAATTATATTGCCTGGGACTTCAAGGACGGGCACATCGACGGCGACGGGAAAGCCGACCTTACCACAATCACCAACGATGACGACCGGGCAGCCATCAAGGCTCTCATGAAGAAAGCCTCCCTGCGCGACCTCGTCAGCTATCCAGTCAAGAATCTGAAAGTCAACCGCGTCGGCATTGGCAATATGCTGGATGTTCCTTGGTACATGCGCCGTCAGTTCTGTAACTACAAACTCTACCAGCGCGACGTGCTCCGCTCCGAGATGACAGATGTACAGGCGAAGAACTCCGAAGGAAAATACATCTGGCAAAACCTTTCCACAGGCGAAACCGAATACACCACCGACCAAGTGTCTCCGGGAGAAGGATTCACGGAGGTTTGGGAAGTGACATGGCAGTCTGTCACGAAGGAAAAGACAGGCGGAGGCTATGCCGAGGATAAAGATGCCGTGGAAGCCGCCAACGGAAAAATCATCACCAAGCTGGACAACACCCACAAGAACCGCATCGTACTCATCGACGTGGTCTATGAGGTCAACCCCAAGCAGTTCCGCTTCACCGAGATGGGGCGCAACACCACCAACTGGTACCAGATGATGACTTGCAACGAGAATGCGGACGGTCTGATGAACTTCTCCTACAAGGACGGCGTGGGTGCCCGACCCGACAAGGAGGCCCACTACACCAACAACTACCTGTGGGCACCCGTCGGCGACCCGTATGGCTTCACGCTCCACAACCGCTACGCCACTCTCAATGGTTCCGGCTGGGACAACGTAGTCGTCACCACCACGGCGGCACTGCCCACGGAGGGAACCACGACGACCCCCGAATCCGACAACGCCACCTACACGAAGAAGAAGAACTATCAGCAGCGGAAGATTGTACAATACAAATATGGTGAGGGCGACGTGGGTGCCACCGACGAAGAGAAGAACACTGCCGGCGCCACCAATGCTGTCTATGAGATGTTCAGGGGCAACACCCTCTACAGCAATGCCTTCCTCATGCACCCAACCAGTGCCTACATCAACACCACGGGCGATGCCTTCGGCAGTCACTACATGGTACACAAGACGGCAGAGCACAAGGCACAGCTCCAATACAATGCCAACGCAGCAACCGTGCGCAATGGCAATGGCTGGCAAGATGCCAACTGGCGTCTCGTCGCCACTCCCGAGCAGTTGCTCCCCTATTTTGACCGTGCCGGCTACGTGGGCGGACTCAAGCCCAATGTGGCAGACAACCACGTCAACCGAGAGTACTACAGCAAGCTGAACGCCTACAAGGCAGACCCAACGACCACCGACTTCGAGGTGCTCGACCACATCCGCGAAGTGGTCTATGCCGGTAAGTTCCTGAAGAAAGGCGGAGCCGAACTCCCTGCGGAAGAAGACCGACCCACAGCCGATGCCGACCTGCCACTCCGCTTCGTCAGCAACAATCTCGTGCCGATGGCACAAGGCTACTACCGCATTGAAGCCCTCTCGCGCCGTCAGCTCGACAAGGACGGCACTGACATCAGCGGAATCACGGGACCACGCTTCATCAGCGGCTACCGATTCCTGTCCGAGAGGGACTATGCCGGCTACGATGGCAGCACCCTGCAAGCAGGAAGCCGTCATCTCCACTTCATCGAGACTGACGAGCAACATAGTACCTTCAAGACATTCGGACAGCTGAACGAGTACGTCGCAGGCCTGAGCGAAGGCGACTCAAAGACACGCCGCCTCACCCCGCACCCCGCCATGCGAGGCAACATTGAAATCTTGCCTGCCGAGTACGACCCCAGCAGCATCTTCTACTTTGAGCCCACAGGCACCGCAGGCTATAGCCAATACCGCCTCGGCACACAGGGTCTCTACGTCAACGGCGTGGCTGGTTCTGGCGATGCTGGCACCACCAAGATGGTGACCGCCGTCGGCAGTGCCACCCCATTCCGCATGGACGACATCGGCGGTACGGCCTTCACCTTCCGCACACTCGATGTCATCCCTGGAAACTGGGACACCGATGCCGACCACAACGTGACGAAGAACATCCAGACCAACTACCTCAGCATCGATGCCGCCCACCGCTACCGCATCACCGTCCACACTGACAATGAGTTGGAGGAGACGGGCGACTACTACGAGGGACACCAATGGTCTGACGATGGAAAGAGCTACGGCATCCAAGACACCAAGTGGCTTCTGAAACCCGTCGGCATCCCCGGCGACTGGCCCTACAACAACAGTATGCCACTCCGCCTGGAGGTACAGAAGGGCGAGGTGAAGGGTCAGGACGACAACGGTGCCAACATCTATAACTACTACAGCTCATACTATGTACCGTTCGACAGCCGACTGAACTCCACCGTCGATGCCGCCTTCACCTGCACTGTGGCAAAGCCCGGACCGCTCGAAGTGGTGCTCAACTCTGTCAGCCAACTCAACGGCATGGGTAACCCACAGTTCATCCCCGCAGGCTGGCCCGTCGTCATCCGTACCGCCAGTCCGAAGACCAGCATCACCGCTGAGGACGGAACCACCATCACCAAGCGCAGCGACAACACGACGGCCATCAAGCCCCACGTTGACCTCTACCTGCCCAACGGTGCGCCAACGGTGCTCGACGATGCGTCAAAGATTAAGCTGAAGGGTAAATACCTGGATCAGAACATCGGCTCTGATACGGGCAGTGGCCAACCCGACTACCCCGACGGCACGGGCGAAGTCAACATGTCCACCCACGCCGTCATGGTCTTCGGTCGTCCGTTCACAGGCAAGGGAAATGTCAACAACGACAGCATTCCGTGGAGCAACACTGTGGGTGCTCATGGCTCGCTCGACTTCTACGCCTACGACCCAGCCGTGGAGAAGCCAGGCTTCTACACGAACGAGAACTGGTGGCGCGGACACATGGAATACACCACCATCACCGCTTCCGCCAACTTCACTGCCGCAGATGTAGCCACAAAGGGACAGAGGGAGAACGCCCACTGGTCAGACGCTCGCAACGCCACCAAGGCACAGCGCCACAACACCTACGTCTATCACAACAAGGTCTATTACGTCTATGAGCCCGAAGTCAAAGACCATGCAAGCATCCGCTACATCAAGGTTCGCTTCGCCGGTGACACGGAAGAAACCGACGACACGGAATCCGAGGAGGACGTAGAGCCCTTCGAGAACGCAGCGTTCTCCGAGGACACGGATACCCCTTGGCCCTGCGATGTCTATGACCTCCAAGGCCGTCGCGTGGCTCGCAACGAAACGCCTGCGACCCTGCGTCACAACCATCCGGGCCTGCCCAAGGGTGTTTATATCTTCGGCCACCTGAAAGTTGTAATAAAGTAACGGGAGAACTTTCCCCTATACAAACTATGAAGCTTCATTTTTCACTTCTCACGTTCCTCCTCTTCCTCACCGCCTGTTCCGACTGGAACGACGATGGGACAGAAACCATCCCCTCCGGGACGACGCAGTCCGAGGAGCAGCAGGAAGGCATTGCCTTCTCCGCCACGGTGGTGAGCAGCCAGCTGGCTACAGACACACGCGCCAACGCCTCGCTCGTCAACCGACTGGAGACTGCACTGCCTGCCACCGCCGACCGCACCTACTACGTCATGAACAGCGAGGGCACGGTCGTGCCCAAGACCGACACCTATTCCGTCGGCATCTTCGGTTGCTACACCGAGCAACACACATGGGCCAGCCTGACGACACAAGCCAACATGAGCGCGGGGGAGATTGACGCACTCACAGAGAACGAGAAGGCCGAGCGCCTCAAAGTCCTGAACGATTACTACACCGCCAACTTCCTGTACAACCAGAAGGCCGACATCAACAACGACGGTACCCTCACTTACGCCCCCATCCGTTTCTGGCCCAACCTGAAAACCGGTAGCCAGTACGACCGTGTCACGTTCTGGGCCTACTATCCCTACAACGAGACGGTTGGCAGCGGGAGCGTCGGCCAGTACGGCATCTCCATCGTCCCCACCTCCAGCGGTGTGGGGGAAAGCCTGGGCATGGGAAAGATTGCCTACACCATGGACAAGGATGCCGGTGAGCACAGCGACTTCATGATAAGCGACCTACAGGCCGACGGTTCCAAAGACCAGTACCCACTGCTCGACAAGGGCATCCCCAGCCGCGTACCCCACCGCTTCCACCACATGCTGGCACAGGTACGCCTCTATGCCTGGATGACAGGGGCCGACAAGATGGTCTATGCCAAATCTGCCAACGGAACCCTCAAGGTGACCGCCGTCACTGCGAACACCGTCACCCTCTCCGACGGCACGACGACCACCGATTATACTGATGTCTATGACAAATACGTAGATCGATACGGAAACACGAAGACACTGGCCGTCGGCGACTCCCTCCCCGACGACACCCCCTGGCTGACCGCCAAGGGCGTCGTGACGGAAGTCAAGACGCAACGCTGGGTTCGCACGGCCAACGAAGACCAGAACGGCAACAAAACCGCCGAGGGCAAGCTCACCATGTCGTTCAACAACATCTACACCAGTGCCCTCTTCACGCCCACCTATGATGCCGGCACCGGGAAGACCACCTTCCCCTACGTCAACCAAGGAAGCCTGAGCAGCACCACCGTCAACCACTACATCCAGAACCCTTATTGGTTCCGTTTCGACGAGAACAAAAAGCGTGTGATGCTGAACGACACCTACATGTACGACTACTTTGAAGGCACACCGGCAGCCACTGGCACCACCTCCGTTGACAACATCGACGGCATCGACTGGAGCGGGAAAGGGGAAAACTGCTTAGGCTACGACATTGACAACGGAGACGGCCATGCCGGCAAAGAACTGCTCGACCGCTCTGGCAAGCCCGCAAACACAGGCAAGCACTACAACTACGCCCCCGGCAACATCATCCTGGCCGTGCCGCAGGTGCTGAACGACAACAACGTGCCCAACATCACCATCACAGCCCGTGGCACCTTAGGCACCTACACATGGGACGGCAGTGCCTACACCGTGACCCCCGGCACCACCGCTTCGGGCAAGGTGACCATCAACCTGCTCAACATGGCCATCCGTTGGGAGAGTGGCTTCATCTACTGCTACGCCTACGTAGATGAACTCTCGCCGGGCGATGACAAACTGGTTGGTCCCGAAAGCATTACCGTGGTCTTCGACCCTTCGCGGCAAACCGACCAGTGGTAAGGTTAGGGAGCCGCAGTGCGAAAACGCAAAATTCACGCAGAACTCTATCGGAGACGACGCAGAACTCTATTCAAGATGACGCAGAACTGTATTCTTCGCTACAGTTCTGCGTCAATTTCTGAATGGTACGGAAGCACATTCGCAACGGTTAAGAACGGAAATCTCAACAGTTAAGAACGGAGAGACGAATGGTTAAGAACGGAGACTTCAACGGTTAAGAACGAAAACGAAAGTGGTTCTGCACTATTCCGTCTTCATGGGGCGGACGGGCATGGCAGTGCTGTAAGGCAGGACAAGGTCGTACTTGAACGCATCGTGCGTGTATTGGTTGCACACGGGCTTCATCAACACACACACACCTTTTCCCGTCGTCCACAAATAGCTACTGAGGGCTTCCTGATAGTGGCTTTTCATCAGTCCGGCAACGTTACCGTTCCAATAGCCCGAAGAGGGTATGAAAACCGTCTGTCCGTAGCGGTTGGTCTCCTTGGGCCGGGCATAGATATAGGCACCCTTGCCCTCGGCACAGCAGTTATCGCCCCAGAGATTCAGCTGGTTTGCCTCGGTGTTCGATATCAGGTTGTCGCCCGCCCCCTTCTTGGAGAAGAAACGGAACAGCGTATTCGGTGGCATCTGGAAATCTGGCGGACAAGGGTCGTAGAGTGTCTTCGTACCGTCGGCCCAATAGGCAGGCTCACCGTTTGCGAGATTCCACCACGCATTGCTGGAAGCCAGGTTGTACATCAGGGAATTGGGATGTTGCAGGAAGTCGTGCATGAAACTTCCGGCAGCATTGGAGAAATTGCCATCGGACATGGCCACAGGCGAACTTGCATTGTTGTAAATGGTACGGTCGTCGCCGGCCACCGTCTTCACCGTTGGCAAGGCGGTAGGACGGCCCCATTGATAGACCGTACTGGTGCCCGTTATCAGTTCCTGAACGGCATCCTGGTGAATGCACAGGTGGATTTTCTGTTTATCTCCGCTGGGCTGCGTCTGCGCAATCTCCACCCAGATGTTGCGCTGTTCCACCTTGCCGAACGAATCGTCAGCTGGTACCCAACCCAGATTGACGGGCATAAGGCTGATGCCCGCGTTGCTTCCATCGGCGTTTTTCAGTGCCACCAACTTACTTCCGTTCGCGTAGGAGGGATAGTTGGTTTCCAAATCCACATCTGCAGAAGTCGAGTTTGGATAGACCTCGTCGGTCACCCAAATGTGCCAAGTCCAAAGAATGTCGGGCGTGTCGGAAACGCTTGGTGTCGTCGTCACGGCGGCAGATTCACCCTCTGCGTATATAGTTTTGTATTTGGTAGTGGTGGTGACGGTTGCCTTATACCCCTTCAAAGCAATGACCGCATTGCAGGGGGCAGGATTGGCAACGGTGAAAGTAATATAGTTTCCCTCGCTATAGGCCATGGAGGAAAACATCTGCGAAGCATAGTCCTGCCATAAGAGTTCGACTATCGGGTCTTTCGCGGTTTCATTTTCCCCAAGCCCAGCATACGTCCGTTTGGGTCCCGTGACATAAAAGGTTTCCAAGGTCTGCTTGGCTCGCCACCCGGCAGTTTGGTCTGTAGCCGAAACAACCTCGGAGGTAACATCCTTGTCGGCATATATCGTATGGCTTGTCTGGGTAAAAATATAGGCAGAAGTGATTGTGTTCCCTTCATGGTCCTTGAAACGGCTATCACCCAGAAGCGACGGATTACCGCCTATTGCGTTACCATAGACTGTCGGGAAAGTGTAGCTGCCTTTTGCATTGACGATGTAACAGTTGGCGGTTTCCTGAGATGATCGGGATGTGCCAGAGGAGGTGCCGTCAGGAATTTTATTGGACAAGTCAAAATTGCTCACCGTAGGGTTGGCATCCAGAATGGTCGTGTGACTTTTGCTAGCTACAATTTCCTGCTTTTTCAATTGATAGCTGACGTGCTGGCTCATTCCCGTACCACTACCATTGACGGGTATGGGGCTCTTGGCCGGTTCCATGGCAAAACCGGAGATGGAAGTCAGCCAGGCAGGACAGTTTGCAGGGTCATAAATTCCGTCCTCAGCATCGGAGAAGCCCGTCACCTGCCAGGGTACAGCCGTGAAGACATCGGTGCCCGCCTCATTGTCTGAGTAGTCCAGATAGTTGCGGTAGCTGTGAATCGTAAACGAGCCGGAGACGGGAACGTCGCTGCTCTCGTGGTTGTTGGAGGTGGCGGCCACTGGCTCCGCCAACAAGTAGTAGCCTTCCGAAACCTTGCCGACGCTCAGGTAATAGGTGATGGTATAGCCTTTCTTCCAGCGACAGCCTTGCAGACTGGCTTTCAGCGTAATGTTGGAACAGGTTTTCTGCACGATATAGTGGCCGGAACCGTCGGTCAGGAGGTCGCCGTTCGCATCGCGTTCATAAATCTTTACGTCGCAGGTGACCAGCAACTCTGCCGCAGCGGTGATGTTGTGGGGCATGAGGAAGAGAATCTGCCCACCGTCAATATAGACGTTCTCCCCCCCCGCATTCTTATAGACATGCTCGGAGGAATTGTCTGGATTGACCGACGCCGTGTATTGATATTGCTCCGAAGTCCAGTCGGTGGTCAGCGTATAGTTTCCCTCCGTGGCGGACTCGACGTTCCAACGCCCCTTGTCAGCCACGACCTGCCAAGGCATCAGCACGTCGTCGTCATCATCGGGCAGATAGGTGCCTTGGTTCTTGATATTCTCCAACTTAATCTGCTTGATGTGAACCCCCACGGGGATTTTTCCCTGTGCAAAGCGGATGGCCGTGAGCAGGTGTTGGAAGTCCAAGTTGATTTTCTTGTCATCGTCGCCCAGGTGTTGCTCTTTCTCCGTGGTACCTGTTGACTCGTATTCGCCCTGACCGTCGCCATTCTTTCCGGGAGGGCCGGCGGCAATGCTGATTTCCTGTGACATGCCAAACAAAAGGTCACGCTGGTCGATGCCGTCCTTGCTGGGAACATCGGGCACCTTGTAGGTGAGCTGTGGTGCCTCGGAATAGCCCACTGTATTGGAATTATCCACCAGAATATCTACATTCTCCAACGAAGGCGAGACGGCATAGAAGCGCATGGTTTCCCCCTGTCCGTAGGGCCAGTGGATGGAAGTGCGCCACCCCTGTATCTTCTTGACCAGGTTCTGCTTGTAAAGCTGATAACCGGTATTGGTGTAGCCCCAAATGGTCAGCGAGTCGTGGAAGTTGAGGGGGGAACTGCCCGCAGAGACAATGTCCGCCGCCGTGGCACGGCTGGCCAAGGTGGTGCTGTTATGATCGCCCTGTCCCACGGTGCCGGGGTGGATGCCCATCACGGGCAGGGGCAAGGTGTAGAGCTGAATGCCCTGACTCTCACCAGAAAGGGGACGTGCGCCAAAAAGTTCGTTGGCAAGCTCCTCGGAGTCGCCTGTGGCTGCACGGGTGCTGCCATAGTCATAGGCCATGTCTTTCTGCTCGCGCACGTTCAGGGTGAACGCCATGCCCTCCGAATCCTCGGCATCGGCATTGAATGCGTCCAACAGCTTGTCGGTACAAGCCGATAGCAACAAGACTGAAAAGAAAAGAATGTATTTACGATTTACCATATTATTCCTCATCTAAGGTTTTTTCCTTTCCCGTCTCTGTCCACGTGCCGACGTTGGTGGTGTAGCGAAGCGGGAAATCCCAGTCTTCCACACTGACGACCAGAAACTCTACACTCTCCACACCGATGAGGCAAAGAAGGGTGTATTTCTTGCCCGGCTCAATGTTGAGGGTGAGCGTGTTACCCGCCATGTTCTCATGATAAATGCGGGTATAGCGGTGCGCCTCATCCGCATCGGTCAGGTAGTTGAGTTCAAGGGCATCGTCACGGGTCACGAACGAGTAGGATACGTAGGGGGTCAGCGTCACGGTCTGAGGCAGGAAAAAGAAGGTGTTGGACGATTTGCCGACCAAACGGGGCGTTTCAATGACACCGACCACCTCACCAGCATCGTCAAGCAGACCAGAAGCGTTGTATTTCTTGTCCCATTTGAAGAACTCGTTGTTGCGTACATTCATCAAGGCGGCATCATAATCTCCGGCAAAGACCGTCGCCAAATCGACAGCTGCACCCGAAAGCCGGATGTCCATGTCGGAAGGCGAATAGGTCAAAACCTTGTTCGCATCCACGGCAGAGCCTGTCACGAAGTTGCTCCAATGGCCATCGCCAAGGTTCAGGGTGCCGCCCTTATACCAGGACACCCCATCGGGCACCAGCTTCAGGCCGCTCAGGAAGATACGTGTATCGTTCTCGTTATCGGGGCTCTGCGTCTCGTCGCCGGGCAAGCCGTCGTTATAGACACGCTGCACCATCACCCGGAGGGCGGCAAGGGCATGGTGGAAGGTGAATGGAATCTTTGCATTGACCGAGGGCTTCAACAAATCGAGGTGGGGCGTGGCCCATAGCAAGTCCACATTCTTCACGGTTCCGTCGGCAGGCATGATGTAATCAACGGTCGGGGCATAGTAGTTCTCCGTGTATGCCGTTGTCTCCGACAGGCCTGTACCATTGATGGCCTTGATGCCATAGGAAGGTGTGGAAGAAGGGTCGTTGAGGACGGAAAGATTCTCGGTGTTGATTTTCAGTTCATCAAAGGGAGCATAGGCAAAGAAACTGACCCGCTCCATGTTCTCGCCCATCCAGCGGGTGTCGTCGGTCGTACCTGTACCATTGGGCCAGTATTTCACGGGGTCGTAGTACCATTGGGTGCTGCTGGTATTCCAACTGACACGCTGATTGTACAGGAAGTTGGGCCACGTCTTACCTGCGGCGACCGTAGCGGAGGTGGCGTAGGCAGACCACAGTTGCTGTCCTGAATAGTAGGCATAGACACCAAAGCTTGTGTGATTCTTTAGTCCGTCCAAGTCAAGCTCTCCCATATAACCGCCACGGGTCTCCACCTGACTCACATCGAAACATACAGCCGTCTGTTCGGCCTCCGCAGGCAATGTGTCGGTGGCCTGCTCTGCAGAACAGCTACAGAGTAGGCCGAGAATGAAGAATATGAAGATTTGTCTTTGCATCATTTTTTTCTATTTTTTTTCTAGTCAGGCTAGCCTTTCTAGCCTATCTAGGATTTCTAGTCTTTCTAGAACTTCTAGCTCCCCAAAAAACTATTTTATCAGCACTTTCTTGCCGCCCCGGATATAAACGCCGGGCGAAAGGGGACGGTCGGGATTGAGCTGCTGGCCGTTGAGGTTGAAGAGTTTTTCGTCGGCGGGCTGCGTATCGTCGACCCAATGGTCCTCGATGCCTGTAACCTCGCTCTCGCCCACAATGCCGACATAGCGGCGAGGGGCAGGGGCGGACGTGTCGTCCCACAATGCCTTAGGCACTTTGTTGGTAGGCAGCAGGAGGTAAGCCTTGTTGGCCGCCATGACATCCTTTCCATCGCCATAGATGTGCAGCCGATAGAAGGCGGCGTCGGCTCCCGCATGGTTGCCTGCATCAGGGGTGGCAGCAGCATCATCCACCTGGGTCCAGGTCATATAAGTCTTAGAGAGGATGAAGCGGGTGTAATCGCCAGAAAAACTGCCTGTGTCGTCAATGGCATCTTCGTCGTCATCCAGCACACCTGTTTCCTTCTCTTGGGTCAGCGTACGTTCTTCAAGATTGGCCATCAACATATTGCCCGTGAAGTCAGCGGCCCCATCCTCTGCCGTTGTGACGGCAGGAACAAAAAGCGGAACTGAGTAGCCCGTGTTGTTTAACAAACTTGTTGTCTGCTTCAGAATCACGCCATTCTTTGCCGGCACTACATAACGTCGGTCATTAATCTTGATGTTGGCGATTTTTCCATTAGAGGTATAGGTAGGATTCGTCGCACTCTCGATGCTGGCGTATGCTCCTGTCGGATTCGTAGTCAGATAGCCCGTGAGCGCATGGTCGATAGGCCGACGGCGGCTCTCCGTTGCCCATGCCTTGTCACCAATAGGAGTCATCTGCTTGAAAATATTCGTCACACCAATGGCATAGACTTTTGTATCTGCGGAGAAAGTCAACTCGGCATTTTCATTATCCGTAAAGCGATATTTGTATTGATCGGTGCCATCGTCGTCAACGTCTTCGGCAACATCGTAATAAGTGCTGTTTGCGGTAGCATTTTCACTGGTGATTTTAAGGGTATTCGTGACCGCTGATGGTTCCGTGCTACACCTTATATATATATAATAGTCATCGTAACTTGCCCCCGGTTTGGGCACAATTATCTTTCCACCGGCTCCGATGCTCAAATAGCCATCTGCCCTCCATGTATTACCTGCCGAGGCCCTGACACCTGCATCGGCCACCGTATTCTCCATTTTCAATGCCAAGGTGGCATCATTGTCTTTTGTGGAAGCATCGCTCTCGTCATTATCATCAGCATTCAGGACAAAGCCCAAGCCATCCGTCTCTGGCAACAGGCCGTTGCCTTTCTTCTTCCACAGATTATAACTGGGCAACTGGGCTCCCTCCACATAATACGAGGCGTAAATGTTGGTGTTGTAATTATTATACAGAATCGAATGGGTCTTAACATCCCTTGACCAGGTGTTATAAGCACCTATATAATCGGCTGTTGTCTCGTAATATTTCGTGAAGTCCCACGTGTAAGGATAAGTCTGACGGGGTGCCTGTCCAAAGGTGATAACCCACTGCTTGTGGTTGGCCACATACTTCAGATTTTGTGAATAGCTGGTTAGCGTCACTCGCACCTTGCCCCAGCCGTTTTTGTAAGTCAACTTGGCTCCATTCGACAAATCCTTGTCAAACTCCAAATCGGCATCCTCAAAAGTCGGGTCGGCTTCAAAATTCCATTCATGGGGGGCATTGGGCGCATTCTGAAGCTGTTTAGGCAGCAAGGTCAAACTGTTCTCTCCATCCAACACATAATGCAAAGCTAACTTAGGTGCGTCCGTCAAAGGGTCTTTATCCAGCGTCCAACCATCTTCCGGCTCAACAGGTGCAGCACCCACATATCCATTCAATTGGGTCACCATTGAAGAAAGATAATTCCATCCCGGTTCATGGAGTTCAATCTGCTGAATACTAATGTAAATGTTGTCGGCCACCTCGAACACGGCATCCACACAACCATCTTCATCAAGTGTCACCGTCGTGCCGTCGCCTTTGTCCGTTCCCTCAGGTGCCACTTGGAACATATATGTACTCGTGGACCAAGGCAGGTTGTAGAAACAGTTTCCAATCTTATAGATTTCACTGATGTACTTCCCCTCCACGTCGCAAAGATTTTCCATGGTCAGACGTTCGGCCATATCCTCTTGGTGGCGTGTCCAGCGTACTTCAATCCACTGGCCTGGTTTCACCTTCGGCACGACAAACCTACCACCACGTAAAAGCATGAGATTACGACAATCGTAAGGAGTATTGGCTTCGGCATATCCTCTTTCATATCCATCCCTCACCTTTCGCGTTGACATCATTTCGACACCCATTTGCTTGCCGCTTTTGGTCGAACTGATTTTCAAGCCCTCTGTGCTTGGAATGACCAGCGCATTGATGCCCGCCACAGAATGATTGTAGTAATAAATGATGGATGACTCCGGATGGGTTCTTCCCATTTTTCGTACAAACTTCCAATCGTGCGTATCAGTATGGCCGCCAGGCGTGGTGGCATTAGGGTCGTCATCGTCTGTTGGTTCGTCAAAAGTGGCAGTGGTTTCCCAATCTCCTGTTTTTGAAGCTATCAAGCGAGAGGACGAAGGCCACCAGTCAGAAAGTTCTCCAATCAGATTCTTATCAAAATCCCAAACCTTTTCCTGGTAAGCAACCGTCAAGACGGCAGAATCCCTATAAACGACGTCTCCTGTCGCCTGATGCTTATACTGAATATAAATGGGAACGATGCCACCTTTTCCGTTGCCAGGTAAATTAATCTTGAGTTCATAATTATTATTCTGCCAAACAGGTCCTTCCAACGTAACACCAGTCAAATCTCCCTTAATGCCTGCAAGCATCCTCGCCTTATCAAAACTGAAATCCGTTACTTTATAAGGATCACCCCAAAAATCTCCGATAGTCTTCACCGTATATGATGTTGCATTGCTATAAACAACTGGAGACTTATCTACGATGCCAGCACCATTGATAATGACATTGAAATCTTTCGAAATGGTGCCAAGCGTTGCAGTAACAGTAAGATAGGCGGCACCCACAACGGTCAGCACACCATTTTCGTCAATGGTTGACACACCACGCAGATATTCATCGTTCTTATCAAGGCTGAAGGTTACTTTGCTTTTGGCATATTCGTTCGTGATCGTTTCACCAGCCCCCAAACTAATAGACACCCTGTCTTTCAGGTCAAAAGTTTGGGAAGAGGTGCTGACCATTGTAGTAACAGACGTAGTCGTCATCGTCACCACATGAGCCGTATAAGAGGCAGATTTCCCAGCCAACAACCCTGAGCCTGCACCATCCACATTCACCGTATAATACCCTTCAGCTGCAGAACGTAAGGTAGCTACGCCTTCCGCGTTGATACTTGTAACAAGATCGGCTGGCGCAGAAGCCGTTTTAGTGAAAGTGAAAGTTGTACCGCCATCGCCTTTATTGACAATGGGGTTTTCAAAAGTATCTGGATTACCAGGCGTTCCACGGGGTGAGATAAACGTTTCTTCCCCGTATCTGAACACCATTTTGGCAGAAACTTTAATATAGTTGATGTAAAGGTCAAGATTATAAGAAGGGTCTATAATGTCAAAATAGCCATCACGATTAGCAATGAAGAACTGTGACGTTGCATTTTCATGTACTTCAAAATGATTGACAAGCGCCACGTTTTTCTCGTCGTTCAGTCCCTCCAAGTCCATTTCTGAGTAATTTCCATTTGAATAGGCATTGATTTCCACAAGCATACCTTTCTGGACGGGCACTCTTAAAATGCCGCCATGACCATAGCGAGCTTTGTTCTGCTCATTGCTACCCTGACCAAAAAGATGCAGACGACCATCGCCATTATTCTTAGCCCAAGTCATTCGCATTTTGTAGCGTGACTCCAGTCCAAGCGTCAGTATTAAAGGTTCCCCGTCGTTCTGTATGAAATACTCAAAGTCCTCCGTATCACGCAGTTGATTATATTCCGTATAGCCTCCATACCATCCCGCAGAACCAAACAACAGACGATGATGCCAAGATTTATATTCTCTGAAATCCCACATTCCTTCAATCACATAGAGGCGAATAGTCTTGCTGATGGGAGCATAGTCTTTTTCTTGCCCATCCAGAGGCTCAACCGTCAGCGTTACATCAACATACCCTTGGTCGGCATCCTCACTGACATTTAATGTTCCCGTTGAAGCAACTGGCAGCGTGACACCACTCAAAGACTTTGTAATACTATATGTTCCTGTAGCCTTGTATTTATCGGAGATTCCATCTTCGCCCGTGATGGTGAAAGAGGGAGTATAATTTTGACCAAAGAAAAACACATTGCCGTCCATGCCTTGTCCCGCATAATCGATGTTCAGGATTCCCTGCTTACGATAAACTTCAATCTTAGTAATCGTAATAGGTTGGTCACCACGATTGGTTATGGTTACCGAACCGTCGGAAACAGCCGTTGTCAGGAAGCGTTCGCCATTGGCCGTCGCAGACGTATTCACCACGTTGGTCAGCTCTATAATCTCCGTTCCGCTCGCACTGGTAGCCGTCAAGGCAAAGAAAAGTCCCGCACCCACAGGCACCGTGTAACTTTCATCTTTGTTCAACACTTTTTCCGGCGTTTCCTCATAATCTCGGCTATAGACTCTGGTCTTTGCCGTTGCCGCCTTAAAATAGGGGGTCTCGGCAAACGCTGCGGTAAACTCATATACACCTCGCTTGACATTTATCTTGTAGTCGTCGAAAGACTCTACTTTTCCCTCATTTACGCCCGAAGCATATTTTTGCACATTCGTTCCAAAGTGGATTAACGCATTGCCTTTTCCCTTACTGTCAAGCACGTCGAGAACTTTCACAAGCCCAGTATTTCCATCCGCATCAGCCGGAGTAACAGAAATATCGCCATCAAAAGCTATGGGAGATTTGAAATAAAGGTCATCATCAACCGTTTTTCCCTCATACCCATACAAAAAATTCTCATTAGCCAGTTTCAACTCCACCTCGCCCTTGGATGTATCAAGAGATTTGCCTCCTGTTACCGTATATTTGAAGGTGATAGAATTCAGATGGAATCCCAAAGTCTTCGCGGATGCTTCTCCCTTTAATTTGATAGTCAGTTCATGAATGTCCTGCCCTGTCAAATCGTAAGTATTATTCTGGGCATGTGCAACCGTTTTATTATTAAACACAAGTGCATTATTCTCTTTATAAATATAAATGCCGGGATTATCCCCCACCCCCGACGGCTTTGCACCAGTATTCAACGTTACACTGGTAAAAGTGACATCGTTCTTATCCGCATCCGCGATACGAGGGGTTATCGTGAATTGTCCATTTTGGGATTCTGAACTTGCCTCAGCATTTCGAACAACAAAAAATCCTCCACCTGTATATTTTACTCCGTCGCCACCACCAAAAGTCAGTTTAAAGCCAGGTATGGTTCTATCCAACTGATTTCTGTTTGCATTAGTTTCTGCGGTAAACAACAACGACTGGTCTATCAAACTGATGGTCGTACCCTCCATCGGTGTAAAGGTCAGACTGTTCAAATAAAGCGTCGGTGTCTTTTTGATTTCATCTGACCCCATCCATCCTGTTCGAGCATAGATGTAATAAGTATTACCACCTACCAACAACGTATTGAAACTGTAATCCTTCCAAACATTTATGTCTGCATCATCCACGGCGATTCGTTCCAAGACTTTTCCTGTCGCATCCACCAACCTGATACTGTCATTATCACTCATCAAGCCATGAATTTTTATGGAGCCACTTGTTGTTGGTTTGAGTACATAATAAGTACCCATGCTGGGAATCCCAAAAGAAGCAAGCGTGTGACTATAGCCATTGCCATCGAAGGCATAGAGGGCATACTTTCCTACTACAGTTTCCACCGTTCTTGCTTCTGCCGCATTGCCAAACTCAACTTCGATTCTTCCACTTTTACTGGTAGTGGAATGCAGCCCTTCGCCCGCACCCGTGAAGGTAAAAGTCTCAGCATCGTTGGCACCAGGCGTTTCCGGCGACCAAGTGGAGGATGCCCAACTACCACCCGTTACGGTAATAAGGTGGTCGGTATGGTATTCCGCATCTATCGTTTTCTTCGCTCTCAGAATAGCCGTTCCATTATGCACACCCGTAACCTCGCCTGTTGTTGGGTTCACCGTGGCAACATGGTTTGGACCTGTATGGACTTGTGTATTGTCAGCATTCCGAATCTCATAGGTAACGGTACCATCATGTCCATAAATGTCACCACTGTCATAAGTATGCGTCGCGCCTTTCCCGACCTCACTGCCTCCAGTCTTGAAAGCAAACAGCGCTTTGATGTAAACCGCATCAAGCATGTGGTTCTTGTCACCTCCTGCACGAATGAGGACGTCACCGCTTTCCATCTGGAAACTTGCTTCACGCTCTGTAAGCGAACCTGTCGTAGCCTGTGTCCAAACATTTTGGAACACAATATTCCCCGCAACATTTTGCGGAGCAGCAATATTGAACGTCGTGGCAGCATTACCCCAGACCTGTCCCCAGACCTTATAGTATCCTGCTGGCAACGTGGTCATTTTCGTGTCATTGGTAAAAGCGGCACCCTTGCCACCAGAGCAACGGATATCGGCATTGCTACCAGACTGAACATTTGCGCCTGTTATGTTTTCCGCTTCCTTATAATATACGACATCCGACACAGCCTCACTATAAGAAACCGTCTCCGTTTGATTGTTTGTAGTCAGGGAAAACGATTTTCCATACCAAGGATTGTCAACTTGTTTGGCTGCCTGATATAATTTTCCGGCATTCAGCTCAAACTCCGGGTAATGATAAGAAATGGTTGACCCTTTCAATTGTGAGCCAGTCTGTATGGCTGTTCCCAGACTGGACTGAACCGTATAATTATAATACGGCGTGTATTCAACTGTAACAACAGGATTCTTAATGTAACTGTGGTCGGCGGCAGTTTCATAGACGATAATGGTCGCTTTCTTATCCCCATCCTCCAAAAACGCCTCTGTGATGTCCAAGGTCACGTCCTCAAAAGAATCATATCTTGCAGATGTCGTCGTATAAGTAAAACCCACTGGAGTTATTGACTTGTCAGCAGTATTATATGTCATTGTGCTTGACCACGTGGAATTATTATAACCAGCCCCATAGACAGAGGCACGGTTTTTAGGGGATGCTGCAGAACCAGAGCCCTTGAAACTCAATGTCACACGGGTTATCTCACCAGCTTCCACCGATGAAGCATCCACCTGCAAATAGGTGATATAATTCACATTCCATCTCGTATTGCCAAATCCCACATACCCGTCATTCACCACATTATATCCTGCCTCGGCTACATCATCTCCCGTAATCACACCGTATGCCGTGTTCGGGTTATTATAATCCACATAGGTCATCAACACCGTAGCCGACGTCGTCTCGGCCCACACGTCTCCCTTTCCTGCTACCATCATCAGCAAGAGGAGCAAGACAGAGCGCAGATATATTATATTGGTTTTCACGTTCATCATCTATTCTATCATGTCATTTCTTTCAGTTTCACTTCGGCTACCTTCTTCCTTTTGCCAGCGATTCACTTGCGCTGGTGCCGTTCTCCGTGGCGATGTTGACCGTCTTCGTCTCCGAAGTCCAGTCCACGGCATCCACACTCAGCTTAAAGGTTTTCAGGCCCATCACGAAATTGAAATAGTATTTCGTTCCGGGCTCCCATGTCCAGGCCGTCAGCGGCACCTCAGAGTGCCTATCCTCAAAGATATAGCTGCCATTGGGAGCCTTGCCACTGATACACCAGTCAATCGCAATGGTATAATCATTCGCCGTGCTGTTGGGTATCACATAGAAACAACGCTCCACATCGCCATCTTTGGCAATCAGCAATTGCTGGGCGGTCTGCGTGACACCCGTTAAGGAGCCGGTCATTATGCTCTCCGCCGCGGCCGTTGTCGTCGGTGTTACGTCGTCCGGATGACGAAACGCCGCATTCACCCAACTGTTCCCAACGGTCAGCGTCCTTGATGCCTCGTCCGTCTTGTCCTCCCACTTTGGCATGTAGGCCGAGGTGCTGTTCAAGTTTAACTTGGCACTCTGATAAAAGGCACCGGTTATCGTCAGTTTTTTGACCGTAATCTTATAGTTTTCGCTCGTACCCAGCAAGTTTGCCACCTCCGAAACGTCGGTCAGGTTGCCCGTTTCGTTCTTCTTGTCAATCATCGCCTGCACATGAAAGCCGATGGCACTCAGCGCATGGTGGAAGGTGAAGAGCACGGCTCCGCTGCCATCGGAGGTGTCCGCCAGGGTCTTGTTCACCCAAGGCAGGCCGTCCGTCTCGTTGATGCCCCAAAGCAAATCCACGCCCTTGTCGGGCGAAAGGGCCAAGGTATAAGTCACCTTCGGGTCGCCCGACCCGCTACTGATGGCCGTGATACCCTCATTCCCACCCGGAGACGCCACGTAGGGTGCGTATGCAAAGAAGGATATTTTCTGAATGGCATCCGGCCAGTCTATCACGCTTCCCGGATAAGTCCAGTTGCCCGGATAGAAGAACACGTCGGTGGGATTCGTCAGTTCCGCTGCGGGGGTAGTGCCCGTATAGGAGATTTGGCCCGACAAGGTTGCATGGGCGGGCACCGAGGCAGAAAAGTCGTCAGCCGTAAAGCCGTAGGCATACACACCGAAGCCCGACGTTGCCAATGCCTTGAAATCCATGTCGCCAACCTGTCCCGCACGAGTCGCCGGAGCCTTCACACAGGCACCGAACACCACCCCACTGCGTGTCTCCTGCGAAGGTAGATTCCCGTCGTCTGCCGAACAGCCCGTCAGCACCATGGCGACAGCCGTCAAAAGAGCGTATATGTAAGCCTCAAATCGTTTCATTTCCTGTCTCTAAGAAGTAATGATTACTTCAAAATGATTCTGTATCGTCACGTAAAAGGTCGTATGCCTACCCTGTGTCAGGGTGGTGTTCACCGTCGCTGTATGCTCCACCCCGCCCACTGTGAACGTGAAGGTGACAGCCACCGTCGGCCCCGGTATCTGCAACACGTCAGCCACGCCAATATTCGCCGTGGCATCGTTGGCCACCACCACGGCAGAGGCCGGATTGCGCGAAAGGGTCTGAGAGGCTGGGGTGAAAGAGTTCTTCTCCGACCAGGTTCCATCGCTCAACGAAAGTTTCCCGTCTTGGTAAAAATTTCCTGTCAGCGAAATGCCTGTCAATGACACAGACGCCCCCGAATGGTTCGTAATCGTCCCGAAGGAAATCTTTGCCAAGGCATGTTTAAAGTTCAGCTTTGCCGTTCCGTCCGCCTGCACGTTCGTCTCACCCCAAAGCAAATCGGTCGTATTTTCCAGTCCGGGCGTAAACGTCAGCGTGCCTGCATTATACGTGGGCGATGCCATCCACGGCGCATAGGCATAAAGCGTGGGCGGTGTCGCCGGCCATAGCAACGTCTTCTCCCCAGCATAAGTCCACTTTGCATTCACATTGTCCCACGTCACCTGTGTATTCGTAAAAGAAATCAGTGCCGAAGTAGCATACAGGCCAAAGCCCGTCAGCCCTTTCAGTCCGTCCAGCGTGGCACCACGGGTCATAAGAATCCGCTCGTCCTGCCAGGGCTCCTCGCTCACGTCGAACGTAAGGCTTGTGGGGTGCTGCGCCGGGACAACGCCCTCCATCAGCTGTCCGTCCTCATGGGAACAGCTGAATGTCAGCAGCAACAGGAAGATTGCCGGCAGCAATATGTTCAGTCTCTTCATTGCTATTTTTCGTTCTCAGAACTAAATGTCAAACTCCGTCGTCACCACCTTCCAGTCTTTCACCAACGGGGTCAGGGTGACGGGCACACCCCACTCATCAATCGTATCGACTTCGAACTTCACGGTCGTCAACCCCAATACCATGCGCAGGGTGTATATTTTGTTTGCATCGAAATAATAATCGTCGGGAAGGGTCAGGGTGCGAGCGATGTCGTTGCGAATGATGGAGAAGCCCGCCGGCTTGTTGCGCACCAGCGAGGCGTCTTTCGTAATGACATCGTAGCAGATGCGCACGTTGATGGATTTCAGCCTGCCATGACTCTCCGTGGATGCAGGTATGAACAGGATGCCATAGCCCGTCTCGTCCTCCGAGTCAACCACTCCGTCGCCATCCGTGTCTTTCTTCGGCAAGTTCAGCACGTTCTTGGCCTCGTTTGTCACGCCCTCGGGCAATGTCTCAAACACCGAAGGGGTCAACGTGCTGTACATATAAGTTTCCGAGGACAGAATGTCGGAAGTCATCGCAGACCAGTCGGAGTTACTGGGAGTCACCTCATAATCAACAGGCATCGTCCTCTTGGCATAGCGTTCATTGTTGAGGGTGGGGTTCATCAGATTGATATACGCAAAACCCTCGTCGTACTCCCTGCGCTCTTTCATCGTGCTAAACAGATGAATTTCCTGGTCGGCCTTCCCCGCTACATCCCACTTCGCCACATTGGCCGTCGTGTTGCACAGATTCAACTCGCCTTCCTTTTTGCCAACCACAAGGTTCAGGCGGTTGACCAGGATGCGCGTCTGCCACAAATCCACATTCTCCTCTCCAGGACTGACTTCGTCGAAGGCTCCCTGCACCAACAGCCGGAGCATCCCCGTGGCATGGAGGAAACGGAAATTCACAGCCTCGCTCGTCGTCGGTTTCGTCAGGTCGGTCAGCGGCAGACCCTCCGTCAGCGATTTTCCGTTATTCAGTATCGTGTGGAAGTGGTTAGTGGCAGCAACGCCCCAGAGCAAATCCACATTGTCCTTGGCAAAGGGCGATGGAAGAGAGAAGGAGGCGTCCGCTGCATCCCGGAAGGTCACCGAGGGGTTCAGCTTATAGGTCACCAACGGGTCGTCCGTAGCCGTATTGCCCGTCAAGGCCGTGATGCCATAGCTGGCCTCACCCGTGACAGCACCCGTACCGGGAGTTACCTCCACGTAGGGCGCATAGGCAAAGAAACTCAACCGACCGCCGTTCACGGAGCCTGTGGCAGGGTTGTCCGCACGGTCGTCGTCTTGGTCATCGACCGCTCCCGTGGAGAAGTCGTTTGGCCAATATTTCAGCGGAGTATAGGTCCAAGCATCCGCACTGTAAAGCACTTGCTGATTGTACATGAAATTGGGGGTGGCGACGTCCTTTGCAGCAGGCGATCCGTTCCAGTCCTTCTCGTCTGTCAGATAGGCAAAAACGCCGAATCCCTCCGTCTGTAGCGTGGCATTGTCCATCTCGCCCGGCACACCCGCACGAGTCTCGCCCTGCGGGGCAAGATACATGCTGAAACTCACAGGCGTCTGTTCGGCTTCGGCAACCAAGAAATCATCTTCGCCCTTTTGACTGCAAGAACAAAGGAGGAAAAGAACAAAGATGAGAATATAAGTTGATATCTGGTTCGATTTCGTAGTAATTTCCAATCGCTTTTTCATCACCACCTCAGCACCCTACACATTATTAAATAGAAAACAGGGCAAAGTTACGGAAAAATGAGCTATTCGACAAACTGTCACACGCAAAAATCCGTTTTAAACACTCTAATAGCACCATTTTGCCTACAAAGGAATCCAAATTGCCATTATCCTGGATGGCCTGTCGATTTTTGTCACGCAAAAAAAGGCTGACATCGTGAAAATGTCAGCCTCGTGGGTTATCTTTTATACAAAGCGTCTGTTTATTCTGCTGGAGTCTCAGCGGGAGCCTCCTCTGTGGCAGGAGCCTCTTCCTCAGCTGCGGGAGCCTCCTCTACGACGGGAGCAGGAGCAGCCTTCGGAGCCTTTACGATGGGTTCCTCAGAGACAACCTCGACAGGAATGGTGATGTTCACCTCGCGGTGGAAGTGTACAACGGCCTCGTAGGAACCGAGCGCCTTTGCAGACTTCATGGTGATGAACTTCACGTCGGTCTCCAGACCCTTCTCTGCAAGGGCAGCGGCAACCTCCTTGGGACCTACGGAACCGTAGATGTTCTTGCCCTCTGAAACCTTAGCCTTGATTTCGAGCGATACGCCTTGATACTGAGCACCCTTGGCCTCAGCATCAGCCTTGATTTTGGCGATTTTGTGGGCGCGTTGCTTCAATTCCTCGTTGAGTTGCTTTATAGCCTTTTCAGTAGCGAGTACTGCCAAACCCTGAGGAAGAAGGTAGTTGCGACCATATCCGTCCTTCACTGTGAGGACTTCGTCCTTGTAGCCTAAGCCAGGAACGTCTTTCTTAAG